>SBAZ01000040.1 GCA_005239935.1 Planctomycetales bacterium | reverse complement strand
TCGATTTGTTCGGCCACTTCGATGAGATCCTGCGCTACCGCATCCCCACGGACACGGTGTGGCAGTACTACCGCCACTTCATGCCGCTCGTCGTGGTGCGCGCGTCGCCGCTGGCGGTCCTCTTCGCGGCCGCGTTCATCGGCACCCGGCTCACGCGCTACCAGGAACTGTTGGCCATGAACGCCAGCGGCACGAGCCCGCTGCGGGCGAGCGTGCCGTTCCTGTTCGTGGGGTGGCTTGTGAGCGTGTGCATCTTCCTGGTCAACGACGCGGTCGTGCCTGGCGCCGCCCGGGTCTATGAGCAAATGCGGCAGGAGGTCTTCCGGGGCCAGCAGCTGGAGGAGGGTTTCGAGAATGTCGCGCTGCTGGACGAGGAGAACCGGCTCTACCATGCGCGCGTCCTGGACCTCACGACGGGAGAGCTCCGCCACGTGAATATTCTGGAGCACGATCGCGGCAATCGCCCCATCCGCAACTACCAGGTGGAGCGCGCCGTCTGGACCCGGCACGGCTGGCTGCTGCTCTTCGGCACCCTGTATCAGGTGGGCCTGCATGGGCAGGTGGAAGGCGAGCCGCAACGGTTCATGGAGCGGCTGGTCCGGCTGCCGGTGACCCCGGCGGACTTCCGCGGCCCGCAGGTGCAGCCGGACACCATGTCGTATGCGCAGCTGCGCCGCCTCATTCAGCGGCTGCGGTCGGTGGGCGTGACGCACCTCAAGCGCTACCGCGTCGAGCTGGTCGCCAAGCTGACGCTGCCGCTCTTGAATCTGGTCGTGTGCCTCATCGGCTACCTGACGTCCACGCAGCCGCAGCTGCGCGGCCACCTGCGCGGCCTGGGGGCAAGTCTCGGGTGGGGCTTACTCTACTACTTGGGGGTCGGGGTGGCGCACGCGCTGACCAAGCAGTGGCCGATTCCCGCCGTTGTCGGGCTGTGGGCCCCGCATGTGGGCGCGGTGTGGTGGGTCGTCCGTCGGCTCCAGCAGCGGCCGACGTAGGACGGTTACGTGCCCAGCTCCCAGCTCGACAGGTACCGCTTCTGGAAGGGCGTGAGGCGGTCGATCCCAATCCCCAGCGAGGCCAGTTTCAGTCGGGCGATCTCCCGGTCCATTTCCGCCGGCACCGGATAGACGTGCGGCTCCAGCCGCCTGCCGCGCTTCGCCAGGTACTCGCACGCCAGCGCCTGGTTGGCGAACGACATGTCCATCACCCCCGGCGGATGCCCTTCGGCGCACGCCAGGTTCACCAAGCGCCCCTCGCCCAGCACATTGACGGTGCGGCCCGAGCGCAGGGCGTACTGTTGGATGCCGCTGCGCAGCACCCGCACGCGCCGGCTCAACCGTTTGAGGGCGCCGAGATCCAGCTCGACGTCGAAGTGGCCGGCGTTGGCGATGATGACGCCATCCTTCATCCCCCGAAAGTGCCGGGTCGAGAGCACTTGCGCGCAGCCGGTCACGGTCACCAGGATGTCGGCGCGGCGCACCGCCGCGCCGAGCGGCATGACCTGGAACCCGTCCATCACCGCCTCGAGCCCCTTGATCGGATCCACCTCTGTGACAATCACCTGGGCCCCCATCCCCCTCGCGCGCTGGGCCAGCCCCTTGCCGCACCAGCCGTAGCCGGCCACCACGAAGACCGATCCCGCCAGGAGCCGGTTGGTGGCCCGGAGGATGCCGTCAATGGTGGACTGCCCGGTACCGTAGCGGTTGTCGAAGAGGTGCTTGGTGCTCGCCTCATTGACCGCGATGACCGGGTACCGGAGCTTGCCCTGCGCGTCCAGGCTCTGCAGGCGGATGACGCCCGTCGTGGTCTCCTCCGTGCCGCCGATGACGGATCCCCCGAAGCGCCCCGGCTGTTTGTGCACGGTCGAGACGAGGTCCGCGCCGTCATCCATCGTGATGTGCGCCCGGCGCGCCAGAACGGCCTTGATGTGCTCATAGTACGTCGCTCGGTTCTCCCCGCGCACCGCGAACACGGCCAGGCCGTGATCCTTCACCAGCGTGGCCGCGATGTCGTCCTGCGTCGAGAGGGGGTTTGACGCGCACAGGGCCACGTCGGCACCGGCCGCCCTGAGCGTGAGCATGAGGTGGGCGGTTTCCGTCGTGACGTGCAGGCAGCAGGCCACCCGCACCCCCTTGAGCGGTCGCTGCTTCGCCGCCCGCGCGCGGATGCGCAGCAGCACCGGCATCTGTGGTTCGGCCCAGTCCATCTTCGAGCGTCCCGATGCCGCCAGTCCTAGATTCTTGACGTGATAGGCTCTAGCCACCGTCTCCTCCTGACAGGGTTTTTCTCACACCGGGACGTTTCTCGCGCGGGGCTCAGCCCAGCTCGCCGCGCAGACATGTCCCCGGTCACCTATGCCACACCGGGACGCTTCTCGCACGGGACTCGGTTCGACGCGCCGCGCAGAAGCGTCCCCGGTCACCCACCAGTCTATCGATGTCGGGCCGCACGCTTGATGTCTCCCACGCGGTCCGTGTCCTCCCACGTAAATCCATCATCCTCACGGCCAAAATGTCCGTACGCCGCCGTCTTCAGGTACGTCGGGCGCCGTAGGCGCAGATGTTTGATGATGCCGGCCGGCGTGAAGTCAAAGACCTCCCGAATGATCTTCACGATCGCGGTCTCGGAGAGTCGTCCGGTGCCGTGCGTGTCCACCATGATGGACACCGGTTCGGCGATGCCGATGGCATACGCGACCTCGATCTCGCACCGGTCGGCCACGCCCGCCGCGACCAGGTTCTTGGCGACATAGCGGCACATGTACGCTGCCGAGCGGTCCACCTTGGTCGGGTCCTTGCCGGAGAAGGCCCCGCCCCCGTGGCCGATCACGCCGCCATAGGTGTCCATGATGATTTTCCGTCCGGTCAGCCCGGTATCGGCCATCGGCCCGCCGACCTCGAAGCGCCCGGTCGGGTTGATGTAGATGTGCGTCTTCCGGTCCAGCCACTGGGTCGGGACGACAGGCTCAATCACCAGCCGGCGCAGATCGGCGCGGATGCGGGCGAGCGGCGTGCGCGGCGCGTGGTGCGCGCTCACCACGACCGCTTCCAACCGCCCGACGTGGCCATCATGGTATTCGACCGTGACCTGCGTCTTGCCGTCCGGGCGCAGGTACGGGAGGAGGCGCTGCTTGCGCACCTCCGAGAGCCGCCGCGCCAGCCGGTGGGCGAGCATGATCGGCAGCGGCATCAGCTCGGGCGTCTCGTGCGTCGCGTAGCCGAACATCATGCCCTGGTCACCGGCCCCGCCCCGGTCGACACCGAGCGCGATGTCCGGCGACTGGGCCTGGATCGCGGTGATCACGCCGCACGTCCGCGCGGCGAAGCCATGCTCAGGCTCGTCATAGCCGATCGCGTGGATCGTCCGCCGCACGACCTCCGGGATCTCAATGTAGGTGTCGGTCGTGACTTCCCCGGCAACGACAACCACCCCCGTGGTCACGAGGGTTTCGCACGCCACCCGCGCATTTGGGTCGTCGGCAAAGAGCGCATCGAGGACCGCGTCGGAGATTTGGTCGGCGACCTTGTCCGGGTGCCCCTCGGTCACCGACTCCGAGGTAAACAGGTGCTTCCGCATGACGCCTCCCGAGGACTACCCGCGACCGCCGGCCACGGGCCACTCCCGCTGAACCGTTTCGTAGGTCTCAAGCGAGCCGATGTCGTACCAGGCCCCGCGCATCATGAGGCCGTAGACCGTGCCCTGCTTCGCGAGATGCTGGATGAAATAGCCGGGCGCATCCGTGTTCCCGCCCAGGTCGATGAATTCCTGAATGCGCCCAAGCATGGGCTCGGGGAAGTAGTACACGCAGAGCGCGACCGCCGTGGAGGGCGGACTGGGCGACTTCTCCACGAAGGCCGTGATGCGGTCCTGCGCGTTGCGTGACACGACGCCGAACTGGGTCGCCGCCTCGCGGGAAGGCGCTTCCCACAACGCGATGCTCGGATCCGGCCGGCGCGCCTGCGCCTTCCGTGCGAACTCGCCGAGCGACCAGCCGAATAAATTGTCGGTGCCGAGCACCAGCAGGTCTCCGACCGCCCCGCCTTGGCGGCGCGCCAGCTCCAGGTCCCGAATGGCCCCGAGCCGCGTCTCGGGCGCCTCGGTCCCATCGTTCACGATCGCCACCGGGGCCTTGCGGGACTGCTGCCACGAGGCAAACTGCGGTGCGAAGCGGGCGTTCGTCACGAGGATGCGCCGCGCCAGCTCCGGCACGTCCTCGAGCGCGCGCACCACGGCGTCGAGAATCACACCCTCGCCCAGCGGCAGCAGCGCCTTCGGCGTCTCCTTCGTCAGCGGGTACAAGCGGGTCGCGTAGCCGGCCGCCAGGAGCACCGCCGAGACCGCCATCAGACCTCGACCAAGTCCGGCACCACCTGCTTCAGGCTCGCCAGCAGGAACGTCTCCACGTCCTTGCCGGTCGGCAACGTCAGCGCCTGCTGCATCACCGACTGGGCGAAACTGTACTCGACCGAGCGGATGACGCGCTTGACGAGCGGCAACTGCACCGGCGACGTGGAGAACTCGTCAAGCCCCATACCCAGCAGCAGGAGCGCGAGCGGCGGCTCGCCGGCCATCTCGCCGCACATGCCCACCCAAATCTTATTCGCATGCCCCACGTCAATGATCTGCTTGATGAGCCGCAGGATTGCCGGGTGCGTCGGCTCATAGAGGTAGGCGATCTTCTCGTTCACCCGATCGACCGCCAGCGAATACTGGATCAGGTCGTTCGTGCCGATGGAGAAGAAGTTCACCTCCTTGGCCAGCAGATCGCAGATGAGCGCGGCCGAGGGCACCTCGATCATTGCGCCCACTTCCAGCTCCTTCGCGTACGCCTGGCCTTCCTGGTCTAACTCCCGGCGCACCTCGCCCAGGATTTCGTTCGCACGCCGGAGTTCCTCCACACCGCTAATCATCGGGTACATGAGCTTCAGGTTGCCGCGGACGCTCGCGCGCAGGACGGCGCGCAGCTGCGCGCGGAAGATATCCGGCCGCGCCAGGCTGAACCGGATGGCCCGCCAGCCCATGAAGGGGTTCATTTCCGTTGGAAACTGCAGCGGCGAGAGGAACTTGTCCCCGCCCAGATCCATGGTGCGGATGATGACCGGCTGCGGCGCCATCTGCTCTGCCACGGTCTTATACGCCTCGTACTGCTCCTCTTCGTTTGGCAGGTCGTACCGGTTCAGGTACAGGAACTCCGTCCGGAAGAGCCCAATCCCGTGCGCCCCGTGCGCGATCACCGACGGCACCTCCTCCGGGAGCTCGATGTTCGCGGAGAGGATGACCGGGCGGTGGTCGAGTGTCTCCGCCTTCAAATCTTTGAGCGTCTGGAGCTGCCGTCTCAACTCGTGGTTGCGGCGCTGCTCCAGCTCGTAGCGCGTGATCGTGGGGGGGTCCGGATCCACGATGACTTCGCCCCGCGTCCCGTCGACGATCACGAATTCGCCCTTCTGGACCCGGCGCGTGACGTCGACCGACCCCACCACCGCGGGGATCTCGAGCGACTTCGCCATGATGGCCGTGTGGCTCGTGCGCCCTCCCACATCGGTGACGAACGCAAGCACGCGGTCCTTGTGCATCTGCGCCGTTTCGGAGGGCGAGAGATCGTGTGCCACGATCACCGCCCGCTCCGTGATCTGGTCAATGGGCGCGGGCTGCTTGCCGAGGAGGTTCCGGAGGACGCGCTTGCGCACGTCGTCGATGTCCGCGGTCCGCTCTCGCAGGTATTCGTCCTCGGTCCGCGCGAAGGCCTTTAGGTGCTTGTGGACCACATCGTTGAAAATGGCCTCCACATTGAGGCGCTGGCTCTTGAGGCCGGTGATGATTTCCTCCCGCAGGGACTGGTCCTCCAGCACGAGGAGGTGCGCGTTGAAGATCTCCGCGTGCTCCTGTCCCAGTTCATCGCCCAGCTTCTTCTGGATGGCCGCGATCTGGTGCCGCGTGAGGATCATGGCTTCCTCGAGGCGCAGCACCTCCGTCGGCACCTGGGCGTCGGTGATCGGGCGCCGCGGCACCATGAGCTCCTCGCTGCTGAAGAGCAGCGACTTGCCCATCGCCACGCCGGGTGCGGCGGGAACGCCTTTGAGGGTGAGCATCAGGCTGGTTCGGTCTGGGTGCTCGGGTCGGGATCCGGCAAGGGGGTGGTGACCAGCCGAGCGAGCGCCGCGAGCGCGGCCTCCGCGTCAGGCCCGTCCGCGAGGATCGCGATCCGCGCGCCGCGATTGGCGGCCAGGGTCAGCAGCCCCATGATGGATTTGCCGTCGACGCTCTTGCGGCCCTTCTTGACGCGGATGTCGCTCGAGAACCGCTTGGCCGCCTGGACAAACAACGACGCGGGGCGGGCGTGCAGCCCCTGCTGATGGAACACCGTCACGGTCTGCTGGGCCTTGGCCATCACCCCGGCTCCGCCGTCCACCGCACGGCGGCCTGCCACGCCCGCCTCGTCGGCGTCCACACGCACAGCACGCAGACGCCCTGCGTGGTGCGCTCGAGCCCGCCTTCAGATTCCGACACCGTCTCGATGGGGAACGTCACCACCTGCCCCGGCGGGTCGAGGTGCAAGGTGAGCCGCACGCGGCCCGCCTCCTCGAAGCGCATGCAGGTGGTGTCCGGATGCTCGGCCGGCGCGCGCAGGGCTGCGGGATCGAACACGCCGAGATTGAACTCGAGTGCCGCCACCGGCACCGGCGGTCCCTCCAGCGTGTAGCGCAGCTCCAGCGACCTGGTGCGAGGGTCCAGCCGCACGCGCTTGCGAATGGTGCGGCCTTCCACGCGGCGCATCATGGCCAGCTCCGGCGCCCCGGACCGTGCCCGCGGGGCCGGTGCGAAGTGGAACGGTCCCGGCGACCACAGCCGTCGCTCGCGCCACGTGGCCCGGACCCATTCTTCTAGGCTTGGACGCCGGTCCAGCCCCCAGTCGAGGAAGGCTGCGCGGCGGTAGTCATCGTAGACGAGCAATGCGTGCAGATGCGGCTCCTTGACGCCCACAATGTCATGGATGCTGGCGACCTCACCAGGGGCCGCAGTCGGCTGGAGCGACTGGGTGCGCAGTTTCTGGTGGTAGGGTTCCGGGCGGCGGGTCAGGGTGTCCACCACGTTGAGTCGCGCCCCGTACAGGTGCCACGCGGTGATCGCGCCGCCATCCGCGGCATCGAGCGACACACTCATGCTGGCTGAGCTCAATCGCGCCTCGTCCTGCCCGTCGCCATCGAGATCCCCGAGCGACACCGCCCTCGATTCCCCCGCGCGGAGCAGCCGCTCGGCCTCAATGAGGTGGCTCCAGACCGCGCGGCGCAGGTGCGCGAGGTAGAGGCCGCCGAACACCCCGTGCCAGTACGCGCAGTTGCACTGCGCCGTATAGAGGGCGCGGGTCGCCTGGGCCAGCTGGGCGGCGCGGCGCGTGTCGGCCTTCGTGCCCGCGCGCCGTGCATGCAGCTCGCGGCTGACCGCCAGCATCGCCTGGAGCAGGGCGTTGGCCTCGGGGTACTTGACGAAGAAATTCCTGAAGTAGCCCCCCGACCATTCCAGCATTTCTTCATAGCTTCCGCACGGCAGCACCGCCTGTCCGTCGGGAGGCCTCGCCGCAGCATAGTCCTGGAACGTGGTGGTGGTCAGCCAGTCGCGCTCGCGCTCGAGCGCCGAGAACAATTGGTCGAGCCATCCTTCCGTGTAGACCCAGTCGAACGTCTTGGGCCACAGGCCGAATTTTTCGCCGTCATCCGCGAACGTGATGGTCGCCGGCCCCCGGTGCTGCAGCCCGCGCAGGAACTCGATGCTCCGCGCCACCGGCTGAAACGGCAGCCAGTACCGCAGCCGTTTGGACGCTGGGAACAGCCGGACCGATGCGCCAGCGAAGTCCGTCGTGTACGACCCCAGCAGGTCCCAGAATCCCTCCCCCTCCACCTGTTGCGACGGCGGCAGCCAGGCGCGCAGCCCGGCGAACTGATTCGCATCGAGCATGGTGTACGCGATGCCGGCGTCGGCGAACGTCCGCGGCAGGTCAGGCTCCCACACCCGCTCCGTCAACCAGCAGCCGCGCATGCCGGTGCCGAACCGCCGGCGCAGCGCCTGGCGCATCTGGGCGAGCTGGCCTTGGCGGTCCGCTTCAGGCAGCAGCGGCAGGATCGGTTCGTAATAGCCGCCGCCAAGGAGCTCCACCTGCCCG
>SBAZ01000122.1 GCA_005239935.1 Planctomycetales bacterium | reverse complement strand
TCTCTTAAACAACGACCTGCGCTTTACGCTTGGCTGGCTGGAGGAGCTGATCGCGGTGGCCGAGTCGGACCCGCGGATCGGGGTCGTGAACCCTGCGAGTAACACCTTCTCCAACGTGCCGCCGCCCGGCGAGAGCCTCACGGAGTACGCGGCGCGCCTGCACCGCGAGTCCAGTGGCCAGTTCACCGAGGTCGGCATGTGCATCGGGTTCTGCATGCTCATTACGCGCTCAGCACTGGACCGGCTTGGGGGGCTCACGGAGGAGGTCGAGCGGATTTTCTTCGAGGACGAGGACTTCTGCGTGCGCGCGCAGCACGCGGGGTTCCGGTGCGTCGTGGCCGATGGCGCGTACGTCTGGCATGCGGAGCACCAGACCGTGCGCAAAATGCCGGAGCGGGAGGCGATCTTTGCCCGCAACCGCACCTGGTGCCACAGGAAGTGGGGCCGATGGGTCCGCGTCGCCTGGCCGCACCTCGAGCCGGTGCGCCCGGGCTCGGCAGGCCTGCGCACGTGGCTCGAGCAGCTCGAGGCCGCGGCTCGCCGCCGGATGCATATCTATGCCTACGCGGTGTGTCCGCGCGGCATGTCCTGGCGCGGGCTGTTCGACTCCGTCGGGCTCGCGCCGCATGCGGACATCCGGTGGCATCCGGTGCCGGCGCGCGGGGCCTCGGCGTCGGCGCTGGCGCGGATCCTGGCAAGGCAGAAGAAGCGGTTTGACATCATCGTGGCCCCCACGCGGCGCTGGGAGCGGACCCTCTGCGCGTTGCGCTGGCTGCACCGCGCTGACGTGGTCCAGGCAGACGATGACCACGCGTTGATCGCCCAATGGCAGCGGCACCGCTTTCAGTTGTAATCCTCGCCAAGAACGAGGCCGGCCGAATCCGGGCCTGCATCGAGAGCGCTCGGTGGGCGAACGAGGTGCTGGTCATTGACGATGAGAGCACCGACGGCACGGCGGCCGTTGCCGAGTCGCTCGGCGCGCGCGTCCTGCGCCGCCGCATGGACATCGAGGGGCGGCACCGCAACTGGGCCCATGCCCAGGCCGCCTACGAGTGGGTCTTCAGTCTCGATGCGGACGAGCGGTTCACCCCGGAACTCGCCCGCGAGGTCGAGGCGACCGTGCGCGGGGAGCATACCTTCGACATCTATGCGGTGCCGCGCAGAAACTATCTGGGCCTGCGCTGGATCCGGCATGGCGGCTGGTATCCCAGCGCACAGGTGAAGCTCTTCAAGCGCTCCGTCTTTCGCTGGGAGGAGACCACCGTGCACCCTCGGGCCATCGCGGAGGGCCCGACCGGGACGCTGCGGCACGACCTCCTTCACTACTCCTACCGCGACCTGACGGATTTCGTTCAAAAGCTGGATCGCCAGACGACCCTGGAGGCGGAGAAATGGCTGGCGGACAGGCGGCGGATCCCGCTGGGCAAGGCGCTGTGGCGCGCCGCGGACCGGTTCTGGCGGGCGTATGTGAGCAAGCAGGGGTACCGCGACGGCCTGTGGGGCTACGTGCTCGCTGTCATGGCCGGCATGTACCAGCTGCTCAGCTACGCCAAGTACTGGGAGCAGCGTCGGGGCACCGCGCCGGAGGCGGTCGTGGCGCCGTTCACGGAGCTGATTCGCGGCGATGAGCACTTCGATCGGCCGCTGCTCATGTCGCATCTGTGCGCCTACCGCCTCGCGGCCCAGGCCGGGAAGGGCAAGCGCCTCCTGGAGATCGGCTCCGGCACCGGCTACGGCGCCTGGTACCTGGCCCATGTGGCCGGTTCGGTGCTGGCGGTGGATGCGGACTCGAAGCTCATCGAGCGCGCCAAGCGCCTCTTCTGCCGGGCGAACCTCACCTATGAGGCCATGGACGGCACCCGCCTCGGCGTGCCGGACGCGAGCATGGACACGGTGGGGACCTTCCAGGTGATCGAGCATATCCCTGAACCGCTGTTAGAACAGTTCGTCCGGGAGATCGCGCGGGTGCTCCGCCCGGATGGGCTCGCGGTCATTTCCACCCTCAACCTCGACCACAACCGCAAGCCCGGCGGCCGGTATGAACAGTCGCCGTTCCATGAAAAAGAGTTTACCTCGGCGGAGCTGGACGCGTTGCTGCGGCGCGTGTTCCCGAGCGTGGCCGTCTATGGGCTGTATCCCCGCCGCCGTTACGCGCTGCTGCGCCGGTTGAAGAAATGGGGACTGAACCGCCTGCCCGTGTGGCCCGGGACCGCCCTCCAACGGTTCTTCCGTGACGGCCTGCAGACCGACGACCACGTGCTGCGCCCTGGGGCGACGCGCGCGGCGATCGACCTGATCGCGTTCTGCGCGAAGCAGCCGCGTCCAATGCCCACCGCGCTGGAGCCGGCCTAGCATGGCGCAGCGCGGGCGGCTCACCGCCTTGATCTTGGCGCGCAATGAGGAGCAGCGGCTTGGGGCGTGCCTGGCGCACGTCCTCTGGGCGGACGAAATACTCGTCATCGATAATCTGAGTACGGATCGCACGGCGGCGATCGCGCGGCACTATGGCGCCACCGTGCTCCAGCGGCCGCTCGATACGTTCGCCGGCCAGGCGAATTTCGGGCTGGGACATGCGACCGGCGACTGGGTGTTGAGCCTGGACGCGGATGAGATCGTGACGCCGGCCCTCCGGGCCGCGATCGAACGGGTCCTCATCGAGGGGTCCCCGCACGCCGGGTTCACGTTCAAGCGGCTCAACTTCTTCCTGGGCCGGCGCATGCGCTATGGCGGCTGGTACCATGACGTGCTCCACTTCTTCCGCCGCACCGCGGGGCAGTTCGAAGGGGGGCTCCACCACACCCCGGTGCTGTCCGGCTCAATCGGCCGGTTGCCTGCGGACGTCGAACACCGGCCCTTCCAGGCCGTCTCCCAGTTCGTGCAGCGTCAGAACTGGTACAGCAGTGTGGAGGCTGAGGACTTGTGGGCCCAGCATGGAGCCGAGGAAGTGGCGCGGGCGCGCTACGAAATCCACCGGAAACCGTTGAAGCTCTTTTGGAAGATGTATGTGAAGAAACAGGGCTTCCGCGAGGGATTTCACGGACTGCTCTTCAGCATCCTCTACAGCTGGCTCCACCTGGTCCGCTGGGCCAAGTACCAGGAGCGGTGCGAGGCCGCCTCCGCCACGGCAGCCGGCGCGCGTCCGGTCCAAGACGCTCCCAAGTCTGCGCTGGCCCGGGGCTGATGGGTGACCGGGTGGGGCGCCTCGCGGCCCCGGGACCGGTGGTATTCGCTCTCCTCCTCGCCATCGTCTTCTGGCCTGCCCTGTTCGGCCATCAGACGTTTTTTGACGGAGACATCGCCTACCAGGACTATCCCTGGGCGCTCATCCTGGCGCAGGCCCTGCGCGAGGGACGGTTGCCCCTGTGGGTGCCGGAGTTGGGCGGCGGCTTCCCGCTGCCGGCCGCCGGACTCGCCGGCGTCTTCTACCCCCTGAACTGGCTCTGTCTCGGCCTCCTGCCAGTCGAGGTCGGTTTCGAACTCGGGCTGTTGTTGCACCTCTGGATTGCCGCCGCCGGGACCTACGCGCTGCTGCGAGCCCTCGGCGTGTCGCGGCTTTCCGCCTGCCTGGGCGGCTGCTGTGCCATGTGGTGCGGGCCGGTGATCGTGCGCGTGTTCCAGCCCAGCCTGCTGCGCAGCGCGGTGTGGCTGCCGGTGGGCTGGTGGTGCGTCCAGCGCAGCGGAGGCCGGGCAGAACCGTGGCTCTGGGCGGCCGGCGCCGCGGTGGGCCTCTCCTGGTTGGCCGGGCATCCCCAGGTGGCGCTCTACGTCACGATCGCGGTGGCGGCCTACGCAGTCTGGCTGGCCTGGTCGCGGCCTGGCAGGACGCGGCGAGGCCGCGCAGCGGCGGCGGTCAAGAGCCTGCTCCACCTTGGTGTGGTTGCCGCAGGGGTGGGCGCTGCCCAGTGGATTCCGACCCTCGAGTTCATGCCCTGGTCCCGCCGGGCGGGTCCGTTCCCGTTCGAGACGGCTGCTGGATTCAGTCTGCCGCCCCAGCACCTCGTGACCCTCCTGCTGCCTGCTTTCTTCGGGATCGAAACCGCGGCCGGAGGTGCGTACTGGGGCAAAGGCAATTTCTGGGAGTTATGTCTGTATCTGGGTGTGATCCCGCTGGCATGCCTGCTGGCCGCGTGGCCCGTGCGTCGGGAGCGCACCGGGCAGGGATTCTGGCTCCTGGCCGGCGGCGCACTCCTGCTCGCCCTGGGCAAGTATGCCGGGGTGCTGCAGCTGCTGTACTGGCTGCCGCTCTTCAATCGGTTCAAGAATCCTGAACGGTGGGGGATCGTCTTCGGGTTCGCCTGCGCGGTGCTGGCCGGGCTGGGGTGCGAACGCCTGCGTCGTGACCCGCAGGCCCGCCGCCGATGGGCAGGACAGGTGCGCATGGCCGCCACGACCGTGGCTGCGGCGCTGGGGCTGACGTGGCTCGTGACCGGCCCAGGGCGCGAGGGACTCCTGTGGCTCATCCGGCGCTACTATGAAACGGCGGCCGGACTCGGCGCCTTGGGTCGTCCGGTCGGCGAGCATATGACCCGGGTCGAGGCGCGCGTCACCTCGGTGACTGCCGCGGTGCAGCTCACAAACCCGTGGATGCTGTGGAGCCTCACCCTCATGGCGGCCACACTGGGGATTGCCTGGTGGCTTAGTCGCGCGCGCAGGCCGCACACGGCGCTGGCCGCGGCCCTCACGCTCGCCGTGGTGGATCTCGGCGTCTTCGCGGCACGCCTGAGTCCGACCAGACCCTCCAACGTGCTCGCGGTGCCGGCGTGGATGCGCGACCTCGGGAGGGACGCGGCCGGCGGGCGCGTGGTTCTGCTCTCGGGCGGCGCCCGAGGCAACGTCGCAGAGCAGCAGGTCTTTTCCCTCATGCCAGCGGCGGCCGGGGTGCAACTCCTGAACCCCCCAGGGACTTCGCAGGCGCTGGCCAGGAACCTGCGCCTGCTCGAGCAGCTTGAAGACCCGGCTAATTCCCCGGCAGTGAACCTGGACCTCGCCGGACTGCTCCATGTGCGGTACGTGTTGAGTCCGCGACCACTCGCCGCCGCGGGACTGCGGCCCGTCCGCTCCGGTCCAGGATGGCTCTATGAAGTCCAGGAGGTCCGCCCCAGGATCTGGATGGCCCAGCGGACGGAGTGGGTTCGGTCCGGCGATGACGCCGCGGTGTTCAGCCGGGTCGTGCAGGCCGCCGGCGAGTCTGGCATGGCGGTGGTGGAGACGGCGCAGGGCGGCGCGCCGGCCGTGGAGACGCCTGGGGCGTCGGCGACCGTGCGCTGGATGGTACGGGAGCCGACGCACCAGCAGGCGCAAGTAGTCGCGCCCCAAGGAGGGGTGCTCGTCGTCGGAGACACGTGGTACCCAGGATGGTCCGCCGCGGTTGACGGCGCCCGCGTTCCCTTGTATCGTGCCAATGGGATGTTTCAGGCGCTCCTGGTGCCTGCCGGCTCGCACCTGGTGACGTGGCGGTATCGCCCCGCGTGGACATGGGCGGGCATGGCGGTGAGCCTGCTGGCGGGCGCAGGGGTGGCGTGCGCCCTCCTGTGGCGCAGTCTGAATGCGAGGTCATGACGTGGTGCTGTCGCTCGTGATTCCTGCTCGCAACGAAGCGCAGGGGATCGCCCGAGTGCTGGCGGACCTTCGCACCGCCCTCGAGGCCTCCCGGCTGGACTTCGAGTTGGTGGTCGTGAACGACGCGAGCACGGATGAGACTGGCGCCCTGCTGGACCGCCTCGCCCGTGAGGACCGGCGCATCCGCGTGGTCCACCGCGAGCCTC
>SBAZ01000082.1 GCA_005239935.1 Planctomycetales bacterium | reverse complement strand
GGCCGCCGGAACGCCTCCCAGAACTGGCGGCCCGTTCGTCGAACCTGGCTGGGCCGCCCGGATCGCCTGCGCGACACGGTCATACGCGTGCGACTGGTAGTGTTCGACGGCGGCTTCGACGGCGCCCGCAGCGGCCGCATCCCGCACGGCATTAAGATCAATCACCGCGACGTCCCCCTGCCGGACCACCGCCTCCAGCCGCTCAATCGGATAGCCTTCCCGCGCCTCCCGCCCTTCGAGCTCCGCCGCAGTGCCCTGCGCCGGCCGCGGCGGACGCCTCCCGCGGAATATCCGGGATGCCCCCACCCGCAGATCTGCCCAGACCGTTTCCCAGTGAGTGCCGCCGTCGGCCGTTGCCCAGTCACGCCTAAAGAGCTTGCCCAGCTCGATGACGGGGTTGATGCCGGCATGCAGGAGGACGGTGCCGTCGTCCGACAGGCCGCCGTTGCCCTCGCGGGCCGGTGGCCGAACTTGGCGCACCCTCCCCACGATGAAGCGCTGCGCGAACTCCGACACCGGCGCGCGGTACCGGCTGCGTGTCAGGTCTGCGCGGCGCTGCGCGAGCCGCCGCACCTCGATGTCATAGCGGTTCCTGGCGATCTGGCTGGGGTAGCCCCGTAACAGCACCGCCTCGTTCTCGGTCTGGGCCCTGTCATCGAAGGAATAGATGAGGTTGGGGACGAGGTTCTCCTCCTCGAAGCCCCGCAGCGGCTCATAGAGCATCACCGTCGCGTCCGGCGCATGCTCCGCGATCGCTTGGAGGAAGGCGACTGAGACGTCGCGGTGGTGCTGATGCCGGTCGTATGGGGATGGGATGAGGAAGACCGCTTCGCGCCCGCGGTGCGGTCCAGCATGATTGAGCACGTAGTTCCGGACTCGGCGATGGTCCTCGGAGGTAAAGGACTTGAACCGGCTCAACCGGGAATCGAGGCCGCCGCCATCGAGCCGCACCGGGGCTTCCAGGTACGCGTTGATGTCCAAGTTCAGGAAATCCTGGTCGAGGTCACCGACCCGGAGCAGTTTCGCGCCATCACGAGCTTCCTCCTTGCGCAGGTCCACCTTCCGCAGCTCCCACTGTTCGCGGCTGTGCCGGCCCTTGAATTCGCGCACTTCGTCATCGGACAGCGGCCGCTCAGCCAACCGCTCCGCTAGGTAGCGGTCCGTGACCCCCTCCCGGTCATGCACCACGGTCGCAAACGAGACTCCCTGCGGACGGCGTCCCGTTCGCTGCTCCGCCACGTGCCGGAAGAGCACGCCCGCGCCGAGGGCGCCATCATCCGGGTGCGGCTCGACCAGGATCACCCGGCGGCCCCCGAACCTCCCGCGCAATCGCTCCGGCGTATCAAGGAGCTGCGTCTCCTGCGCCACCTGGAACTCGACACCGTCCACGAGGAACCGGCGGTCCAAGGCAATCCACTCCTGGAGTCCGCGGCCCTCCTCGTCGCCCAGCGCCGCCAGCACGTGATCCTCTGTCGACTTGGGGAACCCGTCCTCGCGTGCCCGGAACCCGAAGCCCCTCACCAGCTTGTGCGGGGTGATGTCAAAGCTGTGCTCATCGACCGGGACGCTGACGACCTGCCGCCCATCCGGGGTCACGGCACCGGGCAGCACGGTGGGCAGCCAACCCTCAAGGAGTTCATGGAGGAGCCAACTCGGGCTGCCGACCAGGCCTTCGTGGAGGAAGGTGTGGGTGCGCGTGGCATAGCCGAGGAAGAGCGGGCGGCGGTTCTCGCCCCTCGGCGGCGGGCCGCGCAACAGGGCGATGCGCTTGGCATTCACCGACTTCATGTAGTCGGCAAACCCACGCAACAGATCCCGGTAGGCCGGAGGCGCCGCGCCGAACCGCCTGGGGTCTTCAAGCGCCCAGCGAATGGTCTCCAGGTGGTCCTCGAGCTGCCCTAGTTCCTGCCGGGTGGGCGCGGAGAACGGCATGTTGACCTCGACAGCGGTGTCCGTCGCCACGCCGGCCTCGTTCAGCGGCCGCAGGATGCCCCGCAGCCACCCGGTGCCATCCGGCTGGAAGATGGGCTCAAGGGTCCCGGTCACCCTGCCGAGCAGGCCCCCTTCATCCGCAAACGCCCGGAGGTAGGCCACGGCCCGCGGGAGGTCCTCAACGCGCTTGAGATCACGCGCCTCCTCACCCCGACGCCAGACCGAGACCGCCCGCGTCCCCGGCTGCCGGCTGAGATCGCTGGCCCCGAAGATCACCCGCAGCCGGCCTGTGTCAGGTACGAGGATCGGCGGCATCGCCTCCGCCAGCATGTGCGGCAGGGCATCCATGCGTAGGACAAAGCGAAATGCATTCGTCAGTGTCTGCTCCGGCGCCTGGGCCCGCATGGCCGCAAGCCGGACCCGCAGGGCCGGCGTCCCGGCATTGTGCTGTCCCAAGACCACGCTCAATGCCGGATCCGTCCCAGCGAGATGCACCGAGAGATCGCCCGGCTGTCCGGTTGGATTCTGAAAGACCTCCAGGACCATGTTCACCTGACCGCGCTCCGTGTGCTGCACCGCGAACGCCAGCAGCTCCGCGTCCACGGCGCGGTCCGTGAGCCGCGACAGATCGTTGATGCGGTTGGTCACCAAGAATTCGGCCCCGTCCTGTCCCAGGGCTTCGGTGAGGGTTCCCGACAATGGCGCCAGCCGCCCATCGGCGCTCAGGCGCGCGGCCTGCCCGGGCACGGCCATTTGCATCAGCGCGAACCCGTGGTTTGACAGGCGGCGGTCCGCCTCGGCCTCCCAGGCCACTGCGCCGTCCGGCCCAAGCGTCAGCGGTGGCAGGAAGGGGTTGGCCAGCACATAGACGTGGGCCGGATCGAAGCCGTAGAACTCGTGTTCGGCGAGGTCGGTGCGGATGGGGCCCTCGATGTCCGGGTTGACGAACAGGACGAGGGGAGTCTTGGCAAGGGCCTCGTCTCCGCCGAGGTCATGCAGTTGCGAGGCCAGTTTCGACAGGTGCCACTGCCCCATCGTCAGGCCCTGGCCCTCAGTGTCGGGCGGAACCTCATACCCGTGCGCGCGGGCGAGCTGCCAAAAGTCCACAAAGTACATCGGCCCGTTGCCGAGCCGCAGCGCTTCGCCGCCCGCGAACAGGCCAAATGCGACCCGGCCTTCCCGAAGGAGTCTGCGGATGCGCTCACGCGCGGCGTCCGCCTGTTCCTCCGGCAGGTCGGCCTCCAGCGTGAACACCCTACCAGGCTGGAGGGCGCTCGGAGTCTGCGGAATCGCGTTGACCTCGGCGACCAAGGCCTCCAACTGGGCGTCCAGCGCCGCCATCTCCCCGGTCCGTCCCTCAGCCGCGGCCAACCGCCGGGCGTCAAGGAGCCCGCGGAGCGCGCCCCACCGCCCACCGATCCGGGCGCGGATGAGCTCCTCGATGCCCTCTTGGGAAAGCGCTACCTTTCCAGCCGAAAAAGAAGGCGCGCTGCCTGCCGGCAAGGCTGCGGACCGCTGGACCTCGTCCTGCGCATCCGGAGGCGCTTCGCCATCCGGCGCCGCGTAGGGGCTGAGCAGGCGGTCGAGCGTCTGCGAATTGATCTCCGGGAACTGCCGCAGGACCTCGTCGAGCAGTCGGACCAACGCGGCGCGCGTCTGCTCATCCCGCCCCTGTCCGACCGCTGCCAGCTGCGGCCCAGTGTTCGAGGCCCGCACCAGGACCCACCCAAGGAAGCGGCCCTCGGCATCAACCAACTGCAGGCGCCGCGCGCCGCTCTCCGTCGGGCTGGGTGAGAGAATCTCCTCCGCGATGCGGGCACCGGGCAGCACCCCGGGCAGCCCGGCGCGGATGCGCTCGTTGATCGCCGCCAGCAGCGCCGTACGCTGCTCCGCGCTCAACTGCCGGGTCAGCCGCGGCCGCACGTCCCCGCCGGGTGTCAATTTCCTGTACCAGGTCCGGGCCGAGACGATCTGCCCGAGCGAGTCGCGTTCCTGTGCCAGGCTGAGCGCGCTCAGGCCGAAGTACACCCCGGCCCATAGGCCGTCATCGATCGGGTCCTCCTGCCGCGAGTCGAACGGCCGCATGAAGGTGTGCTTGGACGCCTCGATGCCGATGTCGGCGTCTGTGGCCAGGATCGCTTCCCGGACGATCGGCCAGCCGGGCGCGTGCCACGCCCAGGTCTTGCCGGCCTGCGCGAGCATGTCCAGCGTCTCCTGGCCCGAGCGGATGTCCAGCACGACTTTCGCGTCCGGCCGCTGGCGCAGCAACAGGTTGTAGAAGAGCAAGCCCTGCTTCTCGGCCGGCAAGTACTCGTCGCCGCCCTCGTCGGTCAGCCCGACGCGGTCGCCGTCGCCATCCAGCGCAATGCCGAGTACCAGCCGGTCCGGGTGTTCCGCCGCGACCCGCCGGACGACTTCGGTCAGGTGGTAGGCGTACTCCTCGTCCTCATACGGATCGGCCACGTGGTCCGGGTGACCGTCCGGGTCCGTGATGACGTCCCCGTGCACCGGGTGGTACAGGGCCTGCCAACCCGCTGCGCTGAAGACCCGCCGCGCCACCTCCTCCATGACTCCCTGGCCTGCGTCCACCACGAACAGGAGCCGCCGCGCGATCTCCTCCTCCGTGAGGTCCAACTCCGCCGCAAGCCGCGCGACGCGGTCCCTGAAGTGCTCCGCATAGCGCGCGACGACGTCGTCCACCTCGCGGACTGCCCCCTGCTCCCCGACCGGACGCAGGGACCAGCCGTCAGCCTGCGCGATGAGGTCCGCCATCGCCTGGCCGTACACACCGCGCAGGAACCGCGCATCTTGGCCGTTCTCCCCGGGCTTGCGGATGCTGATCTTGAACCCATTCTGCGGCGCTACCGCGCCGGCCTGCCCATTGTTCGACCAGGTCCAGGGATTGTGGCTCGCGGTAATTTGCACGACCGCGTCGTAGTCCCCGTTGTTGGCCGGCATCCTCGGGACGACATTCGCCGCTGGGGTGGAAACCCACTCCTCGCTCACGTCCACGTCCACGCCCTGGCCCTGCAGTCCCTCAGCAAAGGCCGCGCGCAGCCACGACGAACTTTCCCGTTGGTCTCCCGTCACCAGCACCCGCGGCCGCCGATCCGTCGCCGGGACTTCGTCCAGGCTCGCCGCGAGTCCGACAGCCGCCGTGTAGGCGAAGCTCGCGGTCATCGTGGCCGGCTGGCCGTTGGTGTCGTCATCATGCGTCGTGCCCCGGACGTCGTACCCGTTCACGATTGCGCCCAGACGATCCTGCAGGATGCGCATGCCTTCGGCAATTCGCTGGCGGTGCAGATCGGGTGACACGCCGCCAGGCCCCGGGCGGGCCGCTGTCCGCCGGTCGCCTGGCTGGCCCAACGTGCCGACCAGCACAGGATCCAGCGGCTCATCCCCCTGCAGCGGGGCGCCGGGCACCTGGAGGACCACGTCCCGCATGTAGACCGTGAAGTCGGTGCTGGCCGACGCGGGCGTCGGATCGGGCGCGAAGGCCACCTCAAACGGGCGTGAGGGATCGATCAGCGGTGCGATATCCTGCAGGCGAATCGACTGGGGAGCGGGGTGAAGCGTCGTGATCGGCCTGGAGATGAAAGCGCCCCGCTCGACGCCGTCCTGCCTGATGATGATCTCGACCTGGGGCGGTGCCTCGCGGGAGCCGTTCACAAACACCAGGGAGAATGTCAGGAAGCCGTCCTCGGCAAGGTATGGCTCGAAGAGCTCCGGCACGATCGTCCACGGAGGCGGTCCTTCCCCAGTGCGGGTCTGTGCGTGGTACGTCACCTGGTAGAAATGCCCAGGGCGAGACACCGGGGCGGCGTCCGGCAGCGGTCGCGGCAGCGCGGTGGCCGTGGCGGTCGGCGCAGGTGTGGACGTCGGTGGGATGTCTTCCGAGCCGCCGCCGGCGACACACGCCGCGCAGAGGAAGGCGATCAGCGCAGCGGCAGAGAATCTGGGGATACGCCCAAGCAGCTGTCCGAAGAGCCTGCGTGGCTCATGCGCGCTCGCGGCGATCGCGTCGGCGAGCTCGGAGGTCTCGGAAACTCCGGGAGTCGTCGCCTCCGGACCCTGCGCGGCCGCCGTGCCGGGCTCGCCATCGGGGCCGCTCGGGGCAGCACCGTCTGTCGCGGGCGGCAGCGGACCGAGCGGGATCACCGCCTCCCGAACGACCTCGGCCCGGTCCCGCCGGCTTTCCTCGGTGAGCACGACCGAGTCCACCCGGAACTGGCCGACGGCCATCTGACCATAGGCCACCCGGTAGGAGTTCAGGATCTCACGCATCCCCGCGAACTCCTCCGGCGTGATGTTCTCGACCAGCCGGCCGAGCGTGATGTTCACGAGCACCGATTGACGTGCCAGTGGCGGCGTGCCTAGCAGCCTCTCAGGCACTCCGTGCGTGAACGCATGGAATGTCGGCGATGTCACAAGGCCTTCCGCGATCAGGGTGCCCTGCGGGGTCAGCCCGAGGCTGCGGATGGCGATGTCGAATGGCTCCTGCCCGGCCGCGATGGCCCGGACCGCGGCCAGCGCCTTGCCCCAGTCGGCCTCCGTGATGGGCGTGCCATCCACCTTGATTCTGGCCAGCGTGACATGCAGCTCCCCGTGCGACGGGACGAGGGCTTGCTTGTTGCGCAGCGCCCGGCGGACCACCACATCGGCCGCGGTCCGGAGGGCTTGCGCGATGTCGTCAGGCACCACCGCGTGCACGACGGTTGCATGGGCAGCCTTCGGGCGCAGGAGGCCGTTGTCGCCCTCATAGGTGGCCCTATTGCGTTCGATGGCTCTTGGCGGGATGGTGTCGAGATGCCGCGTCACGTTCCAAGCGGCATCGTAGATGGCCGCGAGGGCGTCGACGGGGTTCGGCTCGAGGCGGCCCTGCGCGAGCCGCGCCCTGAACGCGTCTTCGATATGGCGGGCGCGCCGCATCCGCAGGGCCTGGTAGTCCACTGCGCTGGTGATGGTGCGGAAGGATGTCTTAGTGGCTTCCATGTAGGCCGGCGGCGCATGGTAGGTCGTGCTCATCCAGCGGACCAGGTCCATGTCGAGGCCCTGACCCTCCTGCTGTGTGACCACCGGCCAGATCGGGAGGTCCATTAGTAGAGTGTGCTCATCGTACGTGAAGTTCAGGGGCTGCCCGCGCTCCTCATCCCGCCACTGCGAGAGCACTTCCTTGGCCGGTCTGCCGAACAGCTTGCCTGTGCCGACCGTATCGGTGAGCCGATCCTTGCTGCCGGTGTAGACCAGCGCCCATCCCTTCACCGGGCCACGCTCCAGGGGAACCTGGTTGATCAACTGCTGGCTGCCGAGCTCCACCCGCCCCCGCACGTGATACGCAATCGAGCCTTCTCCCACGATCGAGCCGTCATACAGGTTGGACCCTACGACGACCGCTTCATCCGCCACGGTCACCCCTGACCCGATGATGCTGTCCGCGAGGACGGCGGACTCGCTCACCGAGGCGGACGCCCCGATGAGGCTGCCAATTCGCCGCTGCCGCCGCACGGCCCTTGCCAGATCGGGCCGGCCTGTGAAGAGGTCGTGCCAGACGTCCGTGCTGCCGAGATCCGTATAGGATCCTTCCTGGCCAGCCGCCGGCTGGAGTCCGTCGATAGCCTCCCAGTGCGAGGTGACGAGGTTGTAGAGCTTAGTCCGGAACGCGACCTCCGGGCCGAGCTTGCCGCCGTCCAGCGTGACGGCGCCGCGCCGCACCGTGTCGCGCAGGAGCAACCGATCGATCTCCTCCTGGCTCAGGGGCGAGTCCCCCAGTGCCGGGGCAATCCGCGAGGTGATGTACTCGTTGTAGCGCCGGGTGACCACCGGCACGAAGATGTCGCGGGAGGTGTCCACTCCAAGCGGCTGGTTCTGATTCGCGGCCTCATCCAGATACCTCTGGATGTCCTCCATCATGGCCATGAACCGCCCCACGGCCTTGCCGCTCTGGTCGCTCACGGTGTAGCTGGCCGTATTCCAGGCCAACTGCTTCTTGTCGCGATCCTGCAGATCCAGCCCGAGCGCGTACTCTTGGTTGATCCGCCCGATGTCGGCCTCGCTCGGCCCCTCCAGGAACTTGACGATGCGGCCCGCCTGGTTGGTGACGAAGATGCCTTGCCGTCCAACCACGTCCTTGATGGACCCGGCGGCGGCGATCAGTCCGATCCCCTCACCAATCAGCGGTTCGGTGATCAGCAGCCCATCCCCATTGAGGACCACGATCCCGCCCCCGGGCCGCTCCTGGACAAGGTGCTGGGTCAGCTTGTACGCCCCCTGCACGACGAAATCCATAATGGTCGCCTGGTCCCCGTTCGGGAGCTCGAACGGCAGCGGCATG
>SBAZ01000102.1 GCA_005239935.1 Planctomycetales bacterium | reverse complement strand
TTTTACTTTCGAACTGCACCCTCCTCGATGTAACCCTCACCCCTACATACAGAAGGCCCTTCTGCTTATTCGCAGAAGGGCCTCATGTGAAGAAATGGCGGGGACGACGGGGCTCGAACCCGCGACCTATGGCTTGACAAGCCATCGCTCTAACCAACTGAGCTACGTCCCCGAACTCCCGGTCCGCCCGAAGCGGGCCTGGGCGGTGAAGGGCTCGAACCTCCGACCTGCGGAATGTAAATCCGCCGCTCTGACCAACTGAGCTAACCGCCCGAGAACACAGGAGGGGTCGAGCGTCCTGTGCGATTATACCCTGCCGACGACGAGGGTGCCAATCAGTGCCCCACGACGGCGCTGACCGCGTGGGGCATGAGGGGCAGTTGGGCGAGGAGCAGGAGGTTCGCGAGGACGGTCGTGACGACCGCCACGAGCATGCCGGGCGCCAGCCACCGGGCAAATGTGATCGTGCCAAGCGCTCGACGTTCCACGACGCCGGCGGCCACGATGTTGGCGGTCGAGCCGATGAGCGTCGCGTTGCCCATCAGGGTGCCCCCGAAGAGCATCGCCCACCACAGCGCGAAGGTCTGGTAGCCGGCTTGGCCGACGTCCCCGACGATCGGCACGAAGGTCGCGACGGCCAGTACGTTATCCATGATGGCCGTCAGCGCGCCGGAGCTCCAGACGAAGAGCGACGCCAGGATCGGCACGCTCCCACCCGACAGCTCGATGATCCGAGCCGCCAGGACGCTCGTGACCCCGGACTGCTGGAGCGTGCCCACGGAAGCGAAGAGCATCACGAAGAAACTCAGCGTCCACCAGTCCACCCGCTTCTCGATGAGTGTGCGCGCCTTGTCCCGGCTGATGGCCAGCGCGAGGCCCGCGCCGATGAGCGCGGCGCCGAGCAGCATGGTATTGCGCGGCAACCCGAGGACGTGCTCGATCGCGTGATGCAACACCAGGCCCAGCACGACGCCGCCGAAGAGCACCCCGGACGTCCTGACGCCCCGCGTGAGGTGGGGCTGCTCGGCCAACCGCTCGAGCGTCCGCTCCCCCTTGCGCCCGGCCAGCACACTTTTCAGGGCCCGGATGTCCTTGCGGAACATCCGCAGGCACAGCGGGATGCTGATCGTCAAGCAGGCGATCGAGACCGGGGTGGCCCAGCGCAGGAAGTCGGCGAAGGTGAGGCCGCTGCGCAGCGCGATGATGACCCCGACCGGATTGCCCACCACGGTGGCGCTGGAGCCGATGTTGGTCGTCAAGACCAGCATCAGGATGTACGGGAAGGGATCGAGCTTGCTGCGCTCGATGAGGTTCAGCATCGCCGCGACGATGAACAGGATCGAGGTCACCTCATCGACGAGTGCGGCCGAGATCCAGGCGATGACCATCATCACGACCATGAGCCGCTGCGGGTGGGGACCGACCACGAGCAGGAGGTGGTCGATGACGTACTCGAAGAAGCGCTGCTCTTCCAGGAACCCCACCACCGTCATCATGGCCACCAGGAAGAGAATGATGTCCAGCCCGGCGAACTCGATGAGGTGCGGCACGTCCAACAGCCGCGTGACGAGCAATCCGGCGATCCCCAGGAAGGCGAACGCGAGCCGGTGCTCCCAGAAGAAGATCGCCCCGTACAGGATGCTACAGAAGCCGGCGACGGCGATGAGCTGGGTGGTCGTCAAGCCCAGCGGTGCCAGGACGAGCGGGGTGAGGACGAGGCCGACCCCATACCAGAGCCAACTGCGAGACATGGTCACGGCTTCAAGCCCTCCCCTCACAGTCCTCGCGCGGGTCCTAGGCGATGTCGCTGGTGAGGATCGTCACGCGGTTCTTCGCGACTTCGAGCAGCCCGCCGCCCAGGCGACGGGTCTGACGGGGCTCGCCGGCCTTGCGCCAGGAGAGCACCCCTCGTTTCAGCGTCGTGACGAGCGGGGCGTGGTTCGCGAGGATCCCCAGGTACCCGAGCTCCCCGGGTGCGCGCACGGCCGCGAGCCCGCCCTCCTCCAGGACGACGCCGGCCTCGGTGATGACCCTGAGGGTGAGCGGCTGGCTCATGCCCCGACCGACAGGCCCTGTTTTTTGGCCTCCTCAAGGACCTCATCGACGCCGCCGTGCATGTAGAACGCCTGCTCCGGCACGCCGTCCAGCTTGCCCTCGACGATCATCTTGAACCCCTTCACCGTGTCCTCCCGCTTCACGAACCGCCCGGGCTGGCCGGTGAAGGCCTCGGCCACGAAGAACGGCTGGGAGAGGAACCGCTGAATCTTGCGCGCGCGGTAGACCACGGTCTTGTCCTCGTCATTTAATTCGTCCATGCCGAGGATGGCGATGATGTCGCGCAGATCCTTGTAGCGCTGGAGGATGCGCTGCACCGCCCGAGCGGTCTCGTAATGGTCCGGCCCGACGATGCGCGGATCGAGGATGCGCGACGAGGACTCGAGCGGGTCCACCGCCGGGTAGATCCCGAGCTCCGCGATCTGCCGCGAGAGGACCGTGGTGGCATCGAGGTGCGAGAACGTCGTCGCCGGGGCCGGGTCGGTGAGGTCATCGGCCGGCACGTAGATGGCCTGCACCGACGTGATGGAGCCGCGCTTCGTCGAGGTGATACGCTCCTGGAGCTGCGCGAGTTCGGTGCTGAGGTTGGGCTGGTACCCCACGGCCGAGGGCATCCGGCCCAGGAGGGTGGAGACCTCCGAGCCGGCCTGCACGTAGCGGAAGATGTTGTCGATGAAGAGCAGGACGTCCTGGCCCTCCTCGTCGCGGAAGTACTCGGCCATCGTGAGCGCCGACAGTGCGACGCGCAGGCGCGCCCCGGGCGGCTCGTTCATCTGCCCGAAGACGAGTGACGTCTTGCTCACGACGCCAGACTCATTGAGCTCAAGCCACAGGTCATTGCCCTCGCGCGTGCGCTCCCCCACTCCGGCGAACGCGGAGACGCCTCCGTGTTCGGTGGCGATGTTCCGAATGAGCTCCTGCAGGATGACGGTTTTGCCCACGCCCGCGCCCCCGAAGAGCCCGACCTTGCCGCCCTTCGGGTACGGCGCGAGCAGGTCAACGACTTTGATCCCGGTCTCGAAGATGTTGCGCACCGGGAGCTGGTCCTCGAACGAGGGCGGGGCCTTATGGATGGGGGCTCGCTTCGTGGGCTCCGGCACGTCGCCCTTCTCATCGAGCGGCTGGCCGAGCAGGTTGAAGATCCGTCCCAGGGTCTGCTGGCCCACCGGCACGGTGATCGGGGCTCCGGTGTCGAGCGCCTGCATGCCGCGGACAAGGCCGTCCGTCGCGTCCAGAGCGATGCAGCGGACGGTGTTGTTGCCCACGTGCTGGGCGACCTCCAGAGTTAGCCCGATCTTCTTCTCCTCGTCCGTGATCGTGATGGCATGGAGGATGTTCGGGATCTTGTCCGGGGCGAACCGGATATCGACACTCGGCCCGATGACCTGCACCACGTCTCCGTAATTCTCGGCCATTCGTTCTCCCGCTACTTCAGCGCTTCCACGGTGCCGACGATCTCGCTGATTTCCTTCGTGATGCTCGCCTGGCGAATCTTGTTGCGCTGGGTTGTCAGCTCATCCATCAGGGTCTCGGCGTTATCGGTGGCGTTCTTCATGGCGATCATGCGCGCGCTGTGCTCCGAGGTGAAGGCCTCGAGCATGAGGAGCTGGAACTTGGCCAGCGCCCAGCGCGGCAGCAGCTCCTCGAAGACGCGCTCGGGCGAGGGTTCAAAGATGTACTCCTGCGGGGCGCCCGCCGTCCTTGCCGCCTCCGGCGCGGGCGCGGGCGGGCTGGCCGGCAGCCACCGCGTCACCGTCGGCTGATACGACATGGCGGACCGGAACCTCGAGTAGAGCACTTCCACCCCGGCCACCGTGCCGTCCAGAAAGCGCGTCATGAGCGCGCGCCCGATCTCCTCACTCTTGGCCGGGTCCGGACGCCCCGCGAGCCCCAAATAGGAAGCCGCGGCCTGCCAGCCGCGCTTCGTGAAATAGCGCGCGCCCTTCCTGCCGATGAAAACAATCTGGGTGGCGCGCGCCGTGTCGCGCGGGAGGTGCGATTCGGCCAGGTGGATGAGGTTCGTGTTATAGGAGCCGCACAGCCCGCTGTCCGAGGTGAAGATCACCAGGGCGGTCGGGCCCTCGCGCCGGGCCATGAGGGGGTGCGACAGCTGCGCGCCGCGCCCGGCGGCGGCGCTGGCCGCGGCGACGCGCTCCACCAACCCGTCCAGGAACCCGAGCACGTCCCGCGCTTGCACGAGCCGGTTCTGCGCCCGCTTCAGCTTGGAGGCCGACACGAGCTGCATCGCGCGCATGATCTGCTTCGTGTTGTGGACGCTGCGGAGCCGGCGGCGAATGATCCGGAGCGAAGCCATGGGGGTCAGGCGGCGGCCGGCGCGCCCAACCGCTGCTTGCACGCCGTGGCGGCCTCGTCAAGCCGCTTGGCGATGACGTCCGACAGCTCCTGCCTGCCTTCGATCTCGTGCAGCACGTCCTGGTACTGCGCCTCGAGAAACGCGTGGAACGCCTCCTCGAACGCGCGCACCTGCTGCACCGGCAGGTCATCGAGGTGCCCCTGCCCGCCCACGTAGATGATGGCGACTTGGTGCGCCAGGCTCATCGGCTGGTACTGGTCTTGCTTGAGGATTTCCACCATGCGCTCGCCGCGCGTCAACTGGGCCTGCGTCGCCTTGTCCAACTCGGAGCCGAACTGCGTGAAGGCGACCAACTCGCGGTACTGCGCCAGGTTGAGGCGCAGACGGCCGGCCACTTTTTTCATGGCCTTGGTCTGCGCGTTGCCCCCGACGCGGGACACCGAGAGGCCCACGTTGATGGCCGGACGGACTCCCGCGTAAAAGAGGTCCCCCTCCAGGTAAATTTGGCCATCGGTGATCGAGATGACGTTCGTCGGGATGTAGGCCGAGACGTCTCCGGCCTGCGTTTCGATGACCGGCAGCGCCGTGAGACTCCCGCCGCCGAGGTCGTCCCGGAGTTTCGCCGCCCGTTCGAGGAGCCTCGAGTGCAGGTAGAACACGTCCCCCGGATACGCCTCGCGCCCCGGCGGGCGGCGCAGGAGCAGCGAGAGCTGGCGGTAGGCGACCGCGTGCTTCGAGAGGTCATCGTAGCAGCACAGCGCGTGCTTGCCGCGGGACATGAACTCCTCCCCCATGGCACAGCCGGTATAGGGGGCCAGATACTGCAGGGGGGCCGGGTCTTCGGCCGAGGCCACGACCACGATGGTGTAGTCCATCGCGCCGTGCTGCTGCAGCGTCTCCACGACGGCCACGACGCTGGACATCTTCTGCCCGATGGCGACGTAGATGCACAGGAGGTCCTTGCCCTGCTGGTTGAGGATGGTGTCCACGAGGAGGGCGGTCTTGCCGATTTGCCGGTCGCCCAAGATGAGCTCGCGCTGGCCGCGCCCAATAGGGATCATCGAGTCGATGGCCTTGAGCCCGGTCTGGACCGGCTGTTTCACCGGCTGGCGCTGGATGACGTTCGGGGCGCGCGCTTCGACCGGGCGGAACGTGTCCGTGACGATCGGGCCCTTGTTGTCGAGGGGCCGGCCCAGGGCATCCACCACGCGGCCGAGGAGGGCCGGCCCCGTCGGGACGGACACGATGCGGCTCGTGCGCTTGACGATGTCGCCGTCTTTGATGTGCCGGTCGGAGCCGAGGATCACGGCGCCGACGTGGTGCTCCTCCAAATTGAACACCATCCCCATCGTCTGGCCCGGGAATTCCAGGAGTTCCCCGGCCATGGCGTCGTCCAGGCCGTAGATGCGCGCGATGCCGTCGCCCACCTGGATGACGCGGCCGATGGAATCGAGCCGCACTTGCGTGCGATAGCGCTCCAGCTCCTGCTTGAGCGCGAGCGACACTTCTTCAGGCTTCAGGCGTGCCATGCGGATTCACCCGTGCGGTCCGTGGTCCTTAGAGCGCCTTTCTCTACCTCGCGCGAGCCGCGTTGCGTGCGCCGGGCGGATCCCGCCGAGGCGCGACGACGACGGCGTAGTCGCACCACGACGCCGAGGAGGAGCACCGGCGGCGGGGCCGCCCGCCGCCGCAACCCACGGCACGCCTAGGGCTGGGCCGATCCGCGTCGGCCCGCGGCGTCCCT
>SBAZ01000138.1 GCA_005239935.1 Planctomycetales bacterium | reverse complement strand
CCGCAACGTCATTCGCGCCGTTGAGCGCGGTACAAGCCGTCCCTCCGCGCGCCGCGGCCTCGAGGGCGATCTGCAGGCACGGGAATCGGTCGCGCGGAGGGACGGCTTGTACCGCGCTCAACGGCGCGAATGACGTTGCGGTCCAGGCGTATCTCGACGACCAGATCGCCTTCACGGACATCCCGCGCCTGCTCGCCGAGGTGCTGGAGCAACACGCGCCCGTCGCGCACCCGACGCTCGATGAGGTGCTGGCGGTGGACGCATGGGCCCGTCGTGTCGCGATGGAGCGCATCCCGGCATGGTCTCCGCGGTAATCTCGGTCCTCATCCTCGGGCTCCTGATCCTCATCCATGAACTGGGCCATTTCGTCGCGGCGCGCTGGGCCGGCGTGCGCATCCTCCGGCTGTCCATGGGCTTCGGCCCGCGGCTGTTCACGCGGCGGCGCGGTCACACGGAATACGCGCTCAGCCTCATCCCGCTCGGTGGGTACGTGAAGATGGCTGGCGAACAGCAGGAGGAGCGCGCCCACGAACCCTGGGAGTATCTCTCGAAGCCGCTGCGGGTGCGCGCGGGCATCGTCTTTGCCGGACCGCTCATGAACTACGCGCTCGCGGCCCTCACGCTGTGGGTCGTGTTCGTCATCGGCTATCCGGAGCTGCTCCCGGTCGTCGGAGAGGTCAAGGCCGACATGCCGGCCTCTTCGGCCGGCCTGGCCGAAGGGGACCGCATCGTCGCCGTGAACGGCCAGCCGGTCACGACGTGGGAGGAGCTCACCGACCTGGTCTCGGCGCGGGCGGACCAGCGCACCACCCTGAGGGTGCAGCGCGGCGAGGCGGCGCGCGAGATCGTCCTGACCCCGAAGCGCGAGGACATCGTCGATCCGTTCGG
Source organism: Planctomycetales bacterium (assembly GCA_005239935.1). Classification (GTDB taxonomy): domain Bacteria; phylum Omnitrophota; class Gorgyraeia; order Aquiviventales; family Aquiviventaceae; genus SBAZ01. The sequence continues at coordinate 2,395 of SBAZ01000138.1, read as the reverse complement.
CCGGCCGGAGACCGTCGGGCGGATCGGCATCACCCCGAAAGGCGATTTCGAGATCGTCAAGATCGGACCACTCGCGGCCATCGGTCGCAGTTTCGAGCAGCAGGGCGAGTGGATCGGCCAGACGTTCCTTGCGCTCGGCTCGCTGGTCACCGGCCGGGTCAGCATGCGCGACTCCATGACCGGGCCCATCGGGATTCTGCACCTGACCTCCGATGCCGTGAAGATGGGGATCCGGCCGGTCCTTTACTTCGTGAGCCTCATCAGTCTCATGCTCGGGATCTTCAATCTGTTTCCCATCCCCATTCTCGACGGTGGCCATCTCTTGTTCATCGGCATGGAGGGATTGCGCGGTCGCCCGGTGAGCTCGACGGTCCAGGAGCGCGCCGCGCAGGTGAGCCTGGCGCTGCTCATTACCCTGGTCCTGATCACCTGCGTCAACGACGTCAACCGATTCTGGTTGAACAAGTAGGCAGCACCGTGACCCGCTGACCGTGCCCCGCGCGCCGTGACACCAGCGGTGCCGTCACGGTTCGCGGTTGGCCGTCCATGGTTCACGACCCAACATGATTCCTCGTCGTCAAACACGTCAGGTCTTTGTGCGGGGCGTCCCGATCGGCGGCGACGCGCCCGTGTCCATCCAGTCCATGACGAAGACGGATACGGCGGACATCGAGGCGACCGCGCGGCAGATTCGCGCGCTCGCCACCGCCGGCTGCGAGATCGTGCGCGTCGCGGTGCCCACCCTCGTGGCGGCGAAGGCGCTGCCGGAGATCCGCCGCGAGGCGAACAAGGTGCCGCTCGTGGCGGATATCCACTTCCACCCGCAGTTCGCCCTCGCCGCGATCGAGGCTGGCTTCGACAAGATCCGCTGGAACCCCGGCAATATCCGGGACACGCGGCGGGTGCAGGAGGTCGTCGCGCGCGCGCGGGAGCGCCGGATTCCCATCCGCATCGGCGTCAACGGAGGGTCCCTCGACCCCGAGTGCGAAGCGGCCCATCCCGGCGACCTCGTCGAGGCCATCGTCCAGAGCGCCTTGAAGTCGGTTCGTCTCCTCGAGGGGTTCGGGTTCCACGACATCGTGATCTCGCTCAAATCCTCTGACGTCTTGCAGATGCTGGCGGCCTACCGCCGTATGGCGCACCGGTGCGACTACCCCTTCCACCTGGGCGTCACCGAGGCCGGATTGCTCGAGGCCTCGACGGTCAAATCCTCCATCGGCATCGGGGCCCTCCTGGCCGAGGGCATCGGGGACACGATCCGCGTGTCCATCACCGGCGATCCGGTGGACGAAGTCACGGTTGCCCAGCGCATCCTCTCCTCGCTCGAACTGCGCCGGTTCGAGACCAACGTCATCGCGTGCCCCTCGTGCGGCCGTTGCGAAATTGATGTGGTTGGGATCGCGCAGCAGGTTCGGGATCGGCTGACGGCGCTGTCTGCCGCCGAGCCGCGCGCCCTCGAGCTCACCGTGGCCGTCATGGGGTGCGTCGTGAACGGCCCGGGCGAGTCCGAGCATGCCGACGTCGGCGTGGCCGGCGGCGGCGGGGTCGGCGTGATCTACCGCAAGGGTCGTCAAGTCCGCCGTGTGCCCGAAGCCGAGATGGTCGATGCGCTCCTCGATGAAGTGCGCGCGCTGCTGAGCGAGTCCCAGCCTGCCGCCGTCTGATCCCGCCTGATGCGCTGGTCCACGTACTTCCTCCCCACCCTCCGCGAGGACCCCAAGGACGCGGAGTCGCCCAGCCATAAGCTCATGGTGCGCGCCGGGCTCATCCGGCGGCTCGGCTCGGGCGCCTACTCGTACCTCCCGTTCGGCCTGCGCGCGCTGCAGAAGGCGGCGGCCATCGTGCGCGAAGAGATGAACCGCGCCGGCGCCCAGGAGCTCCTCATGCCCGCGATGCAGCCGGTCGAACTGTGGAAGCAGACCGGCCGCTATGACGTCCTGGGGGATGTCCTCATCCGGTTCAAGGACCGAACTGGCAAGGAAATCGCGCTGGGCCCGACGCACGAGGAAGTCGTGACGGATCTGCTCACGGAAGTGAAGTCGCACAAGCAGCTGCCGGTGACGGTGTATCAAATTCAGACCAAGTTCCGCGACGAGCCGCGCCCCCGCGGCGGCGTGATCCGCTCAAAGGAATTTCTGATGAAGGACGCCTACTCGTTCGACGTGGACCGCGAGGGGCTGGACGTCAGCTACCAGGCCATGTATGACGCGTATGAGCGGATTTTCCAGCGCTGCGGGCTGCGCGTACTCGCCTGCGAAGCGGATCCGGGCATGATGGGCGGCGAGGCCTCCTGCGAGTTCATGGCTCCGTCGGAGAGCGGGGAGGACCAGGTCGTACGATGCGAGGCGTGCGGGTATGCCGCGAACCTGGAAGCGGCCAGGTGCGGGGCGGGGGG
>SBAZ01000022.1 GCA_005239935.1 Planctomycetales bacterium | reverse complement strand
CGTGCCCGCTGCGGTGCTGCCAGAGGTCAGGCCCTCCAGCGGCGTCTTCGGGCGCACGGCGCGCTGGGGTGCCTTGCCGGCGGGCGTCCCGATTGCCGGGATGGCCGGGGACCAGCAGGCGTCCATGGTCGGGCACGCGTGCGTGCGCCCCGGGACCGCCAAGAACACCTATGGCACCGGGTGCTTCCTGTTGGTACACGCGGGGCGCCGGTTCGTCCGCAGCCGGCATGGGCTGGTCACGACCCTTGCGTATGCGGGTGGCGACACCTCGGGCTACGCGCTCGAGGGCAGCGTCTTCATCGCCGGCGCCGCGATTCAATGGCTCCGAGATGGCTTGCGGCTCGTGGCGCGCGCGGCGGAGACGGAGGCGATCGCGCGCCGCGCCAAGACAACGGGCGGCGTCTATGTCGTCCCCGCGTTTGTCGGGCTCGGCGCGCCCTACTGGGACATGGGCGCGCGGGGAGCCATCGTGGGCCTGACACGCGGCACGACGCGCGAACACGTGATCCGCGCCACCCTGGAGTCGCTCGCCTATCAGACGCGGGATGTGGTGGACGCCATGACCCGGGACAGCGGGCTGCGGCTGCGGCAGCTCCAGGTGGACGGCGGGGCGGCGGCCAACGACTGGCTCATGCAGTTCCAGGCGGATGTCCTGGGCCTCCCGGTCGTGCGGCCGCCGCAGGTGGCCAATACCGGCCGCGGGGCCGCACTCCTGGCCGGGATCGCCCTGGGGTGGTGGCGGCCGGCGGATCTTGGCCGCCTCGCCGGGGGGCGCGTGCGCCGCTTCCTCCCGCGGATGCCGCGTCCGGAGCGGGAGCGTCTGTACGCCGGCTGGCGCGAGGCGGTCGCGCGCGTCGGGAGCCGCCCATGACCGGCCGCACCAGCCTCCTCGCGCGCCTCGCCGCCGGACCCTTCGACGTGATCATCGTGGGTGGCGGCATCGTGGGCGCCGGCATCGCGCGCGACGCGGTGCTGCGCGGCCTGCGAGTCGCGCTGGTGGAGCAGGGAGATTTCGCCGGCGGCACCAGCTCGAAGACCTCCAAACTCATCCACGGCGGCCTGCGGTACTTGGAGCATGGCCATCTGCGTCTGGTGCTCGAGAGCCTGCGTGAGCGCCACGTCCTCTGGACGATTGCGCCCTCGCTGGTCCGGCCGCTGCCGATCCTCCTGCCGCTCTATGCCGGCGGAACGCGGGGCACGCTGGCCATTCGGCTCGGGCTCGCCCTCTATGATCTCCTGGCGACCGGCCGGCGCCTGCCGCGTGGGCTCTCCGGATGGCGGGGACCACGGGTGCTCGGGCCGCGTCGCGCGCTGGCCCTGGAGCCCGCGCTCCGGGTGGATGGCCTGCGCGCCGCCGGGATCTATGCCGACTGTCAGATGGACGACGCCAGGTTGTGCCTGGCCAACATCCTGCAGGCGACGGGATTCGGCGCCGTGTGCGCCAACTACGTCCGGGTGGTCGCGTTCCTGCGGCGCGACGGGCGACTCTGTGGCGTGACCGCCCAGGACGTGTTTTCCGGGCGCACGCTCGAGATTCGCGCGGGGCTCGTGGTGAACGCCACCGGGCCCTGGGGCGATGCGGTGCGGCGGCTGAGTGACCGCGCCGCGGTGCCGGCCCTGAAGCCGACCAAGGGGATCCATCTCGTGCTCCCGCGGCTGGCGGAGCGCGCGGTGTACGTGGAAGCGCGGCGGGACCACCGGATGCTCTTCGCACTTCCCTGGAACGGCCACACGCTGGCCGGGACGACGGAAGGAACGGTGGACGCCCCCCTGGACACCCTGAGCGCGACGGCCGATGAAGTCGGCTATCTGCTCGAAGAACTCAACCGGGTGCTGCCGGGCAGTCGCGTGGAGGAGCGCGACGTCATCGCCACCTTCGCCGGTGCGCGCCCACTGCTCGGATTCTCCGGGGCGGCGACGGGCGCGAGCCGGGAGCATCGGCTGGAGATCGACGCCGCAGGACTCATCAGCATCCTCGGCGGCAAGTACACCACCTATCGGGTGATGGCACAACAGGTCGTTGACGTGCTCGCGCGACGGCTCGGGCGCACCGTGGACCGGTGCCTGACGGATGAGGTGACGCTGCTGGAGCGCCCGGTGGGGATCAGTCTGGAGCAGTGCCTGACGGGCAGCCGACGCGTCCCGCCGGACACGCTGGCCCGGTGCCTGGCGCGGTACGGGACCGGGACGCTCAACATCCTGCGGCTGATCGGACATGAACCGGCGCTCGCGCATCCGGTGTGCCCGCACCACCCTGACATGGTCGCCGAACTCGTCCATGCCCTCCAACAGGAACTGGCCTGGACGCTGACCGACCTCCTGGCCCGGCGCACGCGCATCGCCTGGAGTTCCTGCCAGGGCTTGGATGCCCTCTCGACGCTGGCCCAGGTCGTGCAGCGCTACGGCGGTGCCGAGCCCGCGGAGATCGCCCGACAGCTCGATGCCTACCAGCAGTGGCTGGCGCTGGGCCAGGCCTTTCATCCGCTCCTGGGTACCGGCAGCGCCTGGCGGGGCGCGGAGGCCGTGGTCGAGTGATGCGTGACGACGCGCGTCGGTACGCTCGCGTGCGCTATCGGCTCGTGGCGGCGGAGTTCGCGCTCGGCG
>SBAZ01000107.1 GCA_005239935.1 Planctomycetales bacterium | reverse complement strand
GCGCCGCCATCGCGTCCGCGAATGACACCCGCTCCCACGGTGGGGTCAGGTCAATCGCCTGACCCTGGTAGGTCACCTGCAGCTTCCCGGCGACGGCGCGGGCCGCCTCGCACAGGAGCGTCTGGACCAGCTCCATCATGGTCTCATAGTTCCCGTAGGCCTGGTACGCCTCGAGCATCGTGAACTCAGGGTTATGCTGAGCCGACACGCCTTCGTTGCGAAAGGAGCGATTGAGCTCATACACCCGTTCCAGGCCGCCGACCAGCAACTCCTTCAGATGCAGTTCGGGCGCCAGGCGCAGGTACAAGTCCGCGTCCAGCACCTCATGATGGGTCACGAACGGATTGCCGGCCGCCCCGCCGGGAATCGCGTGCATCATGGGCGTCTCGACTTCGAGAAATCCCAGGCGATTCAGCGTCTCCCGTAGGCTGGCCAGCAGGCGGCTGCGGGCAACGAAGACGCTGCGCACCGGTTCGTTGGCGATGAGATCCAGATAGCGCTGGCGGTAGCGCACCTCGACGTCCTTGAGTCCATGCCACTTCTCGGGCAGCGGTCGCAGCGCCTTCGCCAGCAGCGTGAGTGACTGCACCTCGATCGTGACCTCACCGGTCTTCGTCTTGAACAGCGTCCCGGTGACGCCCAGAATATCCCCCAGATCCAGCGTGTCGAAGAGCTGAACACCCTCCTCGCCCACGTGCTCCCGCCTGACGCAGATCTGAATTCTGCCGCTCAGATCCCGCAAGTCAGCGAAGGCCAGCCCCCCGTGGCCGCGCTTCGCACTCAGGCGCCCGGCGGTCGAGACGGGGCGCCCCTCGGCATAGTCTTTCACGAGGACCTGCACCGGTCCTGGCTTCGCGAATGGTCCGCCGAAGGGCGCGATCCCGAGTCGCTGCAGGTGCCCGAGCTTTTGGCGGCGCGTCTCGACTTGGTCGCTTTGCTGAGGCATCCGCGTAGTATACGGCCGCCCTCAAAGCCTGTCAACGCAACGAGCGCACATAACCCATTGTGTTGCAGTGACTTGTTGCATGACGGGTCAGCAGGAGGGCGTTACTCCCTGGATGCCGGTGGGCGGGTGCTGCGTTCCAGCTGCTCGAGGAGCAACCACCCAAGCGCCACGAGGAGCGAGAGCGCCGCCAGCCAATCCCCCCATCGCCCATAGGGGGTGGGCTGCGAGCCTCCCGGAGCGACCTGGCAGGTATGCGTCCCGGTGACGAACAGGGTGCGTCCTGCGGCGGCCTGCACCACGCCCTGCACACGCCCAGCCGCATCCACACAGCCCGACCAGCCGGTGTTGGCCGCGCGCACGACCGGCATCCGCTGCTCGATGGCCCGGAAGACCGAGGCTTGCAGGTGCTGGAGCGCGGCGCCCGTGGGGCCGAACCAGGCGTCGTTGGTGATCACAAGCAGGAGTCGTGCCCCCTCGCGCACGAAGCGGCTCGCGACCTCTGGAAACAAGTCTTCGAAGCAGATCATGACGCTGAACGTGAGGGGCACGCTCGCCCCCGCGCTCGCCCGGGACGGGTCGGCGGGGTGCGCGGTACCCGGCGAAGGTGGCAGCGTGAAGACGGTGTAGCGCGTCCCGGCACTGAAGGTCCCGATGGGCGGGAGTGCATTGCGCACCAAGGGAAAGAGCTCCTCGCCCGGGATGAATTCGCCGAAGGGCACCAAATGCACCTTGTCATACTGCGCGGCGATGCGTCCATCCGGTGTCACGAGGGCGGCCCGGTTCATCAGCCGCACGCGGGTCTCGTCCAGCGTCGGGGCGGGCGCGCCCACGAGGAGCGGGACCCCGACGACGCGCGCCACGCCGAGCACGCGCTGGGTCAGCGCCTCGTCGATCCCGAAGTAGCCGGGGACGGACGTCTCCGGCCACACGATCAGGTCCGGGCGCCCGGCGGCGGCCTCCCGGCTCAGCTCCTCGTACCGGCGGAGGATGCGGTCCCGATTCGCCTCATCCCATTTCTCGTCTTGGGGAATGTTCCCCTGCACGACGGCGACACGCGCCGTGGGTGGTGCCGAGGCGGCTTGCGGCAGACGCCACGCGCCGTAGCCGGCCGAGGCCAGCAGACACGCGGCCGCCACGGCGACATTCCGGACTTTGGTCGGCATGGGCGTCTCGGCGTTCAGCAGACTGGCCGCCGCGGCATTCACCAGGACGAGCAGGAACGACACCCCCCACACGCCGGTGACGTCGGCGATCTGAATCGGCAGCAACCAGTCGGCCTGGGTGTAGGCCAGCAGGCCGTTGCGCGCCAGCCCGGGCAGGATGTGGCTGCGGAGGTACTCCAGCGCCACCCAGATTGCCGGCAGGACGAACAGCCCCATCCGCGAGGTGAGCAGGCGCAGCCCAGACCCGGTGGGGCCGACGCCGAGCCGGGCCGCGGCCCACCCGAAGAGGCCATGGTAGAGCGCCAGGTAGGCGCACCACACCACCCAGCCCAGCGTGGTGACATACGTCATCCACCACGTCGAGCCGAGCCAGAAGACGATCCCGAGTGCGTATGACCACCCGAAGGCTGCGCGGGGCGCGCAGGTGCGGAGGAGCCACAGCCACGGCACGAGCGCCACCCAGGCCAGGGGCCAGAGATTCCAGGTGGGACACGTGAGGACCAACAGGACGGCGCTGGCCAGCGCCGCGAGCGCTCGCGCGAGTCTAGGCGCCACGGCGGGGAAACGGGTCAGGGTCGGGGCTTCGTGCGGGCATCGACAATCTCGAAGTCGACTGTCGTGTCATGCGCCACGCGTGGCACGAGCAGCCACTGCCACATCCCGCTGAAATAGATCTCGCCGTGCGGACCGGGCGCGTCCGTGAGCCGAAAGACGCAGCGGAGCTCGCGTTCGGCGGAGCGCAGTCGGACTTCTGGCGTGACCGTCGCCTTCATGCCCCCGAATGGTACCCACTTACCGAGCAGGGTCTGCTGCTCAAACGCGATCGGGGGGAAGTGGTTGCACTCCTGCAGGAAGGTCTTGAAGGTGTAGTCGGCAAACTGCGCGTAGAACCCCGGAGACTGCGCCAGTTCGTGCTGGAACTCCGCATAGCGCCTCGTATAGATGGTACGGATCATCTCCTCGTACTCTACGTCGGTCCGAATGACCACCGCATCAGCCTCCGGGCGCCCGCTGACGCATCCAGGCGGCCGGCCGGGGTACGACGCGGACACGGCCATCCCGTGCTGCTCCACATGGACTGGGTGCCGCACGAGCGGGACGAGCTCCTCATGCGGCACGAGCTCCTCGTCAGGGCCGCGCTGCGCGTCCGGCTCCTGGGCAACGGCCGACGGCGACGCAATCGCGATGATCAGTGCAAGGCCGGTGCGGCGCCCCCTAAGCCCCATGGCACTTCTTATACTTCTTCCCGCTGCCGCAGTGGCACGGGTCGTTTCGCCCAATCTTCGGCCCGCCCAACGGCGCCTGCGGGGTCGGCCGGCGGCGTGGATCGCCGGGGAGGGGCGGCACGAGAGTTGGTTCTGCCGGCACCTCGCCGAAAGCAGGCGGCTGCCGCAGCGTCACCGTCGGCGCCTGCTCCACGGACGGCGCCTCAGGATGTGACTCTTGCACCGGTGTGCGCTCGAAGACGCTGACGGGCCGCGCCTCCGCGGCCGGCTGGACCCGCAGGAGCATCGTCAACGACTCGATCTTCACCGCGTTCACCATGTCCTGGAACATCCGATACCCTTCCCGCTGGTACTCGACCACCGGGTCGCGCTGGCCGTAGGCCCGCAGGCCGATCCCGTCGCGCAGCGCGTCCATCATGTACAAGTGGTCCTTCCACTTCGCATCCATGATGGAGAGCAGCACGTGGCGCTCCAACTGGCCCATCAGGGAGTCCCCGATCACCTGCCGCTTCTCCCCATAGGCGCGCTCGAACGTCTCCTCGAGGCTGCGCGCGATGTCCTCGCGGCTGCCGTCGAGCGACGCGGGATTGAGCGGCACCCCGAACTGCCGCTCGCAGGTCTCGCCCAGGCCCTTGAGGTCCCACGCGTCCGGCTGCTGCGCGGCGGGCGCGAAGGTGTCCAGGAGCTCGTCGGACACCTCCGTCATCACCTCGCGGATCATCCCGCCGAGGTCCACGCCCTCCAAGATGCGCCGGCGCTGTTCGTAGATCACCTCGCGCTGGCGGTTCATGGTGTTGTCATATTCGATCAGCTGCTTGCGGATGTCGAAGTTATGCCCCTCGACCCGCCGCTGGGCGGTCTCAATGGACTTGCTCACCATCGGGTGCTCGATGGGCAGCCCCTCCTCCCACTTGAACCACTTGAAATCCATGAGCTTCGCCAGCCGGTCGGAGCCGAAAATGCGCATGAGGTCGTCTTCGAGCGCGAGGTAGAACCGCGAGGAGCCGGGATCGCCTTGCCGGCCCGAGCGGCCGCGCAGCTGGTTGTCGATCCGCCGGGACTCGTGCCGCTCCGTGCCAAGGACATGCAGCCCGCCAAGCGCCACGACCTCCTCATGCTCCGTGGCGTACTGCGCCTTGAACCGCTCGACGATGGCCTGCCGCTCCGCCTCGGGCAGCGGCTCCTGCCGCTTGGCCTCCTCTTCGCGGATCAGATCGGCGGCCAGCGCATCCGGATTGCCGCCGAGGAGGATGTCGGTGCCGCGGCCCGCCATGTTCGTCGCGATGGTCACCGCGCCCTTGCGCCCGGCCTGGGCCACGATGCGGGCTTCGTGCTCGTGATACTTGGCGTTCAGCACATTGTGCGGCACGCCGGAGCGGATCGCCGCCATGGTCTGCACGAGCCGGAGGAGTTCTTCGGCCCGGAATACCAGGACGGACTTCGGCAGCTGCTGCTTGACCTGGAGCGCCAATTCGCTCGCCGCGGCCTCCGTCAGGTTCGCCGGGCGGCTCACGGCCCGCTCGAGGAGCGGCTTCAGCGCGTCCGGGATCTGCTCCTTGGTCATCTCGTCGCGCGTCCACCGGCAGATGGTCGCGAGGCGCTCGAGGACCGGCCCAGGCTCCTTCAGCATGCGCGAGAGCCGTTCAGACTTCTCGATGGAAATCGTGCCGACCAGGACCGGCCGACCGGCGCGGTGCAGCTCCACGATCTCCTGCACGATGGCCAGGAACTTCTCGGCCTCGGTGCGGTAGACCGTGTCCGGGTAGTTCGTCCGGATGAGCGTCCGGTTCGTGGGCGCGATGACGACGTCAAGGTGATAGATTTCCTTGAACTCCTGCGCCTCGGTGGCCGCGGTGCCGGTCATGCCGGCCAGTTTCTCGTACATGCGGAAATAGTTCTGGAACGTGACGGTGGCGAGCGTCTGGTTCTCCTGCCGAATGCGCACGCTTTCCTTCGCCTCGATCGCCTGGTGCAGCCCGTCGCTCCAGCGGCGGCCCGGCATGAGCCGCCCGGTGAACTCATCGACGATGATGATCTCGCCGTCCTTCACGACGTAGTCCACGTCCAGGTCGAAGAGGTGGTGGGCACGCAGGGCCTGGGTGATGTGATGCACGAGGCGCATGTTGGACTCGTCGTACAGATTCGCGACGCCCACCAGCTCCTCCGCGTGCTGGATGCCCGCCTCGGTGAGGCTGACCGATTGGGCTTTCTCATCGACTTCGAAGTCGGCGCCCTTGGAGAGCCGGCGCACGACTGTGTCGAGCCGGACGTAGAGGTCCGTGGACTCCTCCGCTGGGCCGGAGATGATGAGCGGCGTGCGCGCCTCATCGACGAGGATGCTGTCCACCTCATCGACGATGGCGAAGTGGTGCTCCCGCTGGGCCAGGTCCTCCAGCCGGAAGCGCATGTTGTCACGCAGGTAGTCGAAGCCGAACTCATTGTTCTGCCCGTATGTGATGTCCGCCCGGTAGCACTCGGGCCTTGACGCCGGCCGGAGGTACATGAACCGCTCGGTCGTCGCCGTGTAGGCGGGGTCGTACAGGAATGACAGCGACTCCTCCTGCCGGCGCTCGGCCGGGTCCACGCCCTGGATGGCTCCGACGGTGAGTCCCAGCGCGTGGTAGATCGGCCCCATCCACCGCGCGTCGCGCCGCGCGAGGTAGTCATTGACCGTGACGATGTGCACGCCCCGCCCGGTGAGGGCGTTGAGGTAGGCGGGCAGTGTCGCGACGAGCGTCTTCCCTTCCCCCGTCGCCATCTCGGCGATCTTCCCCTCATGCAGGACGATACCGCCCATGAGCTGCACGTCGAACGGCCGCATGCCGACCGTGCGCCGCGCGGCCTCGCGCACCACCGCGAAGGCCTCCGGCAGCATCGTATCCAGCACGCGCTGCTGGTGGCGGCGCCGGGCCTTGCGGACGGCCAGCCGCTCGTCCGCGTTGAGGTGGTACCACTCCGGCTTCGAGGGATCTGGGAAGGTCTGGGTGGCGAG
>SBAZ01000086.1 GCA_005239935.1 Planctomycetales bacterium | reverse complement strand
CACCCATGCCGGCGTGCGCAGCCCGGAGGCGAGCGCGAGACGCTTGCTCATGACCTTATCGAGGCCCAGCGCGAGCGCCGAGGCACCGGCTCCCACGAAGGGAACTTGCCAGTGCTCCAGCAGCGTCGGCACCCAGGCCTCACGGCAGCGCCCGGCCGCGCCTTCGGCAAGGTTGAACACGAGCTCCACCTCACGCACGCGCCAGGGTGTCGCCAGGAGCTCCGCGGCGCCGCCGAGCCGCATCACCTCATGTCCCAGCGCGCGCAACGCGCCGGAGAGCGCCGCAATCACTTCGGGCCGGTCATACTCCGCCTGCTGCGCCAGGGCAGGATCCGTCTGAAGGTCGTAGGTCAAGCCGATGCGCATGGTGCGGTCATTATACTGAACCGGCCCTGAATTGACACTCGTCGTCGCGCCTCGCTATACTGACGACATCAGACCTCGTGGATCGTTCGGGCGGAGGTGGTGAAACTGGCAAACACGCGGGTCTCAGAAGCCCGTGCCGAAAGGCTTGAGGGTTCAACTCCCTCCCTCCGCAGTCCTTCTGGCATACCTCCCCTCATGGCCGCGCGTGCAACACCCCGGGACGTCAACTCCCCAGCCCCCACAGGAGCTACATGATGCAGCGCCTTGGCACGATCTTCCTCCTGATCGGCGCAGGACTGTTCATGGGGTATGTCGGTTACAAGCTCGCCACGAACGAGGAGCTGGCGATGACCCTGCGCCTCGCCTTCGGCGCCGGCACCATCGGGTTGCTGGCCTTCATCCTCAGAGGCATGAGGGAAGTGTGGGGGAAGAAGGACAAATACGAGGAGATTGAGCGATGATCGTGACGACCGCCGAAGTGGTGGAGGGCCGGCGCATCAGGCGGGTCATCGGCCTGGTCAAGGGCAACACGGTGCGGGCGCGATTCTTCGTCCACGATATTCTCGCCGGCCTCAAGAACATCATCGGGGGAGAAATCAGCGAGTACACGAAGTTGCTGGCCCAGGCGAGGGAGCAGGCACTTGACCGGATGGTTGAGGACGCTCAGCGCCAGGGAGCTAATGGGGTTTTGGCGATGCGCTTTACCAGCGCAAGCCTCATGCAGGGCGCTTCAGAGATCCTCGCCTACGGCACGGCCGTCGAGCTGGAGTAGCCCGCGGAGACACGACACCGCGGCTGATGGCCCCCAGCAGCACGTCCCTCCATATCCGGTGGATGCCCAGCCGGTTCGACCGGATGAACATCCTTGCCGTCCTGCTGACCCTGGCGCTCTTCGCCTGCTTCGCCCTCTACAGCGCCCTGGTACCTGACAAGACCGCCGCCGGAACGACGCGGCACATGATGCAGTACCTGGGGCTCGTGCACTTTGCCGTCGGCTACGTCTTCTTCTTCTCCTCGCCGGCCATCCGCGGCCGCCTCACGGTGCTCGATCCCGATTTCTTCGGCCGCACGCTCCTGTGCGCGGCGCTCAGCATCGCCTGCTTCCGGTTCTCCGCCGAAGCGGAGCCGCTCGTCTACACGCTCTTCTACCTGCACGCTGCGGAGAACGCCGGGTATCACGTCTTCCGTCTGGGACAGGCTGCGGTCCGTCCGGGCACGGTCCGCCCCACCCCGACGACGATCTTCCCCTTGCTGGCCGTGCTCCTCTTGCTGCGCGTCTCGCCGGACTATCTCGCGGGGCTGCCGCGCGTGCCCTACATGGGTCAGCTGGGGGTCGTCGTGCTCTGCTTCATCTTCGTGCGGCGTCTGCTGCCCGGGACGGACTGGCGGGCCGGGTGGCGCGTGGTCGCGCAGCAACCCTGGACGATCCTAGCCTTTCTCGCGGTCGTGCTGGCCTTCCCCGAAAGAAGCATCGCGTTTGATCTGTTCATCATCTGGCATTACGTCATCTGGTTCATCTACACCTGGGACCAGAAGCCGGACACTCGGCGGCTCCTGATCTGGGCGCACGCACTCTTCCTCGGGATCTACAAAGGCGTCTACCTGCTCTACGACCAGCACCTCGCCAGCTTGTGGCCGCTGCTCATCCTCTTAGTCAGCCCGTGGTCCTTCAGGGCCCAGACGACGCTGCACATCCTCCTCTCCTTTGCCTTCCGGCGCTTCGGGGCGTCGGCCCCGGCCCAGGCCCGATGAGGATGCCGCCCCGGGCCCGTCCTGCGCGCCAGCGGCGGCGCATCGCCTGGAGCTTGGTCGTGACCACCTGGCTCGGCTGCGTCCTGTTCTTGAATCCGGCCGGGAACGTGATGTCGAATACGCTGCTGGGCGTCACGCAGTCGGTGGTCGAACGCGGGCAAGTCGCGGTCTACCTCGCGTTTCCGACGCAGGCGATGGACACGGCCCGAGTCGGCTCCAGCACGTTTTCCGGACTGCCGCTGGGCCCGTCACTGCTGGCCGTGCTCTGCTATGCGCCGGCGCAGGTGCTGGCTCGGGTCGCCCCACTGGGCTGGCACCGACCGTACTTGGTGCCGATCGATCCGCAGACCATTCGGGCCTCCGGTGCGTCGTTGCCGGAGAACTATCGATTCAGGACACCGCTGCTGATCTACTGGCTGCAGATCGTGGCCGCGGCCACACTGAGCGCCGCGGCGCTGTCCATCGTCGTCGTGCTCTCGTATCTCCTCGCGGAGCGGTTCAGACTGCCACTCGCCTCGCGGCTGCTCGTGGCGGGTACGGCAGCGTTCGGCACGTCCTTGTTTCCGCACGCCATCACCTTCGGGAAGGAACCCTTCGGCACCGCCGCGGCCTTCGCCGCCGTTGCCGCGCTCCTGCTGGACCGGCGTCCCTGGGGCGATCGACGGTGGCGCCTGGCCGGGCTGCTCATCGGCATCGCCGTCCTCATGGACTACTGGACCGTGGTCGTCGCCGGCCTGCTGTTCGCCTATGCGGTTGGGAAGGCGGGGATCCGTGCGGCGTCACAGGTGCTCATCGGCCTGGTGGGGCCGATGGCGCTCCTCCTCCTCTACCACACGGCCGTGTTCGGGGCCCCATGGCTGACGCCGTATGACTTTCGCTACATCGAGCGGTGGGCCGAGCATCGCGCCGGCCTCGCGGGACTGACCGGGCCGCACGCGCAGGCGCTGTGGGGTTTGACGTTCAGCCCCTTCCAGGGCGTCTTCCTCTACCACCCGTTTCTGCTCGCGGCGCTGTGGGTCGTCCTGCGGTCATGGCGCGCGCCCTGGCGGGACGAGACCGCCTTCGCCCTGGGGGTGTTCGCGGCGCTCGTCCTCATGGCCAGCTCGGCCGGCCGGCTGCTCACCTGGAGCGGGGGGTTCGTCGGCTGGGGCCCGCGGCATTTGGTCACGGCGACCCCGTTTCTCGTCCTCCTCCTCACCCTCGCCCTCGCGCGCGCGCGGCGCGCCCCATGGCCCGCCTTGTTGACCGGGCTCATCGTCCTGTCCATCGGCGTGCAGCTGCTGTGCGCGGCGTGGGGCGGCACGGGGTTTCCGGAAGCGGTCACCCCGGCCCGAGTGTTCATGAGCGATACCCGTGCGCTCGAGGTGAACCCCCTGGCCGTGATGGTGTCGGCCGTCATGCACCGAGGGTTTTCAGCCGCCTGGGCCAGAGCCTATGCGCCGTCTGATGCGGTCGCGACGGCCTGGACGCTCTTGGCCGCGGCGGTGGCGGTGGGGGTCAGCGCCTGGATGTGGAGGCCGATTCTGCAGGCCGGCCGACGGACGCGAGGCTGAGCGGATGCAGATTCAGATGGTATCTGATACAGATCAGATACGGTAGGCTCTCGCGAGGCGCACGTACTTCTCGACCCACTTCTTGGTGTAGGCCCGGTCCCGCGCGGTGACCTTCCGTACCACCCGCGCCGGGGCACCCACGGCCAGCGTCCCTGCCGGAATCCGGGTCCCTTCGAGGACGACGCTGCCGGCTCCCACGACCGCGCCGGCCCCGATGGACGCGCCGCTGAGGACGATGGCGCCGATGCCGATCAAGGCGCCCCGCGCCACGCGGCAGCCGTGCAGGTTGGCGTGGTGGCCCACGTGGACATGGTCGGCGATGAGGCACGGGTGGTCGTCGTCCACGTGGAGCACGGAGCCGTCCTGGATGTTCGTCGCCTCGCCGATCACGATCCGGTTGACGTCCCCGCGTAGGACACAGCCGAACCAGAGGCTCGCGTCCTTCCCCACCCGCACGCGGCCGATCACGTCGGCTCCGGGCGCGACGTAGGCGCTCGGGTGGATCATCGGCGACGTGCCCCGATAGGCCAGGATCATCCCACCACCTGCTGGGCTGCGCCGCAGGCGCAGCGGCCCGCGTGCTGGTGCGAATCGGATGCGACGCGGGCCACGCCCGGCCGCAAGGTGCGGACAGCCGTCGAAGCAGCCGGTCGGCCGGCAGGTGGTGGGATCATCCGTCGTCCTCCAGGTAGTGGCGTACGATGGCGTCACGGCGCGCTTCGAGCACGCTGGCGAGGTACGCGGCGTCCTCCGGGCGGCTGTAGCGCGCGGCCGAGACCGCCGCCTCGATCTGCTTCCGGCTCAGCGCGGCCATGCGGCGCGCCATCCACACCGCGTCAGTCTCGTTGAGCTCCCAAAACGCGACATTCGGCGCGTAGGGCTTCCAGTGCTCGGGATCCACATCGGACGAGAGGCGTCCGATGTGCTCATCGAAGGCCGGCACGCCTGGCTCGCAGGGAGGCCGGTGCAGTCCGAGGGTGGCCAGCTCCAGCGCGGCCTCCTTGAGGTCGACGATGTAGGTCCAGCCGGCGCAGGGCCGTTGCGCGCTGCCGCGCCCCGCATCCGCTCCCAGCGATGTGCCGAAATCAATCAGGTAGCCGGTGGTCCGTTCCCCAGTCCACACCAAGAGCGTGTTGTGATCCTTCGAGTCGATGTTGTTGGTCCAGGCGTACGCGAGCTTCAGCGCGCGGATCTCGGCGCAGTCCCGGAACCGCTTAAAGCGCGCCGGGCCGAGGATCGTGCCCTCCAGGATGCGACTCATGACGACCCGCACGGTCCCGTGGCGCGCGCGGGGGTCCAGCAGAGCTTCGAGATCGTCCGCACGGAGCGGGCGCGGAGCCTGGCCCGCCTCCCGCAGCTGGGCGTCCGGGGCCGGCACGAAGGCCGCGGGGGGCAGCTCGGCGACCTCATAACTGGGGACGTGGTAGCCGAGGGCGTAGAGTAACTTGCTCGTCACGACTTCGGCCCCGCTGAGCAGTTCGGGTGCTTCGACCGGGTCGAGTTTGACCAGGTACCGCACACCCCGCGCGTCCGTCGCGAAGAACCCCGCGGTTTTCCCCTCCATTTTCATTTTCGTAATCGTCAGGGGCGGCGCTGGCGCGTCGCCGGGCGGCGTGGGGCCCCAGCGGACATCCTGCGGGGAGAGGGTCGCCGGCTCGCGCCCGGCCAAAAAGGCGCTGTGGGTCACCGCCCCGTCCTCGAGGTTCAGCGCCCGGACCGGCACGCCGAGGAGCCGACGTCCCAGGCGCCCGACGCGCAGTACCTGTTTCAGCGGCTCGATGACGGTCACATCGAAGAGATGCCAACCGATGGGCTGCCGGTGCACCCGCGGCCGGGCGTCCACGGCGCACGGTGGGCCCCAGGCGCGCGGCCACGACGCGCAGCCGGTCAGGACGCCGACGAGCGCCACGAACACGGTGCGGCGCACGAGGAGGAGCTGGAAGTGGGTCACGTTAGATGAAGGGAGCCACGCACAGTACGACCCTGGCCGCGGAGGCGACCAGGGGCGCGGTGTGCCGCGCGGCCTGCTCGAGTTCCTGCCGCATGGAGGTCAGGCCGAGACGCCCGATCGCGCAGAGGGTGGTGACACTCAGCCAGCAGTGGGGACCCCAGATGGCTTCGCGCAGGATGCGATAGGCCACGGCCGGGTCGCGCAGGGCGTCGGTGGCGTCGTCCGTGATGGCCAGAAAGCTGTCCTCATCGAGGATCGGCACGATCGCTCCCCGCAGCCCGGCGTCCACGAGGTTGTCGAGGAGCTCGATCGCGTCCGCGCGCAGGTGCACCTCCTCCGCCCGCATCTGCTCATAGATGAGCTGGATGTCCTCGGGCCGGTAGAGCAGCATGAGCAACCGGAAGATCCGCTCCACGGACTCTTCCAGGAGCGCGCGCAGCAACCCCAGCACCGGGTCGTCCGGCGCCACCGGACCGCGGTGGTGCTGCCGATAGATGCCCGCGACATGCCGGATGCGTCCGTACTCCTGCACCTCCCGCTCGACCTGGCGGCGGACCAGGCCGCCGGGCACCTGCAGCCCTCGGCGGCTGAGACGCACGGCCACGACCTGCCGCAGCACCTCATCGCGCAGCACGGCTTCTTCTTCCACGATGAGCATGCCGCACAGATAGTCCAGCGCGTCCTGGTTCTTGGGCCGCGCGAGCACTTGGATCGCCTGGCGCCGCAGCGGAATGGGCCGCTGCTGATCCTGGATGATCGCCTTCAAGCGACCCGCGTCGATGACCGACTCCCCGGGCAGGAGGCTGCTCAGCGGCTCTTCGTAGGACGTGAGCCCGGTCAGCAGCATCTTCCCGTGGCCGTCCGCGTCGCGGGAGCCGTTCACGAGCTGCGTGATCAGCGACAGTTTCCGCTGCGGCTGGCGCGGAGCCGCCAGCGTCCCGCCCAGCGCCCGGGCGCCCTCGCCGTCCGCTCCCGGGCTCGCCGCCCCGGGCCGCCGGGTGGCACGCGCCTGCAGCACCGTGCGGATCGTGGCCGTGTATTCCCGGCGCATCCGCACGGCGGCGAACATCCACAGAAACACCAAGGGGACGGTGACGGCGGTCAGGACGCGGGCGGGCAGGTTCAGCCAGTCGAGCAGCACAATCCCGGTCACCGCGGCCACGCCCTTCCCGAGACGGAAGACCACCATGTCGATGAAGGGCTTGACCTTATATCGCACCGAGCGGTCGATGGGCAGGTAGAGCACCTCTTTCGCGCTGTTGTTCAGCGAGTAGTCCAGCGACCGGTCGTACAGCTCGGTGCACGCCGCGAGCCAGAAGAGCGGCAACACGAGGAGGCTGCCCGTGCCCACCAGCAGCCCCAGCGGCATGACTAACAGGCCCGTCAGGAGTCCCCACCGGCGCAGCACCCAGCTGGTGCAGAAGAACTGCACCAGGAAGGCGACGACGTTGATGGCGCCGAAGAAGATCCCGGTGAACGTCGTCTTCTGGTCCACATCGGGAAACGTGCTCTCGATGAAGGGGTTGAACTGGTAGTAGATGAATGTGGTGACGAGCTTGTTGAGCCCGACGATGGCCACCAGCAACAGGAGATACCGCGACGAGAGGAGGAGGCGGATGAAGCCGCGCAGGTCGCTGAGAAAGGTGCCATGCCGGTGGGAGGCGAGGGTCTGTTCCGGCGCAGGCGTCTGAGGAGCCAGCCGCCACAGCCGCTGCACGACGAACCAACACAGGAGCAGCAACCCGGCCGACACGAGCAGGAGGTGCCGCGTGCCCAGGAGGTGCGCGCCGGCCGCGGCGATGGACGAGCCGACGATGCCCCCGATGATGCCGCCCGAGCCGATGAACCCGAAGAGGCGCTTCGCCTCCCGCGGGCGGTAGAGGTCGTTGGCCACCAGCCAGAAGAGCGTGACGACGAGCACCGAAAAGATCGACACCCACACGTAGAACGCGCCGGAAATCCAACTCACGCTGGGCCAGGAGAGGAGCACCCAAAACCCCCCCATCACCGCGGTGACCGCCAGAAACGCCCTGGTCACCAGCTGCGGTTTGGTGACGCGGTCCACCAGGCGCGCGAAGAGGCCGACCACCGGCCCCATGCACACCGCGGTGATGAGGTCCACGTAGGGCACCAGCCGGTGGCCCAGATCGTCCAGCACGAGCGAGCGGCTCGCGGGCTTGATCACGTAGTAGGCTGTGATCACGAGGAAGAAATAGAGGAAGGTGAACCCGACACGCTGCCCCTCGCCGGGCCGGATGTGCGCAAACCGCTTGGAGAGATACCCAATCGTCCTATGCATGCGTGTCCGGTCTCAGCGACGTATCAGACACGTCTCTGAGACGGTTGTCATCTCGTCAGCATGATCAACGAGTGGAGCCGGCCGGTCTGCGGTCCTTCCCGGCGCGTCGAATACCAGCGCTCGACGCGGCAGGCCGTGCACTCCTGGCTGTCCAGGATCTGCGCCGGGCTCAGCCCCCCTTGCACGAGCTGCGCCGAGGCGGCCGCCGCCAGGTCGCACGTCCGGCGCCCGGAGGCCTCGCGCACCCAGGGACCGAACCGGGCCTGGAACTCCGGGCCCACCTCATAGCAGCAGGCTCGGATGCCCGGTCCGAAGGCGGCCCGCAAATCACGTGGACGGCTCCCGCGCCAGTGCCCCAGCCCGGCGACCAGCCGCAGCGGCAGCCGGACCGCGAGGCCCCGCCACCCGACATGCGCCAAGGCCACGAGTCGCCGGACAGGATCCACCAGAAAAATCGGCAGGCAGTCCGCCGTGCGCACCACGAGGACGGCGTCTGCGGTGTCGGTCGCGACCGCGTCACACCCGCGCAGCGTCCACGGGCGCGCCGCCGCCTCGACCGCGGCCCAGCTCGCCCCATGGACTTGCTCCAGGTCGACCAGGCCGCGCGCCCCCCAGGTGCGCGCCACGCCGGCGGCGTCCGCGTGCCGCGTCGCGGTCAGGGCCAAGACCCCGCGCCGCCGCCACCCTGGCACCTCCCACCCCAGGGTCTCGACCTGGGGCCGCTCAGCCGCCGTCACGCTCATGCACCGTCGTCTCCGGAGACGAGAGCATCGCGTGCAGGCCCAGGGTGGCCGGGTCCACCGGCTCGCCATCACGCACCAGTTCGAGGTGCACGTGGGGGGTGATCCAGTGATGGCGCGCGTTGCCGGTCTTGCCCACCGCCCCAATCACCTGCCCCTGGCGGACGCGGTCATTCACGCGGCAGCCGACCGTGGCGAGGTGCGCGTACAGGCTGGTGAGCCCGCCGTGATGCTCGATGACCACGAAGCGTCCAAGCCCGCGGTGCGTGCCGACCTCCACGACTCGCCCGCTGCGGATCGCGCGCACCGGCGCGCCGAGCGGGGCCGCCAGATCGACGCCGCGGTGGCGCCGCGACCCGCTGCGCGGCGCACCGAATGCCCCGTCGCCCTTCGCGTCCTGACGGATGAGGAGGGGAGCCGCATCCACCGGCGGCACGAGCGACCGCCAATTCACATACGGCAGCTCCAGCCCGACCAGGAGCACCCCGGCCGCGCCGGCGGCGAGCAGACCGCCGCGCCGCCGGCCGCTCATGCGCCCACTCCTGAAGCCGGCTCCGGCTGGTGGACGCACACCTTGTTCTTGCCGGTGGTCTTCGCCTTGTAGAGCTGCTCGTCCGCGAGACGGATGAGCTCCTTGTGGTCCATGCCGCGGTCGTCGGGGAAACGCCGCACGGCCACGCCGACGCTGACGCTCAGGGCCAGGGGTTTCTGCAGACCCTGGAACTCCTCGTCCACGGCCTTGCGGATGCGCTCGGCCACCAGCACGGCGCCGGTGGTGCTGCTCCCCTCCCGGCCAAGGCCGGTTTCCGGCAGGAGCACGATGAACTCCTCTCCCCCATAGCGCCCGACGAGATCGATGGCCCGCACCTCCCGTTTCACCAACTTCGAGATGATGCGGAGCACCGCGTCCCCCTGCGGATGGCCCAGCGTGTCATTGACCGCCTTGAAGTTGTCGATGTCGACCATCAGGAGTGAAAGCGGGAACTGGTACCGGCTCGCCCGGTCCACTTCCTGCACGAGCCGGCGCATGAAGTACTCGCGGTTGTGCACCCCGGTGAGGCGGTCGATGATCGCGAGCTCTCCTTGGATGGCGATGGCCAGCGCCAGCGCCAGCTCGCTCCACATCGCCTCATAGAACCGCTGCCGCTCCCCGTGGCTCTTCAAGACGTCCGGATGGCAGCAGAGGATCACCACACCCAGCACGGTGTTCTCAATGACCAGCGGCACCACCAGCCCGGCGGTGGCCGATCCCAGCTGTGCCACCTTGTCCTTACGCAGGATGGGTAACTGCTCCGCCACCGAGGGCAGCAGCATCGTCTCCTGCTTCTGCATCGCCCGGCTCACGGACGGATCTCCGATTCCCAGCTCCGCCTGCGTGAACCACGTGGCATCGCAGTGCCGGCCGATCTCGAACTGCACGACCTCCGTCCCGAATGCCAGGAGCCAGAGGCTGACGGTGCTGTTCGTCTGCGCCGTGCTCGTGATCCGGCTCGCCGCGTCCACGATGGCCTGCACCAGCACGCGCTTGTCCAGGCGCTTGGTCAGCGTCTGGCCCAGGTGGATGAGTTGCTGGAACTGTTGATCCTGCTGTTCGGCGAGGTGGGCGATGGCCCGTTCCGAGGCGGCGTGCTGCGCGGCCAGCTGCTGCCGCGCGACCGACAGGCGCGTCCCCATCCAGGTCACCAGCACCGCCGAGCCCGTCACGATGAGGAAGACGACGAGGAGGCTGAGAATCGTGAGGACAATCTGGAACTGGTCGAAACTGACGTTGATCGGCAGGTAGGGCTGGAGTGCGAGGAAGACGCCGGTGAGGTAGTCGGCCACCGCGAAGTTGCCGGTGGCGTACATCGCGATCCCGATGAGGACGATCCACAGCAGGAACCACAGCAGGCTGCGGACGAAGCCCATCACGGATGCGTCTCCCCGCGCGGCGCGCCGCCGCGGGCCGCACAGGCGGCGCGGGACTTGCCAAGCCCCGCCGCTTGGGTTAGGATGCGACCACGATCTCCCACGCGACCCCTGAACCCGAGGAGGCACCCATGGCGGTCTCGGCCCGGCTGAAGCAGTTCCTCGACGCGGCGAGAGTCTCGTACACGGCGGCCAAGCACCCCGTCGCCTACACCGCGCAGGAGATTGCGGCGGCGCAGCACGTCCCCGGCCGCCAGCTGGCCAAGAGCGTCTTTGTCCTCACCGATCAGGGCCCGGCCCTCGCGGTCCTGTCGGCGGTCGCGCTGATCGACTTCAAGAAGCTGCGCGCCGCGCTCGGCGTCAAGCGCGCGAGCATCGGCAAGGAAGCCGACATCCGCCAGCACATCCCCGATGTCGAGGTCGGCGCCATGTCGCCCTTCGGGAACCTCTACAACATCCCGGTGGCCGTCGACAAGCTCCTCACCGAGGCCGAACAGATCGTCTTTAACGCCGGCTCGCATACCGACACCGTCAAGATGCGCTACCGTGACTTCGCCGCGCTCGTGAAGCCCAAGACGGGCGCGTTCGCCCAGCCACCACCCCGGGCCAAGCACGCGAGGAAGCGGCCGGCCCGCACGCGCAAGACGGCCACGCGGCGCCCGGCGTCCGCGCGCGCCACCCGGCGCGCAACGAAGCGCCGGCGGCGCTAGCCGCCCAAGTCCTCCAGGTAGTCCGTCCGGTTGACCCACACGACGTGGGGCGCGCGTCCGTCGCCCTCAAACTCCATCGCCGTCACACCTGCATTCTCGAGTCGCACGCGCCGGAGCACCTCGTCGTACTCCGCGCCAAGGGCATCCGCCAGGACCAGGGCGATCACGCCGCCGTGCGTGACCACCGCGCAGGTCCGCGCGGCATGGCGGGCGACCACGTCCGCGAGGGCCTCGCGCACGCGGACGCGAAACCGCTCGAGCGGCTCCGCATCCGGAATGCACACGCTGGTGGGCCGCTCGCGCCACTGCGCGTAGGCGCCGGCGAACCGACGGTCCACCTCGTCGGGCGTCAGCCCTTCCCACGCGCCGAGGTGCATTTCCGCCAGGCGCCGATCGATGACGGGGACGACGTGGTGGCCGTTGCCGGAGGCGATGGCGGCGGCCGTCTGTTGGCTGCGCCGGAGATGGCTGGTGACGATTCCTTGCAGGTGGAGCGCCGCGAACCAGCGCCCGACGCGGGCGGCCTGCCGCTCACCCTGGTCGTCCAGCGGCAGATCGGAATGGCCCTGGAGCCGGTTCTCCCGATTCCAGGCGGTCTGCGCGTGCCGGACGAGATAGAGGCGGGTCATGCGGGCCGTGCCCCGGCGCCGTCAGAGGCCGTAGCTCGAGGCCACTTGGGTGAGGACTTCTTCCGCGACAAAGATGGGGGCCTCCGCCCGCAGCGCCACCGCGATGCTGTCCGAGGGACGCGCATCGACCTCCGCCGTCGCGCCGTCCTTCGTGCGGATGACCAGCTTGGCGTAGAAGGTGTTGAATTCGAGCTTGGTGATCACGATGCGGTCGAGCCTGGCCGCCAACTGCGCGATGGTGCCCTGCAGTAAGTCATGGGTCAGCGGCCGGGGCGGCTGGATGCCGCTGAGCTTCATCTTGATGGCGGTGACCTCCGAGATGCCGATAATGATGGGCAGCAGCCGGTTGCCGCCGCGCTCCTTGAGCACGACGACCTGCTCGCCGCGCCGCTCGTCGATGCGGATCTTGCTGACCTCCATCTGGATGAGGCCGTTGTCGCGTGTTGGCGTCTCGCTCATGGTCGGTTCCGTGCGCACTCGTGTGGTTCAATGCTATCATGCGCGCTTCCGCAGTGTCAAACCATGCGCCCGACGGATCTGTCGCCGCGAAAGACAGTTGCGACAGGTCCGGTCTCCGGGGATATAATGGGTGGATGCGCAAGAGCGTTCGGTTCGTGAGCTGGTCCGGGGGCACGGCCGCGTTGGTGCTCGCCGCGCTGGTGCTGGTGCCGATCCCGGCCGCCGCCGCAGAGGCTGCGAAGAGGATCTGCCCGCTCTGCGCCACGCTGCAGCGGCCGGATGTGACCTACGGCGAGAAGGCCCGGACGTCCCTCGCGCGGGGCTTCCTGAATTTCACGATGGGCTGGACCGAACTGATCCGCCAGCCCGCCGTGGAGACGCAGGAAGGCCACCATGTGCTCACGGGCATCGCGAAGGGGGCCAGCCGCAGCACCGCCCGCACCCTCGGTGGCCTGGCCGAGATGATCACGTTCTGGCTGCCGAAGGTCAACGACGAGTATCTGCACCTGACCGATGGCTGTCCGCTGGATACGGCGCCGGTGACATCAAGTCCTTGACAAGATTCCGCGCGTCCAGTAACGTGCTCGCGATAATCCTGTTGTCCGGTGGGTTGAGGCGGTGTGCCAGGCTGGCCGCCGTCCTCGAGGGAAGCCCGTGCAAGTCGGGCGCGGACCCGCCGCTGTAACCCCGGCACCTGCTCCTGCAGATGCCACTGCTCATTCCAGGTCGGAGTGAGTGGGAAGGCGCAGGAGTATCGGGGAGCCAGAAGACCTGCCCGCCGGACCGCTTCACCACTCCGTGGAGTGAGTCTCGGGTGAGGCACGCTGGGACTTCCCCCTGACCATCTGCCAGGGGGTTTTCCATTTCCCGGGCTCGCTCCGCGTACCGCCCCCGCGGTCGGGGCAGGAGGAGTTCGGATGGTTCGTCCCCACGGTTCGTCCCCTGTGCAACGCGGCGTCGTGGTTCGACTCGCCTCGCTCAGTCTTCGACAAGCTCAGGACGAGCGTCCCGAGCGAGGTCGAGGGATGCTCGCTCACCACGATGCTGAGCGAAGCCGAAGGCTGAGTCGAAGCATCGCCGGGTTGTGTCTCCTCCTCGCCAGCGCTGGGGCCGCGCACCCCGCGCAGGCGCTGCTCGAGGAGCCGCTCACGTCCTCCCAGCGCATCCCCGGATTGTCGGTCGATGCGGACCGCTTCCCCGGCCAGGTGACCGTCCTCACGGCCGAGGACCTGCGCCGGCTGCGCCCCGCCACGATCCAGCAGGCCCTCGCCCAGCTGCCCGGCGTGGTGTTCTCCGACCAACAAGGCTTCGGCCTGGCCTCGAACTCCACGCTGAACCTGCGCGGCATCGTCAATAGCTCCCGCACGAATACGCTCGTGCTCGTGGATGGCATCCGGCAGAACCGCCTCACCGGGGATGAAGTCCACTGGCAAGCCATCCCGATTGATCAAGTCGAGCGCATCGAGATCATCCGGGGAGGCGGCGGGCTGATCTACGGCGAAGGCGCCCTGGCAGGGGTCATCAACATCCTCACCAAGCAGGGCGGCGACCGTCCGCTCAGCGGGGAGAGCAGCACAGAGATCGGTTCGTTTGGATGGCAGCGCTATGCCCTGAGCGCCCAGGGCGCCTCGGAGCCGCTGCGCTACGGTCTAGCGTACACGCGCCGTCTGGTGGACGGGTACCGGGAGTTTTCCTGGTCGCGCAACACCACCATCCGATCGAACACCGGGTTCGACCTCCTGCCCGGCGTCTCGGCAGACCTCCATGTTGCGCACAGCGAAGACACGACGGCCTTTCCGGGCCTGCTCACGCTCGCGCAGACGCAGACGCGGCGCATCCAGACCAACGCGTTCCACGGGCTGAACACGACTGAGACAGACCAAGTGGGACTCGATCTCGTCGCCGGGCCGCATGACGGTGCCAGCGGCGTCCTGAGCGTGTTCTGGGGCCGCCGCGTCCAGACTTCGCAGGACTCGATCGCGTTCAATTCCTTCACGGTGACGCCCTCGCGCGGCCTGAGCCTCCGCACGAGCCAGGAATGGGTGGGCTCATCGGCCGCGAACCTCCTCGTGAGCGGCGTGGAACTCGGCGAGGATAAGGCCACGACCGGCGACCCCGGCGCCGGGCCGGACAGCGAGGTCACGCGGGGCGGCTACGGCTTCTACGTCGAGGACACGCTCACGCTGGCCGAGCGGGTCTCCGTCGTCGCCGGGCTGCGCTTTGACAAGTCTCGCTATGAGGCGTCCCTGAGTTTCCCGGACTACAACGGCACGCTGCGCTTCGAAGGCTGGAGCCCGAGGGTGGGCGCCAGTTTTGTGGCGGTGCCGGACCATCTGCGCCTGTTCGCCGCCTATGCGCGGCCCTTTAAGTCGCCGAACGTCGACGATTTCTCCTCCCGTGTCAGCTCCATTGCCCGCAGCAACGCTGATCTCCTCCCGCAGCAGGCGGACACGTACGAGCTGGGGGTGGTCGGCGACGCCGGGCCGGTGACGGCCTCTGCCACGGCGTTCTATGTCCGCATCAAAGATGAAATCCTCTACAACAACCGGGCGTTCGTGAATCAGAACTTCGACACCCGGCGCTACGGCACGGAGTTCAGCGTGCAGGTGGCTCCGGTCGAGGGCCGCGTGCGGACGTCCGCCGCGTACACCTTCGTGGACGCCGAGTTCCGCAAGGGCGCCCTCCAAGGGCTGATCATCCCAGGCTCGCCGCAACACACCCTCGTGACACGCCTCGGGGTCTCGCCGCTCGAGGGACTCTGGGTGGACCTGAACTGGCGGCTCGTGCACGATGCCGTCCGGATCAACGACATGGACAATATCCTCGGCGGCGCCGACAACTACGGTGTCGTGGACCTCCTGGCCCAGTACACGCTGCCGGCGCGTCCGCACCGACCAGAGACCAGCGTGTATCTCCGCATCGAGAACCTCACCAACGAGGAATACGTCACCTACCAGTCGAGCAATAGTGTCAACCTCTTCACGGGCGCCGGCGAGGCCCCCATGCCGCCTATCGCGTTCACTGGGGGGGTCGTGGTGCGGTTTTAGCGCCTCGTCCGGCTTGAGCCTGCTGCCGCCGCCGACTACAATGGTCGCAACACGGAGGTCCTCATGACGGACGCCGACGCACGCCGCTCACGCTGGCTGGCCTATGCCCTGATCGGCGTGGGCATTGTGTCGCGACTGGTCGTCCATCCGTGGAACGTGACACCGGTCACCGCGGTCGCGCTCTTCGCCGGCGCGCACCTCGCCAGACGCTGGGCCCTCGTCTTGCCGTTGGCGATCGTGGCGGCCAGCGATCTCGCCCTCGGCTGGCATTCCACCGTCCCCTTCACCTGGTCGGCGTTCCTGATGGTCGGGCTGCTGGGACGCCGGCTGCGCGTGCGCGTGACGCCTGCCCGCGTGCTGGGCACCGCCGCGGCCGGTTCCGTCTTGTTCTTCCTCTGGACGAACCTGGGCGTGTGGCTGGCTGAGGACCTCTACCCGCGGACCGCGCAGGGCCTGTGGGCCTGCTATGTCGCCGCGGTCCCGTTCTTCCGCGGGACGCTCCTGGGTGACCTGATCTACACCGCGGTCCTCTTCAGCGCGTTCGCGCTCCTGACGCGGCCTGCCGCTGCGCCGGCGCGCGTCGCCGCGCGCTGAGGCCGGCATGCCGGCGGCCGCGGCCTATCTCTTCTTGCTGGGCTTTGCGGCCGGGCTGGTCTTGCTCGCGCTCAGCGCCTACCGGCACGTCTCTCCTGGCTGGCTGCGAGTTCTGCTCGTCGCGAGCGGGATCCTGCTCCTGGCGCGGTATGCGGCGCTCTTCCTCTTTCCCTGCCGGAGGCACCGGAGCGGTTGTGGGCCTGGCGGCGCGCCTGGTACGCGTCGTCCATCGGGTTGACCCTGCCGACGGCGGTCGCCCTGGACCAGCTCATCCGCCACCCGGCCATGACGCCGAAGCGGCTACTCACCTGGCTGGCCCCGGTCCTCGCCGCCCAGGGCGCCATCGTGCTGTTCGCGTCGCATCGGGTCACGCCAGATCCCGTGGTGGGCTGGTCGATCCACTTCGAGGGCCTCTGGCGCGGTCTGGCCGGTGCGGTGCAGGCCGGCGTCGTGGCCGGCCTGGTCGGCGTCGCCGGGCTGCTGTGGGTGAAGGTGCCCTCCCGCCCGGTCCGGACGGCGCTCGCCGCGCTCATGGCCGCCCAGGGCTACCTCGCGGTGGATGGCGTGCTCCTCGCACTCGGGCAGTGGTACTTCCGGCCGTTTCTCTTCTCTGAGATGGCGTGCCTGCTGGCGCTCTGGTTCGCGTTCGAGACGGCCCATTCGCTCCAGACGCCGGCCTAGCGGCTTGACGGAGCTACCAGGCGTCCGTAGAATAGCGATCCTGCCCGTCGTCGGCTCCCCGGAGCGGGGTGACGGGCGGATTCGTCGGCGCCGTCCCGGCCCGCGGTAATCCTGCCTGGCAATTCAACCGAAGGAGGTCGCTATGGCGGTCCAGACATCTCCGGCAACCCAGCAAACGGTCGTGGTGAGCACGGACTGGGCCGCTCAGCACCTCAATGACCCCAGCGTGCGCATCGTCGAGGTCGACGTGGACACCAAGGCCTACAGCGAGGGTCACGTGCCCAACGCCGTCGGCTGGGCATGGGACACCCAGCTGTGCGACACGCTGCGCCGCGACATCATCCCCCGGCCCAAGTTCGAGCAGCTGATGGGCCAGGCCGGCATCGACGCGGACTCCACGGTCGTGCTCTACGGCGACAACAACAACTGGTTCGCGGCCTGGGCGTTCTGGCAACTGAAGCTGTACGGCCATCGCGACGTCCGGCTCATGAACGGCGGCCGCAAGAAGTGGATTGCCGAGAGCCGCGAGCTGACCACGGACACGCCGAAGATCTCGCCGAAATCGTACAAGGCCAAGGATCCGGACGTGTCGCTCCGTGCGTTCCTCTCAGAAGTGCAGAAGGCCTCGGCCGAGCGCACCGCCCACTTGGTGGACGTCCGCAGCCCGCAGGAGTTCACCGGGGAGATTCTCGCTCCCCCGGGACTGCCGGAGACGTGCCAGCGCGGCGGCCACATCCCGGGTGCGAGGAATATCCCCTGGGGCAAGGCGTGCAATGAGGACGGGACCTTCAAGAGCCCCGAAGAGCTCAAGACGCTCTACGGCGGAGCCGGCATCACCGGGGAGAAGCCGGTCATCGCGTACTGCCGCATCGGCGAGCGTTCGAGTCACACGTGGTTCGTGCTGAAGTACCTCCTCGGGTACAAGAACGTGAAGAACTATGACGGGAGCTGGACCGAGTGGGGCAACCTCGTGGCAGCACCTGTTGAAAAACCCTGAGTCCATGACGCATTGCCAATTGCTGATTGACGATTGTCAATTTGGTAGTTCAGTCGACAATCGACATTCGACAATCGACAATCCCTCCGATGCCAAAGCCTGAGGATTACTCAGCACGAAAGACGGACCTGGCCGGCTGGCCGGTCACCATCACGACCTACCGGCTTGGCGCCGTGTACAAGACGACGATCGACAACACGGATCCCGGCGCGTGGGTCGTGAAGGCGGAAGGGGCCACAAAGCAGGAAGCCGAGGCCAAGGCGCTGCGCGAAGCGACGGCCCTGCTCGAACAGGTCAAGCGGAACAAGCCGCCCACGGGCTGTACGTCCGTCCCAGGCTTCTGAGTTCTCCGGATCGTCTGAGTCGTGGCGCCCGCCGGCCGCCTGGCCGGCGGGCGTCGTCGTGTCCCCCGCTTGTTCGACCGGCCCGACCGGCCTAGAATAGGCGCATGGCCTTCACCCTGACCCGTCAGCCCTGGCTGGTGCGGCTGTCGACCAAACGATATCGGCGGCTGGCGCTGGCGGGTCTCATCACCGTCGGCATCGCCGTGACCTGCCTGGTCGTCGCCGCGGTGGCCCACTGGCAGAGCACGCGGGTGGTGCTGGGGGACACGCGGCTGGCCGCAAGCCAGGCGGTGGACCAGCTGCGGCGGGGGCTCGACAGTCGCCGCGGCACCCTCACCTTCATCCGCGATACCATCAATCGCGGCGTCAATCTCTCTGCCGCCCAGTTACAGGCCGTCGGCGCGAGTGCCACCACGCACACCCGCCACCTGCTCGGCACGGGCTTGGCCCGGGCCGGTGCCGAACCGGTCTGGTGGTTCGGGCCGCAGACGCTCGGCCGCCAGGAGCAGACCGCGCTGAATCGCGTGATCGTGCAGCGCGGGCGGGTGCGCGGAGTGTGGCGCGTGCCATCCACATTTGTCTTCAGCGCGGCAAACGCGAGGCCCCTGTTGGTCATGCTCGAACCGCTCCGCGCACCCGGCTATGAGCGCGGCGCCGTGATGGGCGTCTTCGATCTGGCTCCGCTCCTGGCGGATTTCTTCGCGTCGCGCTTTGTGCGCCATTACCCCGTGCAGGTGCTGGACGGTGCCCTGGTGCTCCATCAGTCTCCTGACTGGGCCGCCGGGTCCGACGAGGCCTCACCGCCCGTGGTGGACACCTTGCGTGTGGACGCGGAGCGCTGGACGCTGCGCCTGCGCCCGAGCTCCGCGAACGTGGTCCAGGCCCTCTCGATCTTTCGGCTCGTCTTGGTGGCGCTCAGCGTGATCGCCGGGCTCGCGGTCGCGGTCATCGTCTGGCTCTTCGCCGCCAGGACGTGGATCCTTCAGCGCGCCGTGGTGCGGCGCACCGCGGCTCTGCGGCGCACGTCCGAGCGGCTCCGTCAACTGGCCACGACCGATGAGTTGACCGGCCTCCACAACCGCCGCTTCTTCCTGGAGCGGTGGGCGCTCGAGCACGAACGCGCCCGCCGGTACGCCCGCCCCCTCTCCTGCCTGCTCATCGACGTGGACGGGTTCAAGGCGGTCAACGACCTATTGGGCCACCATGTGGGGGACTTGGTCCTCAAGGATGTCGCGAAGGAATTGCGCACCGTGCTGCGGCAGTCCGATCTGCTGGCGCGCCTGGGCGGCGATGAATTTGTGATCGCCCTGCCCGAAGCCACGCCGATGCAGGCCCACCAAGTGGCCGAGAAACTTCGCCAGGTGAGTATCCCGGTCTCCACCAGAGACCGGCGCATCCCCCCGGTGCGCCTGAGCGTTGGGATCAGCCAAGTGACTGACGCGCACGCGACACCCGAAGCCAGCCTCCAGGCGGCGGACCGCTCCCTGTACGAGGATAAGCGGCACGCTCGCGCGGCCGCCGCCGGCAAGGCGTAGCACCCACCCCAACCGGTCCACGGCCCAGCCCGACTCGGCCAGCCTGGTCGGCCACCCCGCACGTCGCACGTCCTGCGCGTCGAAACAACACATAACCCTCATTGGCCGATACGATTAGATATCAGATATACTCAATTTAGTATGTCGAACCCTGTGCATGCTTCAGCAGGATGGAGCGCGCTCGCCCAGGCAGACCGCGCGGGAGCGGCAGCCGCCCAGCAGGCTCGTGAGGGACTCGGATTCCATCCTCCGGTGCTGGCGCTGTGCTTCGCCTCCTCCTGGTTCGATCAGGCCGCGCTCCTGCGGGGCGCGCAGTCCGTGTTGGGGGCAACACCCTGTGTGGGGGGAAGCACCGCCGGGGAGCTCTGGGACGGGCATCCGCGCAGTCACAGCTGCGTGGTCGTGCTGGTCAGCGCGGAGGGTGCCTCCTGCACGGTGGGTGCCGCGCAGGGGGCCCAGGCGAATCCCCGGAATGCGGGCCAGCAGGCCGCCTATCTGGCGACCCGCCAAGCCGTGGGGCTGTCCCGGGCCGGCTATCTCATGTTCGGGGACGGGCTGGTCACGGATGCGACCGCCATGGTGTTGGGCGCGCAGGAAGTGCTGGGACGGGACGCGTGCGTTGTGGGGGCGTTGACCGGTGATGACCTCCGCTTCGAGCGCACCTCCCAATATGCCAACGGCCGCGTGTGCTCGGACGGCGTGGTCGGGGTCCTGGTGACGTCGCCGATCCGGCTGGGCGTGGGTATGGCACACGGTTTCGCGCCGATCAGCAAGCCGCGGCGCGTCACCCGCGCGCGTGCGAATTGCCTCGTGGAACTCGACGACCGGCCCGCCCTCGCGGTCTATGAAGAATATTTCGGGACCGGACAGTTGCAGCGGCTGCGACACCGCGGGTTCAGCCGCGAGCGGATCGCGTACCCGTTGGGCGTCCAGTGCGGCGACGGAGCCGACTGGCTCCTGCGCAGCATCGCCGCAATCGAGTCGGACGGCAGCCTGACCTGCACGGGCACGGTCGAGGAAGGCAGCCGGATTCAGCTCATGATTGGCAGCCGCGAGCTGGCGCTGGAGGCCGCACAGCGCGCGGTCCAGGCAGCCATTCAGCCCTTGGGCCAGGTCGCCTGCGTCCTCGTCTTCGAATCCGTCGCGAGGCGGCTGTTGCTGGGCTCCCAGCAGGCCGGCCGCACGATGCAGGCCGTCAGCGCCGCGGTCGGTCCAGGCATTCCGGTCGCCGGGTGCTACGTCTACGGCGAGCACGCCCCGCTAGCGCTCGAGGGCGCCGGGCGGCGCACGGCGGTCCAGACGGGCTCGGTCCTGGCGGTCGCCCTGGGGGCCTGATTCCATGACCACGCGCATCATGATGGTGTTTCTCGTGGGGGCCGTGACCACGGCCCTGCTGATGCTGGCCGAGGACTGGACGACGCGCTTCATCGGCCTGTCCGTCATCCTCGGCTGTCTGGCCTATCTCGGCATGAAAATGGACCAGATCCGCCGCCAGCTCGAGGACGTCGCCGGGCTGCGGGCGGCCTACGACCAGCTCGATCAGCAGGCCAAGCTGATCATCCGGACGGACGTGGAGCTCCACCGGACTCAGGAGGAACTGGACCGACGGGTGGCCTCCCTCATGTCGCTCCATGGCCTGAGCCAGCAGCTGCAGGTCGGCCTCCGGCCGGATGAAATCTATGAGCGGCTGGACGCCCAGGTGCTCGCCCCCTTCGGGTTCGCCCGCGTGGCGCTCGGCGTGGCCGCCGGGTTCGACGACCTGACGTGGCGCGCGCTCGTTGGGATGACCCCGGAGGTCGGTGAGCGGCTGGCGGCGCATCTCAAGTCCTCGGGGCTCCTGAAGCGGACCCTGACGGATCCGTCACCCAAGACCGTGCGCGGAGAGGACCGCGCCGATGCCTCGATGAGTGTCCTGCACGAGCTGGTGCAGACCGACACGGCCGTGATCGCGGGCATCGTGCCCCACACCGGCCCGCCCGGCCTCCTGGTCGTCGGGTGCCGGGGGGTGTCCGCCGCGGACGAGGAGTTGGTCGCGATCCTGGCAAACCGCCTCGCCACCGCGGTCGAGAACGCCGCGCTCTACGAGGAGGCCTGGCGCGCCAAGCAGGACCTGGAGCGCAAAGTGCGCGAACGCACCCATGACGTGGCGGAGGCGAACGCCGAACTCACGCGGTTGACCAACGCGAAGAGTGCCTTCGTGTCCGCGGTATCCCATGAACTGCGCACGCCGCTCGCCGCCATCAAGGGGTACGCGTCTCTGTTGACGGCCGGACAGTTCGGCCGCCTGGCCGACCCGCAGCGCGAGCGGATCGCCAAAATTGAGAAGCATGCCGACCTCCTGACCCAACTGATCAACAACCTCCTGGACATCGCCCGCATCGAGTCCGGCCGCGTGACCATGGAGCAGCGCGCGATCCCGCTCGAGGATTTCTTCAGCACGGTCCGCGACCAGGTGCGCCCCCAGATGGACGCCAAGCACCTCGAGTACCGCGAGGACCTGGACGGGGTGCGTGAACTCACTGGTGATCCGCAACAGCTGCGACGCGTCTTCGTCAACCTGCTCTCCAACGCCATCAAGTACACGCCGGAGGGCGGGCGGATCACGGTCGGCCTGCGCCGCGACGGCGGCCACATCCTGGCGACCGTGAGCGACACCGGCTGCGGCATCCCGGCCGACGACGTGCCGAAACTGTTCCAAGAGTTCTACCGGGCGCTGGATCCCGTCAACCAGCAGATCCAGGGGACGGGGCTGGGTCTGGCCCTGGTCAAGCGCATCGTCGAGGCGCACCACGGCCGGATCACGGTGGACTCGACGCGCGGCAAGGGCACGACGTTCTCGATCACCCTCCCCGTGAGCTGACCATGTCGCCCCAGACGCCGAAACTCTTGGTCGTGGACCGAGACCCGGCCTTCATCGAGCAGGTCCGGCAGGGCCTCGCGGCCAAGTCCTGGGTGGTGGTCGAGGCCCGCAACGGCCAGGACGCCGTGGAGAAGTCCAAGCAGGAAGCGCCCGATGTCATTCTGCTCGATGTCTCGCTGGACACCCCTCACAATCAGACGGTGGCGAGTCTCCTCAAATTGGATCCGCTCACCTGCCGCATTCCCATTGTCCTCGTCAGCACGATGGAGCGGTCCGACCACCCCCGGGAGCCGTGGGTCGCCGATGCCGTGCCTCGCAGCGCGGCGCTGCCGCTGCTCGTGGCCAAGCTCCAGGAGGTCGTCGCCCGGCACACCGCCCAGCGACCCTACATCCTCGTGGTGGATGACGAGCCGGATCTGGTGGACATTCTGACGACGATGCTCGGGCAGGCCGGCTTCGCGACCTCGAGCGCCGTCGACGGCCGCGAGGCGTTGGACCTGATGCGCGCCGTAAAGCCGGACGCCTTGCTCCTCGATCTGGACATGCCCCGGGTCAACGGGTGGGAGGTCCTGGGGATCCTGCGTTCCGCCCCGGGGCTGGGTGACGTGCGCGTCGTGATCCTCACGGGCAAAGACCAGACGCCGGAGGACCGCCGGCGGGGTCTGGAGCTCGGGGCCGCGGACTACCTGCTTAAGCCCTGCGCCCTCGATGACATTGTGCGCGCGCTGCAGGCCGCCCTGCGCGAACCGCCTCCGCCCGCGGGGACGCCATGACCGCCGGGCCACGCGTGCTCGTTGCCGACGACGACGCCGACCTGCGGGAGATCGTCCGCGCGGTCCTGGAACCCGCCGGCTTTGAGGTGCAGGAAGCCCCGGATGGCGCCCGGGCCTTGGAAGCGATCCGCGCCCACCCGCCGGACCTGGTGGTGATCGATTACATGATGCCGCACCTGACCGGCCCCCAGGTGTGCAGCGAGGTGAAGCAGGATCTCGTGTTGCGGCACCTGCCGATCATCATGCTGACGGGCAAGGGTGAGGTGCAAGACAAGGTCAACGGCATCACCGCGGGCGCCGACGATTACGTGCTGAAGCCTTTTGAGCCCGCCGAGCTCCTGGCCCGGGTCCAGATGGTGCTCCGACGCACCACCCGCGACCTCGATGCGAACCCGCTCACCCGCCTGCCGGGCAATCTGAGCATCCAGCGGGAGTTGGAGCAGCGGTTGGCCGCCGGGGGACGCTTCGCCGTGGCCTACATCGACCTCAACCGCTTCAAGAGCTTCAACGACCACTATGGATTTCAACGGGGAGACGAGGTCATCCGCAGCACGGCAGCCGTCCTGATGGAGGCGTCAAAGCGCCAGGGCAGCCCGAAGGATTTCGTGGGCCATGTGGGCGGGGATGAT
>SBAZ01000035.1 GCA_005239935.1 Planctomycetales bacterium | reverse complement strand
CGGCGCGCGACGAGGTCGACGATCTGCTGCATCCGCACGTCATACGTATGCCGGGCCAGCGCCTCGTCCCTGCCGGCGGCGGCCACGCGCTCCCGCTCCTCCGGCGAGGCCAGGAGCCGATCGATCACCGCGAAGAGGTCCCCCGGCCGCTCGTATACCGCGTAATGCTCCCCGGCCCGCAGGCCCAGGCGCGCGAGCGGATCACCGCGCAGCGCGTTCGTCACCAAGCACGCACCCGAGGCCAGCACCTCAAAGATCCGCATGTTGACGTCATGGCCGATGGAGTAGTTAAACCCGATCCGGGCGCGGCCGTACGTGGCGCCCAGCCGCCGGAAGTCCATACTCCCCATGAGATGGTTCGGGTATCGCTCCCGCAGCGCCTGGATGATGAATTTCCGCGGCACGCCGCCCTCGGTCCCCACGAAGGCGATGTCGAGGTCGCGCACCTGCCCCGGCGGGGCCGCGTGGAACGCGGGATCGCAGCCGAACGGCACCCATGCGCTCCTCGGGAGCCGCGGAACGGCGTCGGCCTGCGCGCAGAGGATCAGGTCCATGTGGCGCGCCAACCGCCGGATCTTCGGCCACGAGCGCGGCAGGTGCGTGTCAATCGCGTAGAACAGCGACGGCCGCAGCCTCGCCGGCAGCGGGACGTCGTAGTCGTCTCCGTGGTCCACGCGCAGGTACGCATCACAACCACCCGGGATCTCGTGCGCCCGGCTGAGCGGCCACACCTCGTGCACGACGCCCAGCCGCTGGCAGGCCCGCGCCAAGTGTCCGCCCGTGGTCCCCGGACGCGCGGCCTCAAAGATCAGGGCCAGCCGCATCCGTCCGCGGTCCTGCCTTGCGCAGCCACGCCTGCTCGCCTAGAATACCCGCGCGATGGAGATTCTTGATCTTGGGTGCGGCGAAGGTCGGGACCCGCGCGCCACGGCCGGCATCGACATGCGCCCGGCGCCGGGCGTGGACTACGTCCACAACCTCGAGCAGTTCCCGTGGCCGGTGCCTGGGGGCCGGTTCGACCGCGTCATCTGCCGCGACATCCTCGAGCATCTTGACGACGTCCCCCGGACCATGGAGGAACTGCACCGCATCTGCAAGCCGGGCGGGCGCATCGAGGTCTGGACGCCGCACTATGCCCACCCCAACTCGTTCCATGATCCGACGCACAAGTACCATTTCAGTTTCGGCACCTTCGACTATTTCACCGGGGACCGCGCCTATCCGCGCTACAGCACGTGCCGTTTCCGAATGGTGGAAAAACGCATGCTCTTCGACGGCCACGAAGTGCTGGGGCGCCTGCTGGCTCGGGTGAACACCCGGCACTACGAAAAGCACTACGCCCACCTCTTCCCGCCGCGCGGGCTCTTCTTCGAACTCGAAGTCATCAAGTAGCGCACCCGAAGACTGCGGACGGCCTCACCACCTGGCCGTCGTGGACCACTTCGTAGCCCTGCGGCGCGTCCCGGATCAGGAGCGGCACGGCCCTGGTGACCCGGCACCACGGCGCGACCTCCCGCAGCGTCCGCTCGCTGTCGGCCAGCACCCACCGCATGCGCCGCGTCACGGCCGCGCCCGCGAGATACGCCCATACCGCGGGCCGAAACAGCCCACGCGGCACGTCCACGATGCGCACCCCGTCTCTCGGCTGGATGAGCGCGCGCACGTCGCCTCCGACCGATCCTTTGATGAGATGCGTCGTGCCGATGCCTTGCGCGGCCAGCTCGAGCGAGCAGGTCCGGGCTCCACGCCAGCCCCGCTCAACGAGCGAGAGCATCATGGGCATGCGCAGCTCCAGTTGGCGAGTTCTCCACCCCCAGCACCTCAAGGCACGCGGCCACCACGTCGTCCGCGCCGATCGTCGTCAGGCAGGCTCGCTCGTACGGACACGGCGGCAGCTTAAACCGGTGGTAGCACGGCCGGCACAGCAGATCAGCCCGATAGACCACCCGATGCCGCGGCCCAGGCGGGTAGGGCCCGTACACCTGCGGATCTACCGGCCCGAAGAGCGACACCGTCCGCACCCCCTGACTGACGGCGATGTGGAGCGGACCCCCGTCGTTGCAGACGACCAGGTCCATCTGACCCAGCAGCGCGACGAACCGCCCCAGGGTGGTTTCGCCGGTCAGATCGAGCGCCCGGCCGCCCATGAGATTCGCCACCTGCTGACAGCGCTTCCGGTCCGCGTCCTCACCGAACAGCACGACCCGGGCGTCCGCTCGGTCCACGAGAGCCTTCCCGACGGCGGCGAAGCCTTCCAGGTTCCAGCGGCGGTAGGCAGCATCGATCCCCCAGCTCACGCCGCCAGCCGGCACCAAGCCCACTCGCGGGCCACTCCCCTGTCGGTGCGGCGCGAGCCGCTGTCGCGCCCACTGCTGGTCCGCGGCCGAGGGCTCCAGTTCGAGCGCCGCCTCCTGCAGCCGGATGCCCATGAACCGCAACAACTCGCGATGATGCTCCACCACATGCGCACCATGAAACCCGTCAATGGCCAGCCGTCCCGTGAGAAACCGGCCCCGGCCCCGGTAGTCAAACCCGATGCGCCGGGGGACTCCCAAGAGCTGCACCGCAAAGCTGTACCGCTCGCCGAGCGAGAGGTCCACCACCAGGTCAAACCGGCCCCGCGAAGCCCGGCGCACCAGCTGGCCGACCCGGCTCACATAGCGCCATGGGGACGCTTGCCAGAGGCGGACGAGTTCGTCCTTCTCGTACACCAGCACCTCATTCACGTGCCGATTGCCTTGCAGAATGCGCTGGGTCCGTCGGTTGCAGAGGTACGCGATGTGGCTCTCCGGGAACGCCCGCCGGATGGCGCGAATCAGCGGCGTCGTGAAGAGCACGTCGCCGATCCCGAAGGGATTAATGATGAGGATGCGTCGAGGCGCGTGCGGCCGCACCGGACCCACCTGGGTTCGACCCGACGTGCTGGGCCAACGCCTCACACACGTCCTCAGCGCGAATCTCGCTCATGGCCGGTCTCCAGATCACCGTGTGTCCGCTCCCCCAGGGTCCCCAGCGTTGCGGCCCCGCAGCCGGCTCTGTCGTGCCGAAGAGCACAACCGTTCGTGTCCCCACCGCCGCAGCCAGATGGACCGGACCGCTGTCCACCGACACCAGCACACGCGCCCGGCGCAGCAGCGCAGCCAGCTCCGTCAAGCTCAACCGACCACACAGGTCGATGACCCCTTCAGCTGCCGGCGCGAGCGTGGAGGCCTCCGGCTGCTCCTCCGGGCCGCCAATCAGCACGACGCGCGCTCTCCGGCCGCGCACAAAGGCGATGACGTCGCGGAAGCGCTCCGGACTCCACCGCTTCTTCGGATTCGAGGTGCCCGGGTGCACGGCCACGACGTCCTCTGACGCGTCAACTCCTTGGCTGGAAAGGAGTTGCTGCACGGCCGCGTCTTCCGCTGGAAAGACGAGTGAGGGCCAGCGAGGCTGCTCGACCCTGACGCCCAGCACCCGGATCAGATCAAGATTATACTCGACCTCGTGCCGCTCCCCAAGCGCCTTGCGGTCGGGCACGCGGTCAGTCAGCAAGAAGCCCCACTTGCGGCCATACCCGACCCGACGAGGAATCCCCGCAGCCCACACGGCCAGGTGCAGCTCCTTCATGGGGTTGGCGACGAGCGCGGCACCGGCCCGCAACCGCCGCAGGCGGCCCGCGAGCGCCAGCGCGCGGCCCACCCACCCGATGCGTGGGCCTGAGTCGTAGGTGAGCACGTCGACTCCCGGACACCGCGCCATGAGGTCGCGCAGGGCCGGCCGTACGACGAGCACGATGCGCGCGCCGGGCCGGGCCCGCTGGAGCGCGTCGATCGCCGGGAGCGTGAGGAGCGTCTCGCCCAGGCGGTCCGTCCGCAGGAAGGCCACCGTTGAGAGGGTCTGCCCGAGCATCACGCCGGACCTCTAGTGCCTCGACTATCTTGAGTTGATCGATTGGTCCGCTCGGCACTCGTGCTGAGCAAGATTGACATGCGGTGGGCTTGACTGCTCATTTCAATCCTGTCGAAGCACTAGAACCGCGGGTCAAGCCGGCAACGCAGGATCCACCACAGCGCGGTCACGCCATCGCGCCAGGTAATCTTCTTTCCCTCCGCATAGCTGCGGCCGTAGTAGGAAATCGGCACCTCAAAGATCGCGTGGCCACGCCGCAAGAGCTTGCACGTGACCTCGACCTCGAACTCAAAACTCCGGGCCCGAAGCGGGATGCCCTGCACCAGTTCACGCCGGAACGCCTTAAACCCGGTCTCAACATCCGTCAGCGACGCATTGAAGAGCAGGTTGACCAGCGTGGTGATCACCCAGTTCCCGAGCCGGTGCCAGAAGTAACTCGCCCGGTGCGGCCCCAGGAACCGCGAGCCGTACACGACCTGGCTCCGGCCCTTCCGCAGCGGAGCCAAGAGCTGCGCGTAGTCTCCCGGGTCATACTCGAGGTCCGCATCCTGGATGAGGGCGACCTCGCCCCGCGCGGCGGCCAACGCGGAGCGGATCGCAGCCCCCTTGCCCTGATTGCGCGCGTGGCGGACAAGCTGGAATCCAAGCTCGGACGCTAGGCGTGCCAGCAGCGACTGCGTGCCATCGTTGGAACCATCGTCCACCACGACCAGCTCCGCGTCCGGCGCGTGCCGCCGGACGTCCCGGAGCACCGCGTCCACTGTCGCGGCCTCATTGTAGACCGGGATCAGGATGCTCAGCCACGGCCGATCGCTCATCGCGGCCGCTCCATCGCGGCCAAGCCCGCCGTCAGACCGAGCAGGAGCCAGAACAACGTCGCGATCGGCAGCGAGTAGAGGCCGGTGTCGAAGGCCATGTTCAGCAGCGCAGCGCTGACCGCACTGATGAGGCCGGCCGCCAGCGCGCGGTCAGGGCCGCCACCGCGGGCGGCGGCCCGCAGTGCCACGTAGCCGACCCACCCGACCAGCCCCAGAAACGCGGCGAGGCTCAACAGGCCGCCCTCGGCCAACAGCTGCAAGAAGCAATTATGCGCGTACTGCGGCCGCGCCCACTCGACGCGCAGCGGATCCTGATAAAAGTCGCGCGGCGGGGCGTAGGCCTCATAGTGCGCCATGAACCGGCCCCACCCGATGCCGACCCAGGGATGGTCGCGGAACATACCCCAGGCCACCGACCAGCCCTCGCGCCGGCCCGGGTCCAGCCGGGTGATCGCGGACCACAGCGCTGGGCCCCATCGCCACACCGCCAGGACCCCCAGGAGTCCTCCGACCGCTAGCAACCGCGCACGGCGGGCCGCCAGGCAGTACACGCCGAGGCTCAGGATGAGCGCCAGTGTGACGCCGCGCGCATCGCTGCCCAACAGCACCGCGGTTTCCAGCCCGATGCCAGCCAGCAGCAGCGCCTTCCAGCCCCGGCCGGCGCCTGCGAGCAGACCCACCTGCACGGGAATCGCCATCGCGAGATACGAGGCAAGGTTGTTGGGGCTGTTGAAGGGTCCCATCAGCCGGCTGCCGTGGACGAGCTCGCGCCCGCGGAGCAGGTCGCGGCCCACGGCACCCTGCACCAGGGCGTCCGCGCCGATGGCGATGGCGGCGACCGCGAAGACCGTGAGCACGCGCCGCCCCGTGCGGGGCATGCGGCCTAGGTGCGCGCCCGCCGCACACAGCAGCGCGTACTCGGCTGTCTTCGCGAAGAGTGCGCGGGCGCTCAGCGCCGGCTCGGCGCTGGTCACCGTGCTCAGTGAGGCCGCCGAGAAGTACAGGGCGAGGCCGGCGGCCAGCCCGGGCGGTACGCTGAGGACCCGCGCAGCGGCGAGCACCGCGCCGGCGAGGAGGATCAGCACCGCGCCCACCTCCACAAGCGCGCTCGAAAATGCCACCGTGGTCATGATGAGCAACCCGGCCGCGAGCAGTGCCCGATCCGCCAGCGCGGTAGGGCTGCTGCCCGTGATCGAAGTGGCCAGCGGCGGTGCAGCGGCGCGCGGCATGCGTCTCCTTGGCGTCAGAACTGCGCGTAGATGAATTCCTGCCCGCCCGTTTGCCCCAGCGCAAGGATGCCGAGGACCAGAGCGCCCGCAAAGACGGCCCGTGGACATGGCCGCCACCGCTCCCAGGGTTCCATCCCGACGCGCCGCTGGTAGAGCTGAAATGCCAGCAGCGAGAGACCCGGCACCGCGACCCAGAGGACATCCGAGGCCGCGAGTGCGCACGCCCAGGAGGGCCCGTCTAGCAGCCCCTGCACCATCAGCGAAAAGCTGCCGACGGTCGGGGCCCGGAACAGCAGCCAGCCCAGGCAGGTCAGGTGGAAGAACGCGACCACCCGCGCCCAGTGCCAGGCCCCGGCGCTGTCCCGGGTGTCGGCGCCGCGCCGTGCTTGGAAAAGACGGTATCCAATGAGCAGCGCGCCATGGTACCCGCCCCACAGGACAAAATGCCACGCGGCGCCGTGCCACAG
The DNA here is from genome assembly GCA_005239935.1 of Planctomycetales bacterium. Lineage (GTDB taxonomy): Bacteria > Omnitrophota > Gorgyraeia > Aquiviventales > Aquiviventaceae > SBAZ01. The sequence continues at coordinate 1,453 of SBAZ01000035.1, read as the reverse complement.
CCCTCCCAGCAGCATCGTGACCAGCAGGTTCAGGCCCGTCCGGGCCAGCCCGCTGCGGTTGCCGCCGAGCGGGATGTAGAGGTAGTCGCGCAGCCAGCTGGACAGGGTGATGTGCCAGCGCCGCCAGAACTCGCTCGGATTCGACGCCAGATAGGGAAGCCGGAAGTTTTCAGCGAGCTCGAACCCGAGCATGCGGCCCACCCCGCGACCGATGTCCGTGTACCCGGAGAAGTCGCAGTAGATCTGCAGCGCGAAGGCGTAGCCCGCGAGCAGCGTCTGGGGACCGCTCCACCCAGGGAGCGCAAAGAGCGCCGTGACCAGCGGTGCCACGTTGTCCGCGATCACCATCTTCTTGAAGTAGCCCACTAACGCCAGCTGGGCTCCGCTCCCGAGGCGCCGGCGCGCGCGCCGGCGGGCCTGCTCGACCTGCGGCAACAGGTGGGGCGCGCGGTCAATCGGTCCCGCAACGACCTCAGGAAAGAAACTCACGAACAGAAGGAAGTCGGATGGCGCCCTGCGGGCTGGCAACACGCCCCGGTAGACATCCACCGTGTAGCTGAGCGTCTTGAAAGTATAGAATGAAATGCCCAGCGGAAGCGCGAACTCCACGACCGGCACCCATGGGCCGCCGCCGAGCCACGCCGCCGCCTCGTTGAGCGAACGAGTGAAGAACCCGGCGTACTTGACGACGCCCAGCGCGCCCAGGTTTGCGGCCACCGCGGCGGCGACGAGTGCGCGCCGGCGCCGCGCGGCCCCAGGCCGCCGGCCTGCTCCCTCGATGGCGAGCGCGAGCAGGAAATTCACCGCCGCGACGCCCAGCAGCAACGCCAGGACCGGCCAGCCGCCAAAGGCACAAAACGCCAGGCTCGCCATCAGGAGCAGCGTGTTGCGCTGGCGGTGGTCGAGGAAGGGATGGAGGGCGAGCACCGCGGCCAAGAGCACGAGAAACTCGAAGGACACGAAGTTCATCCCGGTTGTCCGCGGTTACCGGGCATGCTCGTGTCGGCGGCGAACCCCCCCGGCGATACACTCCGCGACGAGCCGCGAGAGCGCGGCGCCGTAATGCACCTGGTCCACGTACAGCGGCTCGCGCGCACTGGCCTGCACGTCCGCACACCAGGCAAAATTGGACCCGAGATCGTGCCGGCTCACCAGCTCTGCCATCAGCGGGTAGCCGTACAGCGAGTAGGTGTGCTGCCCGAACCCCTGCTCCGCGAACGGGTGCAAGCGCAGATCATACCCGTAGGTCGGCACGGGCTGCCAGACGAAGAGCGCCTGCGTGCCGGCTGCAGCGGCCGCCGATTCGATCGCCGCCTGATTCAAGAGATACCGCTGAACAGCCCGCTCCAGCAACGGCCGGTTGTTGAAGTAGGAGCCGACGAGCGCTTCCAGCGCGGACGCCTCCCCGGCGCGCGCGGCAGGCTCGGACGGCGGGCCCGGCGCGGGAGCGTCT
>SBAZ01000068.1 GCA_005239935.1 Planctomycetales bacterium | reverse complement strand
CGGGCGCGCCCGGACGGCCCAGCGTGGCCGTCGTGCCTACCGCCTGATCGTCTTGATTGAGGACCATGAATCGCAGTACCGCGTCGTTCAGACGCAGGAGCCGCTTCAGCTCGTCGACCTGCGCGGTGGGCGCTGTGAAGCGCACCACGTGGTAGACGCCTTCGGTCTGACGCGAGATGCGAAAGGCCAGCCGCCGGCGGCCCAGACTCTGCGAGGATTCAATCCGACCGCCGAGTCGCTTGACCGCCTCATCGAGCTGGCCTGTGGTCTGCGCGAGCTCCTGCTCGGTGCCGGTGGCCTTCAAGATCACCAACGCCTCATAGCCTTGTATGCGCATCACCCCACCACCTGCGCCACACGGCGACCACGCACCCGCTTCCAGACAGGTCGCCGTGATGGACTGCTACTCTTCACCGTGCTTCCACTCATTCAACCTCCCCTGACATGTCATTGGTCCAGGCCCCGCTGCGCGGGGCCGGCGCAGGTGGTGGGGTCAGCCCTCTGTCACGGCATTGAACCGGTTCATGACCACCTCGATGCCATGCCCCACCCACGCCTCGCAGGCCTCCGCGGCCTGCTCGATCCCTTTCGCCGCCATCGGCGCCTCATCCGCCGTGAACGGCCCGAGCACGAACTCCTCCAGATCCGCCGGCAGCGGCAGGACTCCGATCCCGACCCGGAGCCGAGGGATCTCCTCGGTGCTCAGCGCGTCCAGACAGGACGCCAGGCCATGGTGTCCCCCGGCTCCGCCGGAGGCCCGCAGCCGCAGCCGGCCCAGCGGCAGATGCACGTCGTCGCACACGATGAGCAGCCGCCCGGGCGGCACGTCGAGCCCCCGCACGGCCTCGCCGGACTCGTTCATCATCGTCAGGGGCATGAGAAGCCGGACCCGCTGCCCGCGGTACTCGGCGTCCCCGTACACGCCGGCGGGCCGTCCATCCTGCGGACTCACCAGGCGCTCGGCCACACGGACCTTCCACAGCACGGAGAGCCGGTCGATGACCCGAAATCCCACGTTGTGTCGCGTCTTGGTGAACGTATGCCCTGGATTGCCGAGGCCCACGATCACTTTGAGGTCCTGGGCACGATCGGGCATCGAGCGCGGGCGTCCCATCACGGGTGTCGCAAGCGTGCGGCCGGCCTGACGGTCGCTACTTGGCCTTGTCCGCTTTCGGCTCTTTCTTCTCCGGCTCCGCTGTCTTCCCGGCCTCGGCCGCGGCCTCGCCCTCCTCGGGCTTCTTCTCCCGAATGACCTCGGGTTCGGTCACTGCCTCGGCCGCGGCGGCTTCGGGTTCCGGCTCCGCCTTCGGCGTCTGGACGGATGCGATGGCGCCGTCCGGATCTGTGACGATGCGGACCGTGGGAGGGACCTGCAGATCCCTGACGTGCACCGTTTGCCCGACGCTCATGGCGCTCACGTCATAGGCGATCTGTTCGGGGATCTCGGTCGGCAAACACTCGACCTCGACTTCGCGCAAGAAGTGCTCGAGGATGCCGCCTTCCTGCTTCACGCCCACCGGCACCCCGTGCAGGGCCACCGGAATCTTCACCTTGATCTTCTGGGTCAGCGCGATGACCTGGAAATCCACGTGGAGGAGGTGGCCGTCCACGGCGTCATGCTGCGCCCCCTTCAGCAGCACGGGCCGCTCCCACCCCTCCCCATCGAGGCGCAGGGTGATCAGCGCATGTTCCCCCGCCTTGGTGCGCAGCACGTGCCCAAGCGCTTTGGCCTCGACGCTGATCGGGACCGGCTCGACCGCATGGCCGTAGACGATCCCGGGGATGTGGCCGCCGGTCCGCAGCCGGCGCACCGGGCCCCGGCCCTGTGCGGCGCGGCGCGCCACGGTCAACGTCAGCTGTTCGCTCGCGCTCTTTCCCTTCGTCTTCACCATCGCGTCATCCTTCCATCACGCTGCCCCGACCACCAACCCCTGTTCACTGTGCCCTGACCACCGACCACTGACCACTGTCTCAGCCCGGCATCCCATCAAATAACGTGCTGATCGACTGCTCATAGTGGATGCGTCGGATCGCCTCGCTCAGCAACGGCGCGACCGACAGCGCGGTCACCTTGGCGCTGCGCCGCTCCGGCGGGACAGGAATTGTGTTGGTGACGATGAGCTCTTTCAGGCACGAACGCTGGAGCCGGTCTCGGGCCGGCCCGGACAAGACCGCGTGCGTGACACACGCGTAGATCTCCCCCGCCCCGCTGCGCCGCAAGGCCTCCGCCGCTTCCACGAGCGAGCTGCCGGTGGCGATTAAGTCATCCACGAGCACGCACGTCTTGCCCTTCACTTCGCCGAGAATGTGCATGACCGCGGTGGATTCGGGGCTGTCGCGCCGCTTGTCCACGATGGCCAGCCCGGCGCGCAGGCGCTTCGCATAGGCCCGCGCCAGCTTGATGCCCCCGACGTCCGGCGACACCAGGACCAGGTTCTTGAACTTCTTCGTCAGCAGATAGTCCTCGAAGACCGTCACCGCATAGAGGTTGTCCACGGGGATGTCGAAAAAGCCCTGGATCTGGCCGGCGTGGAGGTCCATGGTCAGCACGCGATCCACGCCGGCGGTGGCGACCAGGTTCGCCACCAGCTTCGCCGTGATGGGCACCCGCGGCTGATCCTTGCGGTCCTGGCGCGCATAGCCGTAATAGGGGACCACGGCGGTGATGCGCCGGGCCGAGGCCCGCCGCAGGGCGTCGGCCATGATGAGGAGTTCCATGAGGTTGTCGTTGGTCGGGGGGCAGGTGGGCTGGATGACGAAGGCGTCCTTGCCGCGCACGTTCTCGTTGATCTTCACGCGGATTTCCCCTTCGCTGAAGCGGCCGACGAGCGAGTTCGTCAGCGGCACGTTGAGGATGCGGGAAATCTCGCGGGCGAGCGCCGGGTTGGCGTTGCCGGCCAAGAGTGCGAGTTCCGAGGAGAGTCTGCCCGGTGCGGCAGCGCGCCTACGGGTGCGCGTGGACGGCGTCGCAGCCATGAGGGCCACCTTACCGTCTCCCGGCGCGCGCGAGTGCGCGCCGCGGCCGACGCGCCGCCGGGCGCTTGCCCGCACGCGTGACCCGACGCCGTATCGTGGAGCGAGTCCGAGGCTTGCGCGCCGGCCGGGCCGCGGCCTTGCGCGTCGCCGCCCGCCGCGCCGTCTTCGCCCGCTTGGTAGGCTTCGCAGCTGCGGAGGCCCCCCGACCGCTGGCCGAGGGCTGGACCGGTGCGGCCGGCCGTGGCTCGGGCTTGCCGTTGAGCGCGCGCGCCGGCACCCCGACGACCACCGTGCGCGGCGGCACGTCTTGCCCGCGCGGCACCACACAGCCCGCACCGGTGACCGCTCCGGAGCCGACCTTCACAGGCGCGATGAGCACCGTGTCCGACCCAATGAAGGCGCCCTTGCCGATGTGCGTCGGGTACTTGTCCTTGCCGTCATAGTTCGCGGTGATGGTGCCCGCCCCGATGTTCACGCTCTCGTCCACCGTGGCATCGCCCAGATAGCTCATGTGGCTCATGCGCACGTGCGGGCCGATGCTCGTGCGCACCAACTCGACGAAATTGCCCAGGCGCACGTCCTCGCCGACCGTCACCCCGCCGCGCAGCCGCGCGAAGGGCCCGATCGAGCAGTTCCGGCCGATGGACACCCCGGAGTGGATCACGGTGCAGGGGTGAATCACCGTGTCGCGCCCAATCGAGACCCCGTACTCGATGTACGTCGTCTGGGGGTCCTCGATGGTCACGCCGTTGTGCAGGTGCGTGTCGATGATGCGCTGCCGGATGACCTGGATGGCGCGGCTCAGGTCGGCGCGCGTGTTGATGCCCAGGGCTTCCGCCACTTCCTCGACCCTGGCGGTATGGATCTTCGCCCCCTCTTGTTTCGCGATGTGGCTGACCATCTCCGTCAGGTAGAGTTCCTTCGTCGCGCCGCTGGGCTTGGCGGCCGCCAGCGCCGCGAGGAGAGCCGGCACCTTGCACACGAGCGGGCCGACGTTCACCTCGCGAATGGCCCGCTGGGCCGCGTTCGCGTCCGCGTCCTCCACGATGCCGGTGACCTGGCCCAGCTCATTGCGCACGATGCGCCCATAGCCGCCCGGGTCAGCAAGGTGCGCAGTGAGCAGCGTGCAGGCGGCATCCACCTTGTTGTGCGATTCCACCAGGCGCTGAATCGTGCCGCGGCGCAGGAGCGGGGCATCCGCATAGATGATGAGGACGTCGCCGGTGCTGCCCAGCGCGCGACGCGCCGCGAGCACGGCATCGCCGGTGCCGCGCGCCTTGGCCTGCACCACCACCTTGGCGTCCTTCGGGAGCGCCGCCTTGACCGCATCGGCGTCCAGGCCGGTGACGACCACCGGCTGCTTGACGCCGGCCATGGCGACCAGGTCGAGCGCATACCCGATCATCGCGCGGCCGCAGATCTCGTGGAGCACCTTCGGCCGCTCCGACTTCATGCGCGTGCCTTCCCCCGCCGCTAACACGATCGCATGCAGTGTGCCCATGGGTGTGTGACGACTCCGCTCGCTGTTAGATGCCGGCCGCGTCGCTCTGGCTTGCCCGCTCGGTTCCCTTCGCGTCCCGGCGCCCAAGCACCTGGGGAGCCAGGACTCGAACCTGGACGTAGAGCTTCAAAGGCTCTTGTGCTACCGTTACACTACTCCCCATCGACGCGCACAGTCGCCTTGGGACGTCGCCCTGCGTCACACCTGTCCCGTCTTCATCCGTTCCGCCTCATACGCCCCCAGCACCTTCTCCTGCAGGTACTGGCGGAACTCCGCCGTGATCGGGTGCGCGATGTCGCGGTGGCCCGGCGTCTCCGCCGACTCCGCGTCGCTCCCCGGCAGCCGCACGAACCCGGTGCTCCCGAAGGACGCGCCGCACTGCGTGCAGAAGCGGCTACCGGCCTCCCCCTTGAAGCCGCACGACGGACAGGTCACCTTGGGCTTGCGCGAGGGCATGGCGACAAAGAGCCCGCTGCGCCCTTCGATGATCTTGACGTTCCGCACGACGAAGCACGTGTCAAAGGTGAGTGTGGCGTACGCCTTGAGGCGCCGCTGGCCCGTGCTCTCGCGCCCGGGCTCCTCGCACAGCGCGATCCGAACCTCCGTGATCTCCACCGACGCCCTCCTCCGGCCGGCCCATCCAACGGCGGAGAGACGGCCGGTCCCCTAGCGGGACGCGGCTGTCAGCGCGAACGACGGATTGTCGGTGTGCACGACCTCGATCCGCCAGGCGGCATCTGCGCGCGCCGCCTCGGCGGCGATGGCGCGTGCCTGGGTGCTGTCCTGGCAGAGCCCGAAGACGGCCGGGCCGCTTCCCGACACTAAAGTGCCGAGACACCCGAGGTCTTGTAAGGTCTTGATAATCAATGAGATGCGAGGACAACGCTGGGTCGCCTCGGGCTGCAAATCGTTCCAGAGGCCCGAGGCGAGCTCGCGAGGCGAGCCGTTGCGTAGAGCCTCACGCATCATCGTAATTGACCTCGCGGAGGGTGTCAAGCGCGTTCCGGAAAACTCCGGCCGCGCCATCCGCCGGTCATAGGCCGCGTACATCTCCGCCGTGGCCACGCGCTCAGGCGGGCAGACGAGGACGTGGGCCAGGCGCACGCCGGCCGCGAGCGGTTCACACCGCTCGCCGCGTCCCTGCCCCAACGCGAAGGGCTCCGTCTGCAGAAAGAACGGGACGTCCGACCCCACCGACGCGGCCACGGCTGCCAGGTCCTCGTCCGAGAGGTGGACCGGCCACATCCGCCGCAGGGCGCACAGCGCCGCCGCCGCG
>SBAZ01000005.1 GCA_005239935.1 Planctomycetales bacterium | reverse complement strand
GGGCACCCCCGGGCTACGTGGGCTATGAGGAGGGCGGCCAACTCACCGAGGCCATCCGCCGGCGGCCGTACAGCGTCATCCTCTTCGACGAGGTGGAGAAGGCGCACCCGCAGGTGCTCAACGCCCTCCTGCAACTCCTCGACGACGGCCGCTTGACCGATGGGCAGGGGCGTGTGGTCAACTTCCGGAACACAGTCGTCATCATGACCTCCAACGTCGGCAGCCACCTGCTGCAGGAGGAGGCGGCCATCGAGAACCCGGCGCAGTTGCGGCAGCAGTTGACCGAACTCCTGCGCCAACAGTTCAAGCCGGAGTTCCTCAACCGGATTGACGACATTGTCTTCTTCAACCGGCTCTCGCCGCAGGTGCTCAACCGCATCGTCGAGCTCCAGGTTGCGCGGGCGCAGACGCGGCTCGCGGACCGCCAGGTGACGCTGACACTCACCGAGCGCGCGAAGGCGTTCCTCGCGCGCGAGGGATATGACCCGGTGTACGGCGCGCGGCCGCTGCGCCGCGCGGTGCAGAAGCACTTGATGGATCCGCTCGCCCTGCGCTTGCTCGACGGGTCGCTTAAGAGCGGGCAGACGGTCACGGTGGACCTGCCTGCCGCGCCCGGCGCGGCGCAGGCAGGCCGGAATGGGCATGGGACGCTGGAGTTTGCAGCGAAGTAGCGCGGTCATCGCGGCGGCGCTGTGCCTGACTCTGGCGGTGCCGGCCCGCGCGCAGGACCTCTCGGTTAGCGCGTCGGTGGACAGGACCCAGGTGGAGATCCGTGAGCCGATCGAGCTGACCCTGACGTTCAAGGGGGACCTGGAGCGCGTGAAGCTGCCAACGTTCACGTTCCCGGAAGGGCTGGTCGTCGCGGCGCGCAGCCAGGCGACCAACTTCTCGATGCGGGCCGGCGCCGTCGAGCGCGAGATGAGCCTCACGTTTGTGCTCGTCCCGACGCATCCTGGCGCCTACGATCTGGGACCCTTCAGCATTGAGCATCACGGCACGACGTTCTCGACGGAGACGATCCAGATCACCGTCGAGAAACCCGCGGTGCCGCCCGATTTGCCGTCGTCGGGGACCCGGTATTTCCTCTAGAAGCCCAACCGCTTGGGCCTGGCGCCTCAGATGCCACAAGCCCTGGTGTTTTTTGGCTTGACACCAGAATACGTTCTGCTAGACTCGCCCGTGCGCACCCCAAGCGGTTGTGGGGTGGCGTGGACTCAGAGGACAACATCTTGGGGATAGGGAGGATCGTGAATGCCTGAGGTGGTCAAGGCAGCGGGGGAGCAGGTGGAAGCCACCGCGGCGGCAGTCCAGAAAGAACGGCCTAAAGTCCACAAAACCCCTAGAAAGGGGCTGAAAGTCCCCCGCCGGTGGACCCGCGCGACGGTCGACCCCTTCGATGAAGTCGAGTGGGAATTGCGCACTGCCACGATCGGCAATGAGAAAGGCGAGATCGTCTTCGAGCAGCGCGACGTCGACGTGCCGAAGTCCTGGTCGCAGCTGGCCACGAACGTCGTCGTCTCGAAGTACTTCCGCGGCACCCTCAACACCCCGCAGCGCGAGCGCAGCGTCCGGCAGTTGATCGGCCGGGTCGCGAATACGATCGCCGATTGGGGGCAGCGCGACGGCTATTTCGCCACGCCGGAGGACGGCGAGGCCTTCCGCGCCGAACTCGACCACATCCTCCTGAATCAGTACGCCTCCTTCAACTCCCCGGTCTGGTTCAATGTCGGCGTCGAGCCGCGGCCGCAATGCTCGGCCTGCCAGCCGTACGACGCGCTGATCAACACGCAGCATGGGCTGATGCCGATCGGCGAGATTGTCGAGAAGCGGTTGATCGGGCTTCCTGTCTATGACGCCGACGGACTCACGCAAGTAGTCGCGGTGAAGCAGAATGGGCGCAAGCCGGTCTACCGCATCAAGCTGACCGATGGTTTCTCAGTGGACGCCACCGCTGATCACCTGGTCTGCGCGCATGACGCACGCCGGACCCGCCGCCTCGAATGGCACCGCGTGGACCACCTGCGACCCGGCATGGTCATGCGGGTCTATGCGCATGCCTCCGAGACGGTCACCGAACCGGCCGAGGTGACCGCGGTTGCGGAAGCAGCCCTCGCGGGGTGGTTGCAAGCCGACGGCTTTGTCGGCCAGTACGCCCAGGGCACCAATCAGTCCCTGACGATTGAGTTCATGACCGTGGACCAACAGGAATTCGAGTGGGTCATGGGGCATGTCCACGCAGCATTTCCTGACCGGCACTATCACGTGACTGACGTGCCGACTCACGATCAAACGCCGCAATGCAGGCGGATTCGCCTCTACGGCGAGCACTTGAGGCCGTTCGTCGAACGCTACGGCTTGGAGCGCCGGGGACTGGATTTGCGGATTCCCAAACCCATTTGGACGGTGGCAAACGATGCCGCGGCGGCCTACGTCAAGAGTCTGTTTCAGTCGGACGGCTATGCCGCGGTCCATGTGCCAAGCGCCCGGGTCGGATTTGCTGTCATCTCCAAAGCGTGGGCTGAGGAATTGCAGCGCCTCCTGACGCGCTTCGGGATTTACGCGCGCCTTCGGCGGAAGAAGGAAGCCCGGCCTGATCGTCACGACATGTGGGAGCTCGATGTGTCCATCCGGTCGGAGCGCGAGGCGTTTCAGCGGTCGATCGGATTTATTTCCGAGCGGAAGATCAGCAAACTCCGCGAGTCGCTGCGCATGCCGGGGAACGCATGCCCGGATGTCCGGTACTCGGCCATCACCTCCATCGAGCCATTGGGCGAGGCGGACGTCTACGACATCCAGACGAAGAGCGGTTGCTACCTGACGAATTCGGTCCTGGTGCACAACTGCTTCATCCTCTCGGTCGAAGACAACATGGAGTCCATCCTCGAGTGGTACCGTAACGAGGGGATGATCTTCAAGTACGGCTCGGGCTCCGGGCTCAACGTCTCCCCGCTGCGCTCCGCGCGTGAGCGGCTCGCCGGCGGGGGGACCCCCTCCGGTCCGGTCTCGTTCATGCGGGCGGCGGACGCGTCGGCCGGGGTCATCAAGTCCGGCGGCAAGACGCGCCGGGCCGCAAAAATGGTCGTCCTCAACGCCGACCACCCTGACATCAAGCCGTTCATCCTCTGCAAGTGGAAGGAGGAGGAGAAGGCCCACAAACTGATCACCCTGGGCTACGACGCCTCGATCGACGGCGAGGCCTACGGCTCGGTCTTCTTCCAGAACGCCAACAACTCCGTGCGCGTGACGGACACGTTCATGCAGCGTGCGCTCGATGATGAGGAGTGGGACCTCAAGGCGGTGACGACCGGCGAGACGATCGAGCGGGTCAAGGCCAAGGACCTCCTGCGGCTCATCGCCGAGGCCACCTGGCACTGCGGCGACCCGGGCATGCAGTTCGACACGACCGTGAACGACTGGCACACCTGCCCGAACACCGGCCGCATCAACGCGAGCAACCCGTGCAGTGAGTACATGCATTTGGACAACTCCGCGTGCAACCTCGCAAGCATCAACCTCCTCAAGTTCCTCGACGACCAGGGCAACTTCCTCATCGAGCAGTTCAAGCACGTCGTCCGCATCATGATCCTCGCCCAGGACATCATCATCGATCACTCTTCCTACCCGACCGAGAAGATCGGCGAGAACGCCCGCGCCTACCGCGAACTCGGCCTCGGCTTCGCGAACCTGGGCGCGCTGCTCATGTCGCTCGGCATCGCGTACGACTCCGAGGAAGGGCGCGCCTGGGCCGGCACGATCACGGCCCTCATGTGCGGCCATGCCTACGAGGTCTCCGGCGAGATCGCCGAGCAGTTGGGTCCGTACCGGGGCTTCGCGCTCAACCACGAGCCGCAGGTGCGCGTCCTGCGCAAGCACCGCGCGCAGGTGGACAAAATCAACCATCGGCTCGTCCCACAGCCGCTCCTGCAGGCCGCCACGCGCGCGTGGGATGCCTCGATCAAGCACGGCGAGGCGCACGGCGTGCGCAACTCGCAGGTCACGGTGATCGCGCCGACCGGGTGCTTGGTGGGCAACTCATTGATTGCGACGGACAAGGGGTTGATGCGGCTCAACCGGCTCGGCAATCCGCAAGGCGCGCAATGGCAGGATGCGTCCTTCGGCGTCCTGACAGACAACGGGGTGCAATCCGCGACGAAGTTCTATGTCAACGGCCAGGCGCCCACGCGGCGCATCCGCACCGAGGCCGGATATGAAATCCAGGGCACGCCGCAGCACCGCATTAAGGTAGTAGACCCCACCACCGGGGAGTGGGTCTGGAAGCGGTTTGGGGAGCTGACAGCGGGAGAGATTGTTCCGCTCGCGATGAATACGGTTATTGGCGAACCGCGCCAGATTCCATTGCCCCCGCTCGGGGAACCCTACTGGGCGAGCCATCCGGAAGTCCGCGTCCCGCGCACAATGACCCGGGACCTCGCTGAGTTCATCGGCTACTTCATGGGGGACGGAAGTCTTCACAGCAAGGGCTTGCGGCTCTGCGTGACCGCGGGGGACGAGGAGGTGGTGCAGCGTCTTTCGGACCTGGGCCGCACCCTGTTCGGCATCCCTGCCCATGTGGACGCCAAGGTAGGATACAGCGAGGTAGCTTTCCACTCTGTGGCGCTGGCGATGTGGTGGGATGCCTGCGGATTCTCGAAGCTCGTGCCGGCCCCCGACCATACCGGCAAGGGGTATCAACCCCACGTCCCAGATGCCCTCCTGGCCACGAATGACCGCGCGATCTACCAGGCCTTTCTGCGCGGCGTGTTCGAGGCGGACGGGACGTTGATCGGGGGCGTGCCGGCGCTGTCATCCGCATATGGCGCGTTTGCTCGGGAAGTGGCGACGCTCCTGCTTGCCCTGGGAATTCCTGTGAGCGCTAAGGTGGACCAGTCCGGGTGGGGTGCTGCGGATGTGCACGTCTTGCGGCTTCGAAATGCCAGCTACAATCTAGTCTTCCGCGACTCGATCGGGTTTCTCAGCCGGCGCAAGCGGGAGGCACTCGTCGAGCTGAGCGGGCCGTTAAGCGGGAAGCGCGATTACGTGTTCGTGCCGGAACGCGTCGTAGAGGAACTGGTGCCTGCAGACAGTCCCCACCGTCACGCGGTCATGCTGTCTGTCCGGCGTCACGGGGGAATTGCGCGTCCGCGCGCTCTCGAGCTCTACGAAGAGACCCACGACCGCCGCCTGGGCCAGGCACTCCATTTTTTCTATGACCGCATCGAAGTGAACGAGGACGGCGGAGTGCAGTCCACGTATGACATCTCAGTGCCAGCCAACACGACCTATCTGGCCGATGGGTTCATCAGCCACAACACGATCGCCTTCATGATGGATTGCGACACGACGGGGATTGAGCCCGACATCGCCCTCATCAAGTACAAGCGGCTCGTGGGCGGCGGGATGCTCAAGATTGTGAACCAGACCGTGCCGCACGCGCTGACCCAACTCGGCTACGACGGGGCCTCCACCGAGGCGATCCTCAAGTACCTCAACGAGAAGGAGACCATCGAGGGCGCCCCGGGCCTCAAGGCGGAGCACCTGCCGGTCTTCGACTGCGCGTTCCGCCCCCTGCACGGCACGCGGACCATCCACGCTATGGGCCACGTGCGCATGATGGGTGCGGTGCAGCCGTTCATCTCCGGCGCGATCTCGAAAACCGTGAATTTGCCGGAAGAAGCCTCGATCGAAGACATTATGCAGACCTACATCGAGGCCTGGCGGTTGGGCATTAAGGCGGTGGCGATCTACCGCGACGGCTCGAAGAAGGTCCAGCCGCTGTCCACGAGCGGCAAGTCCAAGGGGGCACTGGTCGGCACGCCGTACCGGCGCCGGTTGCCGGATGAGCGGCAGGCTATCACGCACAAGTTCTCGGTTGCGGGCCACGAGGGCTACATCACGGTCGGGATCTTCGAGGACGGGACTCCGGGCGAGATCTTCATCACGATGTCGAAGGAGGGTTCCACGCTCTCCGGGCTCATGGACGCCTTCGCGACCATGGTGTCGCTCTCGCTCCAGTACGGGGTGCCGATCAACGTGCTCGTGAAGAAATTCAGCCACGTGCGCTTCGAGCCCTCGGGGGTCACGAACAACAAGGACATCCGCTTCGCGAAGTCGGTCGTGGACTACATCTTCCGCTGGATGGCACTCAAGTTCCTGCCCGCGGAGGAGAGCCAGCAGTTCAAGGTGACTGAGACTCCGGGCACCAAGCCGGCGAACGGGCAGGGGAACGGGTCCACCGCCGCGAAAGCCGCCGCACCGACCCCGGCCGCCGGCAGCGCCTTCGAGCAGCAGGAGCGCATCACCTTCGCGGCCCAAGCCGATGCGCCTGCCTGCCACGACTGCGGCTCGCTCATGGTGAGGAACGGCAATTGCTACAAGTGTGTGAATTGTGGGAGCACGTCCGGTTGTTCGTGAGCGATCGGACGGCGCCCGGGACCGATGCTGAATACTGAACTCTCCAAGAAGTGCAAACAGTTCGTCATGGCCCATTGGGGCAAGGACGGGCTGCAGCAGGTCATGGACCACCCGGTGAGCTGGGTGCGGCATGAGGCGAACCCCCAGCTGAAGGTGCTGCGCCGCAAGCGCAAGAACGTCCCGCATATCGAGATCAAGGGCACCCCGAACCGCATTCATCTGTGGCTGTCGACCGAAAAACTGAAGCGAGGGATTCCGGATGTATGAGCCGGGCACGCGCGCGGCTGGCGCGCTGACGATCGGCGAGGATGGGCAAGTCCTGAACGCGCCGGGCAAGCTGCTCGTGGACCGCGAGATCCGCGAGTACGTGCGGCGCTACCGGATGCTCGAGCCGTTCGAGGAGCGGCTGGTGCGCGACGGGTCGATCTCCTACGGCCTCTCATCGATGGGCTACGACATCCGGGTCACGGACGAGTACAAAGTGTTCACGAACGTGAAACAGGCGGTCGTGGACCCGAAGCAGTTCAACACGGACTCGTTCATCGACCTCAAGGGTCCGACGTGCGTCATTCCGCCGAACTCCTTCGCGCTGGCGCGCTCGGTGGAATACTTCCGGATGCCGCCGACGGTCCTCGGGTTGTGCCTGGGCAAGTCAAGCTATGCCCGGTGCGGGATCGTGGTCAACATTACACCGCTCGAGCCGGGCTGGGAAGGGCATCTGACAATCGAGATTTCGAACACGACGCCGCTGCCGGCACGCATCTACTCGTTCGAAGGGATCGCGCAAGTCCTCTTCTTCGACGCGGGGACCGCGCCGGATGTGTCCTACGCGGACCGGAAAGGCAAGTACCAAGGCCAACAGGGCATCACGCTGCCGAAGGTTTGACTCCGCACCACCCCACATCCCACCGGATGATCACCCTTCACGCGCCCGACTTCCGCCTGGACGCGTGCCTCACCTCCGGACAGACATTCCGCTGGATGGCGCACGGCGACTGGTGGCACGGCCTGATCGGCCGCCATGTCGTGCGCGTGCGCCAAGAGGGCGAGATGCTTTCGTATGAAGCGTCCGAGGCGCTGAGCGCCGAGCAGGTGCGCGCGTATTTTGCGCTGGATGTGGACCTGCCGGGTCTGCTGCGCCAGATTGATGTCGACATGCAGGTGCATGCGGCGATTCAGCGGTTCCGCGGCCTGCGCGTGCTGCGGCAAGATGCGTGGGAAACACTCGCGTCCTTCATCTGCGCGTCCTTCAACAACATCACGCGCATCGAAGGCATGATCGAGCGCCTGTGCCAAGCCTGCGGGGATCCCGCGGCGCTCGCGGGGTTCCGCACGTTCATCTTTCCGGATGCGGAGACGCTCGCGGGGGTTCCCGAGCGGCGCTTGCGCGCGCTGGGACTTGGCTACCGGGCGCCCTACCTGCGGGCCGCCGCGCGGCGGGTAGCCGATGGGCGACTGCCCCTCGCGCATCTGCGCGAGGTGGACTATCCGACGGCCAAACGCGCCCTCCTGGCCTGCGAGGGCGTCGGGGACAAGGTGGCGGACTGTGTCGCGCTCTTCGGGTGTGCGCAGGACGCGGCGTTTCCGATCGATGTGTGGATGGAGCGCGTGCTGCGGTACTACTTCCGACACCGCAAGATCACGCGCGCGGTCGCGCATGACTACGCGCAGCGGCACTTCGGGCCGTACGCCGGCTGGGCGCAACAATACCTCTATCATGACGTGCGGCACCAACGAGCGACACCCCCGCCCACTGGGCGACACGCATCGCGCGCGATGACGCGCGAAGCGATCACCATCTGACGCGCGCGGGCACGCGCATTCTTGACAACATCACGCGCGAATGGTATCAACTATAGTAATGAATCATTTGCGCGTGGTGTGGATACCTTGTGCGGTCGCGTGCGCGGTCTGTGGTGGACCGCGCATCGTGGACTGACCGTCTCCCATCACCGTGAAACAATTCAGACTGGTGCCTCAGGGACTCACCGTGCGGGGAGTCCCTGTTTTCGTTGGCGTGACCGGGCGCTGATGAAACTGCGGGTGGGGCTCACCTATAACGTGAAGAGCGAGTACATCGCGAAACCCGGCGATCCGCCCGACGTCATCGCGGAGTTCGATCATGACGACACAGTCAACAACATCGAGGCCGCGCTGCGCGCAGCGGGGCATGAGGTGGTGCGCCTCGGCGGGGCGCGCCGCCTGCTCGAACAGATCGGGCGCTCGCAGGTCGACATCGTGTTCAACATCGCGGAGGGCTATGAAGGCCGCAACCGCGAGTCCCAGGTGCCGATCCTCCTCGAGATGCTGCGCATCCCCTTTGTCGGCGCGGACGGCCTCACGCTCGGTTTGACGCTCGACAAGGTGCTCACGAAGAAAGTGCTCATCGCCGAGCGCATCCCGACGCCGCGGTACCTCGAGGTCACCGACCCGGATCGGCTCTGGCAGGCCGACCTCACGTTTCCCGTCATCGTCAAATTGCGCTGCGAGGGGTCGAGCAAGGGGCTCACCCCGAACTCCGTCGTGGATACCCCGGAGGCCCTCCAGCGCCAGGTCGCCCACCTGGCCGCCACGTACAAGGGAGCCCCGATCTTCCTCGAGGAATTCATCGAGGGCGAGGAATTCACCGTCTCAATCGTGGGCAACGACACGCTGGAGGTCCACCCCGTCTGCCAGATCAAGTTGGACGGGCGCACCGATCTCGGCCGCAACTTCTTCCACTTCGCGTACCTGCGCGCGGGCTCTGACTACGTCTGCCCGGCGCCGATTCCGGAGCCGCTCGCCCGGGAGATGCGGGACCTGGCGCAGCGCACGTACCGGGCGGTGGAGTGCCGGGACTTCGGACGCGTGGATTTCCGCGTGGACCGCAAGGGCCGGCCGTACGTGCTCGAGATCAACCCCTTGCCCTCCCTCTCCTCGGAGGATGTGTTCAACTACACGGCGAAAACACTCGGCATGACCCACCACCAGATGATCGGGCATATCCTCGATACCGCGCTGGTGCGCTGCGGCTTGATCCCACCACCTGCCGACCGCGGCGCCGCGGCGCGCACGGTGGGGAGGGCGCCGCGATGAAACGTACTCAGTTCGTGTGCATCGCCGATTCATGGGTCCGCTGCGCGGACCCTTCGGCAGGTGGTGGGACATCGCGACACTCGCCCTGACCTACAACCTCAAGCAGATCACCGCGCACCCCGATGAGGGATGCCGCGATGCGCACTCGGAGTTCGACTCCCCCGCGACCATTGACGGCATCGCGGCCGCCCTGCGGGCCGCCGGCCACACGGTGCACTGCCTCGAGGCCACCGAGGACTTGCCGCGGTGGTTCCTGACCCACCGGGTCGACCTCGTCTTCAACATCGCCGAGGGCACACACGGCGCGCACCGCGAAGCGCAGGTGCCGGCCATCCTGGAGTCGCTGGGCGTCCCCTTCACCGGCTCCAACAGCGTGACGCTCGCCTTGGCCCTCGACAAAGCCAAGACCAAGATCATCCTGGCCGCGGAGGGCATCCCGACCCCGCCGTGGCAGCTGCTGCCCACGCCGCAGACCCCCCTGCGCGGGAGCCTCGCCTTTCCGCTCATCGTGAAGCCCAACCGGGAAGGCTCGGCCAAGGGCATCTGGCGCGAGAGTGTCGTGGGGGATGACGCCGCCCTGCGCCGGCAGGCCGCGCTCGTGTACGCACGCTACCGCCAAGAGATCCTGGTCGAAGAATTCATCGATGGCACCGAACTGACCGTGGGCATCTTGGGCGATGAGGCGCTGCCGGTCCTCGAAATCGACTTCGCGCCCTGCCGCGCCTCTGGTGAGTTCTTCTACTCCTGGCGCGTGAAAGAGTTCCAGGGTGATGCGGCCCGCGGGCTGGCGCCGGCGCTCCACTGCCCGGCCCGCCTGGGTCCCGCGACGACGGCGCGCGTGCAGGAGGTCGCCCGGCGCGCGCACCGGGCGCTGGGCTGCCGGGAACTCTCGCGCACCGACATCCGCCTGCGCGCGGATGGGACCCCCTTCGTGCTCGAAATCAACCCGCTGCCCGGCCTGAGCCCGCTCGATAGCAATTTGCCGCTCATGGCCTCGGCCGCAGGGCTCTCCCACGCGACACTCATCCAGCGGATCGTGGCGTTGGCCATGGCCCGCATCGCCCGGCGCGCCGACGCGCCATCATCTCCCGCCAGCGCTGAGGGCAGGGCTGGCGGGGG
>SBAZ01000129.1 GCA_005239935.1 Planctomycetales bacterium | reverse complement strand
GTCGCGGACAGGCATCCCAGGAAGCACCCGGCTTCGCCGCAGCCGGCGCAAGGCCTCGACGAGGGCCACAAAGCCCCCGGTAATGGCGGCGCACCGCGTGCCGCCGTCGGCCTGGACGACGTCGCAGTCGATCACCACGGACCGCTCCCCGAGCCGGGCCAGGTCGGTGACCGCCCGCAGGCTGCGCCCGATCAGGCGCTGGATCTCGTGCGTGCGCCCGGCGATCTTGCCGCGCTCGCGCTGAATGCGCTGCTGGCTGGACCGCGGCAGCATCCCATATTCCGCCGTCACCCAGCCGCTGCCGCTCCCGCGCAGGAACGCGGGGACGCTCTCCTCAACCGTCGCCGTGCAGATGACCGTCGTCCGGCCCCATTCCACGAGGCACGAGCCGTCGGCGAAGCGCATCGTGCCCGGAGTGAGGCGAATCCGCCGCAGCGCCTGCGGAGTCCGGCCATCACGGCGCCGCATCAGTGGCCGTTCGTCCGCTCGACGGATCGAATGAGGTGCCCGAGGAACCGATGCCCGACCTGCCCGAAGTGACCCGGCTCATCGGTGACAAAGAACCGGTACCGCGGCCGGGTGCGGCCCGTGCGCAGCGCGTCCGCGGCCTGCAGCAACCCCCGCACCTCCAGCGCGGTCTGCTGGGCGGAGTCCACCAGCGTCACGCCGGGCCCGAGGACACGGCGGATCGTTGGGGTGAGGAGGGGATAGTGCGTGCAGCCGAGGATCAGCGTGTCAATGTCCTGGCGCTTCACGGCATCCAGATAGCGATGGGCGATGTCCACCGAGATTCCGCCATTGAGCCACCCCTCTTCAACGAGCGGCACGAACAGCGGGCAGCTCTGCGACACGACCTTGATGCGGTGGTCCAATTGGTGGATCGCCTGTTCGTAGGCATGGCTGGAGATGGTCGCGCGGGTGCCGATGACGCCGATGCGGCGGTTGCGAGTGGCCTGCACGGCGGCCTGCGCGCCGGGGCGGATGACGCCGATGGTCGGGACCTTGAAGTACTTGCGCAGGGTGGGCAGCGCCCAGGACGAGGAGGTGTTGCACGCAATGACGATGCACTTGACACCGAAGCGCAGCAGGAATTCGACGTTCTCAAGAGAGAATTTCACGATCGTGGACTTCGATTTGGTGCCGTACGGCACGCGCGCCGTGTCGCCGAAGTAGATAATCGATTCCGACGGCAGGGTCTCGATCAGCGCCTTGACGACCGTCAGCCCTCCGACGCCGGAGTCGAACACGCCGATGGGCTGGCGTCCACCGGTCATGGGTTCAACCACAGGTCCTCGTGCACGGACCCGGCGATGCCGCGCGCGACCGCCCGCGCCGCCGCCTCGCGGTACGCGGCGTCCCCGAGGCGCGAGGACTCCCCGGCGTGACTCAGGTAGCCCACCTCGACGAGCACCGCCGGCATCCATGCCTCCCGCAGCACGACGAAGCGGGCGGGCTTGACCCGGCAGGGCACCTGGAGCTGGTCCCCCATCGCCGCGCAGATCGCCCTGGCGGTCCGCTGAGAGGCGGCGCGTGCCTGCGTGAGCACGAGGTCCCACAGGATGTGGCGCACGGTGGTGGAGGCCTCGGCGAGGTCGGCCGAGTCGACACCAGGAGGCCAGCCGGCGGCAGGCGACACGACCGAACTGCGGGGGAAATACACTTCAGCGCCCGACACCGAGCGCTCGAGGTGTGCGTTCAGATGCACGCTCACGAAGTAGTCTGCGTGGAGGCGGTTGGCGACCGCCGGTCGCTGGCTCAGCGGGACGAATACGTCCGCGTCCCGCGTCATGGCCACCGAGAGCCCGTCCCGCGTCAACAGATCGCGCACGCGGCGCGTGATGTCCAGCGCCAACTGCTTTTCCGTCAACCCGAAGTGCGTCGCGCCGGGGTCATGCCCCCCGTGGCCGGCGTCCAGCACGATCCGCCGGGGTGGGCCGCCGGCCGCATCGGGCGGACTCACCAACGCCGGACCCCGCACGGCGCGGGCGGCGCACCCGGAAAGACACACGAGCGAGCCCGCTAAGACCGGTCCCCACGTCGGGCGGGACCATCGTTCACCCATCCAGATCCCGCACCGTTGGGCCGGCCACGCGATGCTCGCTCGCACGTTCCACTCACACACGACCTACGTTCACGTCCGCCCGCTCGTGCTTCGACAGGACTGACATGAGCCGTCAGGCCCACCGCAGCTCACTCCTGCTCAGCACGAGTGCCGAGCGGACCACTCGATCAACTCAACACAGTCGAGGCACTCGCGCGGCGCTCGCTGAACCCGCATAGTGGTGGACCCGCCTGCAACCAATCCGCACCGTCGGAGAAATCGCAGCCCGGATCCCGATAAAACCTACGCCACAAGTCGCATTATATCAAAGAATCGCCCGAAAAGTGCTTCAGCTCCACGCCCTGGGCATGTCTTTCAACGAGATCGGCAAAACTCTGAACGTCAGCCCAAGCCTGGCCAGAAAAGCTCACCAGTTTGGCGCGAAACGGGCTTGAAGATTGCCGAAAATCGGGGGGTACCAAGCATCGAAAAATTAGCCGTATCTCAATAATTCAAAACGAGTTATAGCGAATCTCTTGCTCTCGGAAAGTCAGATAACCGGCAATCATCTGCAATCATCAATTTTTCGGCCTTCAGCCGACTAAATCGCTTTAAGAAGCTCTCGCGACCTACACAAACTGGACCTTCACTTCCTTGCCAAGAGCGTGGGCGAGCTTGATGAGGGTACGCAGCGAGAGGCTGCCATTCCGAGGACTCTCGATCCGGGAAATTGTCTGCTGAGAGGTATGGAGCCGCTTGGCCAGCGCACGCTGGGTTAAGCCCTTCCGCTCGCGCAACCGACCAATCTGGATCGCCAGCTCGACAAAGAGACCCTCTTCCTCATAGGCCTCCCGAACAGCCGGATCCTTCAGTTGCTCCTTGAGATAGTCCCGAAACCGCCGTGCGCCTCTCATGTGTCCGTTCCTGCGCTTATGCTCCATGCTGGTGCCACTCCTGCATCAGCCGCTCCGCCCGATCAAGCTCATTCACTGGCACCGGCCCGGTCTTCTTCACAAACCTGTAATGCTCCCCATTTTTCAAGCTGGCGCTAACAGAGTCTGATGGCTGCTGATCCACTGCTGCTCGAAGGCCTCGGGGGTCCGATACCCGAGGCTCGAATGCAGATAGCTGACGTTGAACTGTTCGAACCACGTGGCAAGGGCGTCGGCCACCGCGAAGGGGCTGAGCCATTCCCGCAGCCACAGGCATTCCTCCTTGAGCGTGCGAATCGACCGCTCCGTATCGGCGTTGCCCTTCGGGTTGTTGTAGCTGGTGAAGGCCTGCTGAATGCCCAGCGTCCCGCAGGTGGCCAGGAAGCGCACCGAGGTGGGTTGACAGCCGTTGTCGCTCATCAGGTGCAGCGGGTGGCCCTCGATGCCCTGCGGGAACTGGCGATTGACCGCCATGTCGAGGGCGGCCAGCCAGTGCTGGGTGGTCGCCTGCAGCCCGATGTGCTAGCCGACGAACTTCTTCGTATACCAGTCGAGCACCACCACGACATACACCCAGCCGAAGGACTCGACCAAGACCTTCGTCATGTCAATGCCCCACCATTGGTTCGGCGCGGTCGGACGAGGCTTGCTGGTCGTCGGGGTCCGCGTGGCCCGGAGGCGCCGGGTCGGCTTGATGAGCAGGCCGGCTTCCCGCATCACGCGCAGGATGCGCTTCGGGTTAACCGGCAGGCCCTCCCCGTAGCGCAGGGTGGCCCAGCAGCGGCGGTAGCCCCAGAAGGGGTGCTCAGCCTTGAGCGTCCGGAGTCGCTCCAGGATCGCCGCATTGCGCGTGGCG
Source organism: Planctomycetales bacterium (assembly GCA_005239935.1). Classification (GTDB taxonomy): domain Bacteria; phylum Omnitrophota; class Gorgyraeia; order Aquiviventales; family Aquiviventaceae; genus SBAZ01. The sequence continues at coordinate 3,891 of SBAZ01000129.1, read as the reverse complement.
ACCCGCACCGAAGGACGCCGGGTCATCCGAGCAGCTCTTCGGTTTTTTTTACTTCGAGTGTGAGATCCGCCACCAGGCGCTTGAGTTGGCTGTTCTCCCGCGCCAGGCGCGCCACCTGGTCGGCCTGCTGATGCGTCTCGAACGCCTTCGAGGCGTTGGCGAGCAGCTGATCGCGCCACTCGTAGTACTGCGCCTGACTGATCTGATGCTCCGTGCAGAGTTGACTGACCGGTGTGCCCTTCAAGCCTTGGAGCACAATGAGCGCCTTCGTGCGGGCGTCCCATTTCCGTCGCGGCATGGCTGAACCTCCGTTGTTCAGCCATCATTTTACTCGGTTAGCTAAGGCCATGTCTTAAAGGGGAGCAGTATAAACCCATGCGTGATCATGATCTGCTTGCCCGCAAAGAAATACAGCAGCCGATACTGGTTCCCGCCAAAGACGATTCTCAGTTCCCTAATCTTCCCCCGGACGACATCCGCGTAGGGCCGAGGCAGGTTGGGCCCATGCGTCTCCAGCGCTTCAATCCATCGGAGGATCTTCCCGCGCACCTTCGCCGGCAGCCCATCTAGGAAATCCTCAGCGAAGCACTCCCCTCGCTGGCTCCGGTAGAATACGACCTCATACGACCCATCTGACATGATCAAGGATACACTATTTTTGATGTACCGTCAACCTGCTTTCTTCGATTCAAGGAGTTGTAAGCGTTCCTCATTAAGCAGGCCATAACCATACATATGCTCAACCAGTTTAAGGAGCCAATAAGCTTCGGGCAGCATGATGTACTGCCCTGACGTGCGCGCCTTGTATGGAGGAGTCTGCTTCCATCGGTTCATAGCTTTGATGATATGGGTCGCAATCACATCTTCCAGCAAGATCACCTCCACTCCGCTCCATCGAAGGAGCGTAATCGGTGGCGGTCAATGAGGGGTTGAACGAGGTCCCGGCAACGCTCAAGAGTCAGAAGGCGCAGTTGGAGAAGGTGCTGGGCGAGATCCGCAACTACTTGGCATTCATCCGGTCAGGAAATCTGTCCAAAGCCGTGGCCGAAGCGCTCAAGGAAGCTGAAGCGAAGGGAGAAGGACTGCGGCAGGACATTCAAGGGTTGGAAACGCAAGGAAGCCGGACGTTTGAGCCGCCGCCCAAGGAGTGGATCACGCACCGGCTGGAGCAGCTGCGAGATACGCTCCATCAGAACGTGGGAGCGGCCGCTCAAGCGTTAAAGGAGCTCCTTGGCACGATACACCTTGATCCGATCACCGACCAGGAAGCTGACCCTTACCACGTCATGGCCGAGGAAGGCTACACGTTCAAGCCCTACTACGTGGCCCACACAAAAATCAACACCCTGGCGCTCTTGGATAAGCACCAGGGTGCGAATTGGTCGAAATGGTGGAGGCGGCCGGAGTCGCACCGGCGTCTTCGAATCGAACGCGTGAGCCCTCTACATGCGTAGCCCCGCATCTGAGCCTCTCGTCCTGCGCGGCCTGCGGAGCGGGCCTGACAGGACCAGCCGCTGATGTCTCCTCACCGCCGGCCTCTTCGGCCGAACCGACGGCCAGCCTGCTGGAACCGCCCACCGGGCCCGCAGGCTGACCCGGCGACGGCGCTGCTTAGTTAATTAAGCAGCGACGGTGAGTGCCTCAGAAGCCAGAATCGCTTCCGCTTCTGCTACAGGGTTGTAGTTGGCACTTGACGTGCTGTCAGGTGTTTAACGAGGCCTCCTGACCACCTCGGCATGCCACTCACGACGCTCTGGTCCGAATCGATCCTCGTCGCCCCCAGATCCGTCCCGGGTCAGCGGCGACCGGATGAGCGGTCGTGGCGAATCCGTCGGCGCAGGTCCCGTTCGATCTCGCGCTCCCGGATGCGTTCCCGCTTTTCAAAGACCCGTTTGCCCTTGGCGACGGCCAGTTCCACCTTGGCCAGCCCGTGTTCCTCATAGAGTCGCAGCGGCACCAGCGTCAGCCGTCGCTGCGACAGCAGCCCGGCCAGTCGGTCAATCTGCTGGCGGTGCAACAGCAGTTTGCGGGGCCGGATCGGGTCGACATTGAACCGTCCGCCCTGCGGATACGGCCCCACATGCATATTATACAGAAGCGCTTCGCCCCCATCAATGCGGGCGAAGCTGTCGTCGAGGGTGACCCGGTGGGCGCGGATGGACTTGATCTCGGTCCCGTGGAGGACCAGGCCCGCCTCCAGGGTGTCCAGGATCTCGTAGTCGCGCCCGGCCTTGTGGTTGGTGGCGAACACGACCGGCCGTCGCGCCGGCCCGCGGCCCGCGGCCATGCGACCACCCCTCAGCGCCGCTTCAGGACGCTGACCATCCGCCACGACATCGAGGCGGCCGCAAGCGGTTTAGCCAGATCGAAGTCGCTGTACGAGCCCAGCAGGTCAAAGACGCCCGATTCGGCGACGAGCGCCCGGAACTCCTGCGGCATGAGCAGCCGCGTCTTCGTCCGGCCGCCGCGGATCTCCCGGACGGTGCCGCCCTCGTGGATCTCCAATACCAGCTCATCCTCGAAGGTCTGACTCACCGGGTCCGCCGATTCCGGATGCTGGAGGTAGAAGACGCGCACGGTCAGACCATTCTCCGTCTGCTCCCACTGATGGATCTCGCTGCCGATCTGGTCCCACTGCCGCGGCACCCAGAAGTCCGTCAAGTAGAGCCCACCCGGCACCAGGGCGGCCGCCACGCGCCGCAGGTGCTCGACGATGTCGCCATTCGTGAGCAGAAACCGAAAGGTATCCATGAAGCACCAGGCCGCCGCGAAGGGGCCCTCGAGATGCAGATCCCGCAGGTTCGCGACGGAGACCGTCACGTCGAGACCCTCCGTCCGTGCGGCCTCGCTCACATAGGCGACCATCTCAGGGCTCAAATCGATTCCCTGGACCGCGGCACCCCGCCGTGCCAGCTCCAGCGCATGCCGCCCGGCCCCGCAGCCGATGTCCAGGAGCCGTCCCTCGACTCGCTGCACTCGTCCTTCGACAGGCTCAGGATGAGCGTCCCGAGCGTGGCCGAGGGACGCTCGCTCGGGACGGCCCCGGGCGAGGACTGCCGCAGTGGCGCCCACGTCCGAGTCGAGGGGCCGGCCGACCTCCCCGGGTCCGTGCGCGGCGAGACAGGCCTGGATGAAGTCGCACTCGGCCTCGGTCTGCCAGCGGTAGCCCAGCGCGTAGTAGCGCGGATGGCGGTAGACTTCCGAGTTCGTCATCGCCGCGGATCCCCTGCCGCCTGCGGCGCCGCCGGGAACCCCAGCCGCATGAGCGCCGCGTCCAGCATCTGTCCCACGAGCCGGGTGTAGGTGGTGCCCAGGCACTCCGCGATGAGCCCCAGACTGCCGTCCGGATCGAAGGAGGGGAGCGGGTTAATCTCCAGCACGTACACCGTGCCCTGCTCGTCTACGCGTAGATCCACGCGCGCCATATCGCGGCAGCGCAGCGCCTCAAAGAAGGTCACGGCCGCACGCTGAGCCTCCGCGTCGAGCGTCGGGGTGAGCTCGAGCGGGCAGAGCCAGTGTTGGCGTTCGGTCCCCGCGACATGGCACGCCAGCCGGCTCGCCGGGTCGAGGGGCCGCTGCATCGGCGGCAGCGCCATGGGCGGGTCGTTGCCGATGAGCAGCACGGTCAATTCGCCGAAGGGGATGACCTGTTCGACCAGGCAAGGTTGTTCCAGCCGCTCCGTGAGCCACGCGATCCGGCTGCGCAGTTCCGAAGGCGTGTGGACCACCGCGCCGCGATCGATGCCGAGGCCGGACCCTTCATGGCGCGGCTTCACGATGAGCGGGAAGCCGAGTTCGGCCGCCTGGGCTATCGCCGGCTCGTCCCGTGGCCCGCGCGCGACCACCCATGCCGGCGTGCGCAGCCCGGAGGCGAGCGCCAGACGCTTGCTC
>SBAZ01000144.1 GCA_005239935.1 Planctomycetales bacterium | reverse complement strand
GGCGGTAGCCGGTCTGCCGATAGGCCGGGTAGATGTCCACGGTGTCGCCGCGCGCGCGGAAGGTGCCACGGCGGAAGTCCACGTCATTGCGCTCGTAGTGGATGCCGACGAGCCAGGAGAGAATCTCGTCACGCCGCACCTCGCGGCCCTGCTGGAGCCAGACCATCTGCTGCTTGTACTCCTCCGGGTCGCCGAGGTTGTAGATGCAGGAGACGCTGGCGACGATGATGACGTCCGGCCGCGAGAGCAGCGACGACGTGGCCGAGAGGCGCAGACGGTCCAGGTCGTCATTGATGGCCGCGTCCTTCTCGATGTAGGTGTCGGTCTGCGGGACGTAGGCCTCGGGCTGGTAGAAATCGTAGTAACTCACAAAATATTCGACCGCGTTGTGCGGGAAGAAGCCCTTGAGCTCGCTGTAGAGTTGGGCGGCGAGCGTTTTGTTGTGGGAGATGACCAGGGTCGGCTTGCTCACCTTGGCGATGACCTGGGCGACCGTGTAGGTCTTGCCCGAGCCCGTCACCCCCAGGAGGGTCTGAAACTTCTCGCCGGCCAGGACGCCCTTCGTCAGGGCGTCAATGGCTTGGGGTTGGTCGCCTTTCGGCGCGAGGTCTGAGACTAGCTGGAAGACGCCCATTGGTGAGAAGTGTCCCCATGAGAAACGTCCCCGCTTTTCCTCATGGGAGGACCTGGAGCGAGACGTCCAGCGAGGGGGCGGAGTGCGTCAGGCGCCCGATGGAGATGTCATCGACCCCGGTCCGGGCGATGGCGCGCACGATGGCCAGGGTGACGCCGCCGGAGGCCTCGAGGCGGATGGTGTGCCGGCGGCCGCGCAGGCGCACGGCCTGCCGCAGGCGCGCAGCCGGCCAGTTGTCGAGCAAGATGGCGTCCGGGCGCGCAGTGAGGGCTGCCTCGAACTCGGCCAGGGTGGTGACTTCGATCTCGACCCGCTTGCCGCGCGCGTTGCGTCGGGCAGCGCGCACGGCCTGCTGAATGGCTTGGAGGCGGCGGGGTCCCAGCGCCCTGAGGTGGTTGGTCTTGATCAGGACGGCGTCCTCCAAGTCCCATCGGTGGCTCTGCCCTCCCCCCACGCGCACCGCGTACTTTTCGAGCGTGCGCAGCCCAGGCAGGGTCTTGCGTGTGTCCAGGAGGTGCACGCGCGGCGGGACGCGCCGCACGTAGGCGTGTGTGAGCGTGGCGATGCCCGAGAGGTGGCCCAGGAGATTTAGCGCGGTGCGCTCGGCCGCGAAGATGGCCCGCGCCGTGCCTTCAACCGTCAAGATCGTGTCCCCTCGGCGCAACCGACCGCCTTCCCGGCGGCGCAGGACGCAGCGGGTGCGCGGGTCGAGCAGGTGGAAGGTCCAGGCCGCGACCGACCCTCCTGCGAGGATGCCGGGAGCCTTGGCCCGGATGCGGGCGCGCAGGCGCAGGGCGCGCGGCAGGACGCTGGCCGAGGTGATGTCCTGCCGGGCTCGGTCTTCCACGAGGGCGCGGCGGATGACGGCGCGTGCCGCGGCGCGGCTCAGATGGGGCATCTGTGGAAAACTCCCCAAAAAGGTGCCAGGCACCTTTTGGTCAAAAGGGGTCAGGCACCTTACGCTTCGAGGACGGCGAGGTGCTCGGTGAAGCGCTTGCGGGCGGCTTCGACTTCCTCTTGGCGCCCGCGCATTTGGTCCACGACGTCCGCAGGGGCCTTCGCCGTGAACTGACGGTCTTTGAGGCGCGCATGGAGGCGGCTCAGCTCTTGCGAGAGTTGGTCCACGCGCTGCTGGAGCCGCTGGCGCTCCTTGGCTGGGTCAATGAGGCCCTCGAGCGGCAACAACACTTCGGCCTCGGCGGTGACACTCACGGCGGTCTGCTTGGGACGGGTGGTGCGGCTGCGCTCAATGGCCACCTCACCGGCCTGCGCGAGCGTTTGCAGGAGCGGGCGCTGGGCCTCCAGGAACTCCCGGATCTCCGGGTGCGGCACGATCAGCCGCAACGGCGGCTTGGTGCCGGCCGGGACGTTGAACTCGGCGCGCAAGGTGCGCGCGGCGGTCACGACGGCCTGAAGCGCTTCCACCAGATTCTCGGAACGCGTATCGGTCAGGGTGCGATCGGCCAGGGGCCAATGGGCGGTCATGATCCAGCGTTTCGCCCCCTCGCCCTGCAGGTGCTGCCAGAGCGTTTCGGTGACAAAGGGCATGGTGGGGTGCAGGAGGCGCAGGCTGGTGTCCAGCACGTGCACCAGGACCGCCAGGATCTGCGGCTTGCGCTGAGGCTCGTGCGCGAGCGCGACCTTGGAGGCTTCGAGGTACCAGTCGCAGTAGTCGTGCCACAGAAAATCGTAGACCGTGCTGGCGGCCTCGTTGAACCGGAAGTCGTCCAGCGCCTCGGTGGCCGCGGTGATCGTCCGCTCGAAGCGTGAGAGGATCCACCGGTCCACCGGACTGAGCGTGTCACGGTCCGGGAGCGCGGCGGAGGGTCCGGCCCCGGCATGCTGGGCGAGGACGAAGCGGGTGGCGTTCCAGAGTTTGTTGGCGAAGTTGCGGCCGGCGGCGAAGCGCTCCTCCGAGAGGAACACGTCCTGCCCCACGGCGGTGGTCGTGACCAGGGTGTAGCGCAGGGCGTCCGTGCCGTACTTCTCGATGATGTCGAGGGGGTCAATGATGTTGCCGAGCGACTTGGACATCTTCTTGCCGGTGAGGTCCCGCACGGTGCCGTGGATATACACCTGGTGGAACGGCGGCTTGCCCATGCAGAAGTAGCCGGCCATGATCATGCGCGCCACCCAGAAGAAAATGATCTCCTGCGCGGTCACGAGGGTGTTGGTCGGGTAGAAGGCGGCCAGGTCCCTGGTCTGTTTGGGCCAGCCCAGCGTTGACGACGGCCACAGCCAGGAGGAGAACCACGTGTCGAGCACGTCCTCATCCTGTGTCAGGTCGGTTCCCTTGCACACCGGACATGTCGCTGGCTTGGTCTTTGACACGATCACGCCGGGCTCCTTGGCTGCCTTGCCACGCCCCTTCCCCTTGGCTTGGCACGTCCGGCAGTAGTAGACCGGCAGCCGGTGTCCCCACCAGATCTGCCGGCTGATGCACCAGTCCTCGATGTGCTCCATCCAGTTGAGATAGACCTTGGTCCAGCGGTCCGGGATGAAGACGATTTGCTTCTTCTTGACCGCCTGGATGGCCGGGAGGGCCAGCGGCTTCATCTTCACGAACCATTGCAGGCTCAGGCGCGGCTCGACCGCGGTGTGGCAACGGTAGCAGTGACCGACGTTGTGGAGGTGCTCGTCAATGCGGCCGAGGAGTCCCTCCCGCTCGAGATCGACGATGAGTTTGCTGCGGCACTCGAAGCGGTCCAGCCCCTCATAGGCCTTCGGCACGTTCGTCATGTGGGCGTCGTCCGTCATGACGTTGATGAATTCGAGACGGTGCTTGCGACCCAGCTGAAAGTCCACCGGGTCGTGCGCCGGGGTGACCTTGACCGCACCGGTGCCGAACTCCTTGTCCACGGCCGGGTCAGAGAAGATGGGCAGTTTTCGGCCCACGAGGGGCAGGATGGCGTTGCGGCCGACCACCTGCTTGTAGCGCGGGTCCTTGGGATGGACCGCGACCGCCGTATCACCGAGCATGGTCTCGGGGCGGGTCGTGGCAACCTCGATGTGGCTGGGCTTCCCCTTGCCCTCGAGGGGATAGCGGATGTGGTACAGCTTGCCCTGGGTCTCCTGGCGGGGCGCTTCCTCATCGGAAAGCGCGGTCTGACAGCGCGGGCACCAGTTGATGATGTAGTTGCCGCGGTAGATCAGGCCCTTCTCGTAGAGCCGCACGAACACCTCGAGCACGGCCTCCGAGAGCCCCTCATCCATCGTGAACCGGGCGCGGCGCCAGTCGCACGAGGCCCCGAGCCGGCGCAGCTGGCGCAGGATCGTGCTGCCGTACTCCTCCTTCCACGCCCACACTCGCTTCAGGAACTCGTCGCGGCCCAAGTCCTGCCGAGTCGTGCCCTCCTTGGCGAGGGCTTTCTCGACGACGTTCTGTGTGGCGATCCCGGCGTGGTCCGTGCCCGGCACCCAGAGGGCGTTGGCGCCCTGCATGCGCTTCCACCGGATGAGGATATCCTGGAGGGTGGTGTTCAGCGCGTGCCCCATGTGCAGGATGCCGGTCACATTCGGGGGCGGGATGACGATCGTGTAGGGGGTGCGCGTCGAGTTGGCGTTGGCCTCGAAGAGGCCGGCGGCAGCCCACGACTCGTAGAGCCGCTCCTCAACGTCCGCGGGATTGTACTGCGGGGGCAGGTCCGGCATGCACCGACTAGCGGCGGACCTTGGCGCGCGGCTTGGCATTCCGGCGGCCGGCCGGCGTGGCGGCGGGCGCCTGGTCCTTGTGCAGTTTGTATTCGATCGAGTCCACGAGCGCCTGCCAGGAGGCTTCGATGATGTTCTCGGAGACGCCGACGGTGCCCCAGGAGTCGTGCGCGTCCTGGGACTGGATGAGCACGCGCACCTTGGCCGCGGTCCCGGCTTTCTCATCCAGCACGCGGACCTTGAAGTCCGTCAGGTGCATCTGGGCCAGCGTCGGATAGAACTGCTTGAGCGCCTTGCGCACCGCGTTGTCGAGCGCGTTCACCGGGCCGTCGCCCTCGGCGGCGGTCTGCTCCGGCACGCCGTTGACGTGCAGTTTCACCATGGCCTCGGACACCAGTTTATTGCCGCGCTTCTCGATGATGACGCGGAACCCTTCGAGGGTGAAGAACGGCTTGAGGTGCCGGAGTTGGCGCTTCAGCAACAGGTCGAGTGAGCCATCCGCCGCCTCAAAGTGGTAGCCTTCATGCTCGAGGCGCTGGAGCAAGTTGAGCAGCCGCTTCGCCTCGGGCGTCTCTTTCGAGAGGTCGAGGGCGAGCCCCTTCGCCTTCACGACAAGGGACGACCGGCCCGAGAGTTCGGACACGAGGATCTTGCGCTGGTTGCCGACGGTCTCGGGCTCGATGTGCTCGTACGAGCGGGGGGTCTTCATGACCGCGTTCACATGCACGCCGCCTTTGTGCGCGAAGGCCGCAGCGCCCACGAAGGGCTGGTGCGTCTGCTGGCTCATGTTGCTCACCTCGGCGATGAAGTGCGCCACTGTGGTGAGCTCCTTGAGCTTCCCGCTGGGGAGGCACTGAAGCCCCATCTTGAGCTGCAGGTCCGGGATGATGGACACGAGGTTGGCGTTGCCGCAGCGCTCGCCGTACCCATTCATCGTGCCTTGCACGTGCCGACAGCCGGCGCGCACCGCCGCAAGGCTGTTGGCTACCGCGACCTCGCCGTCATTGTGGGCATGGATGCCCAGGGGCGCGGCGATGCCGACCTTGGCCGCGCCCAGGATCTCGGTGATCTCGTGGGGCAGGCTGCCGCCGTTCGTGTCGCAGTAGATGACCGTGTCAGCGCCGGCATCCAGCGCTGCGCGGACGGTCTTAAGCGCATAGGCCTGATCGGTCTTGAACCCGTCAAAGAAGTGCTCGGCATCATAGAACACGGTCCGGCCGCGCTTCTTGAGGTACGCGACCGAGTCCGCGATGACCTTGAGGTTCTCGTCCAGGCTGATGCGCAGGACGTCGGTGACGTGCAGCGTCCAGGACTTGCCGAAGATGGTCACGACTTCGGTCTCGGCGCGCAGGAGGGCCTCGAGGACCGGGTCCTTGGCGGCGGAGGCGGCGCGGCGGGTGCTGCCAAAGGCCACGACCTCAGCGGTCGAGAGCTTCAGGCGCTTCACCTGTCGGAAGTACTGCGCGTCCTTGACGTTGGACGGCCAGCCGCCCTCGATCAAGGGCACACCGAGGGCATCCAGCTGCTCGGTGATGCGCAGCTTGTCTTGGACCGAGTAGGAGATCCCCTCGGTCTGCGCGCCATCGCGCAAGGTCGTGTCGTAGATGTCGATCCGCGTCATCGCTGTGTTCGACTCTGGCACCTTTTGGTCAAAAAGTGCCAGGCACCTTTTGGGCAAAAGGGGTCAGGCACCTTTGCGTTTTTTGCCGAGGTCGAAGGCGCGGTGCAGGGCCCGGGCGGCGCGCTCGGCGTGCTGCCGGCGCACGATGCAGGAGATCTTGATCTCCGATGTGGAGATCATCTCGATGTTGACGCGCTCCTTGGCCATGGCCTCGAACATGCGCGCCGCCACCCCGGAGTGGCTGCGCATGCCGATGCCCACGATCGAGAGCTTGGCCACCTGCTCGTCGGTGGTGACGTCCCCGGCCCCGATGCGGTGGGCGGCGTGGCGGGCCACCCGGAGGGTGGCCGGGAGGTCCGACTTGCCGACGGTGAAGGACACATCGGTCGCGCCTTCGCGGCTGACGTTCTGGATGATCATATCCACGTTGACGTCCTTGTCGGCCAATTCCCGGAAGATCTCGGCCGCCATGCCAGGCTTGTCCGGCACGTCGCGGATGGTCACCTTGGCTTCGTCCTTGCGGAGGCTGACCCCGCTGACGACGATGTCCTCCATGGCCTTGGCGGCCTGCGTGATCATGGTGCCCTCCCGTGGTGTGAAACTTGAGCGGACGTGGACCGGAATGCCGAAGCGCTTGGCGACAAAGATCGAGCGGGCTTGCACGACCTGGGCGCCGAGCGACGCCATCTCGAGCATTTCGTCATAGCTGAGACGGTTCAGTTTCCGCGCGTTCGGCACGATCCGCGGGTCGCAGGTGTACACGCCTTCGACGTCCGTGAAGATATCGCAGACATCGGCCTTCAGTGCGACCGCGAGCGCCACCGCGGTGAGGTCCGAGCCGCCGCGCCCGAGTGTGGTGATGTCCTGGTTGAGATTCTGACCCTGGAACCCGGCGACGATCACGATGCGGCCCTTGTCCAGCTCCCGGACGATGCGCCTGGTGTTGATGTTGACGATCCGGGCCTTGCCGTGCCGGTTGTCGGTCAGGATGCCGACCTGCGCGCCGGTGAACGAAACCGCATCCTCCCCGAGCTCATGGATGGCCATCGCGAGGAGCGCGACCGATACCTGCTCCCCGGTGGCCATGAGCATGTCGAGTTCCCGCTCGGCCGGGGTCTGGGAGATCTGGCCGGCGAGGGTCAGGAGGTCGTCGGTCGTGTCGCCGAGTGCCGACACGACGACGACCACGTGGTGGCCGGCGCGCTCGGTCTCGACCACGCGCTGGGCCACCCGCTTGATCCGCTCCGGGTTGGCGACCGAGCTGCCGCCGAATTTCTGGACGACCAAGAGCCGCTTGTTCATGCGGCCGCAGATTGGGTGAACCAGGCGAAGAGCCGCTCGCTGTCTGGGAACGACAGCCGGCTGTGCGCCAGGTGCTCCCCCCGGAGGCGCGAGACGGGCTGACGCGGCAGCCCGGTCCCGATGGCGGTAAACGGCACCAGCCCGGCGGCCCGGTCGTCCACCGCGACCAGCAGGCGCCACTCCCCCAGACCGGGCAGGGCCTCAGTCAACGGCTTCAGGACGAGCCGGTCCAGGCGCTCCATCGCGCAGAGGCGGTCCATGGTATTGGTCTGATGCACGCGCAGGTGCACGTACACGAAGTCATGCTCCTTGAGCAGCTTCATGGTGTTCTTGAAGAGCCGTTCATAGTCGCCTTCATCGATGTCGACGGGCGCCTCGGCCCAGGTGAGCCCGAGGGCCTTTGCGAAGCCGCGCATCGGGAACCGGTTCGAGACAATGGCGCCGGTAAACCCGACCCGATCCTTGAACGAGCGTTCCGGCGAGCGGCGCGTCGCCCCCCAGAACCACAGCAGGTTGCCAGGATTCTCCCCTAGATCGACGCGGACACGGTTGACCGGGTGCGCCTCGAGCACTTTCGCGGCCTGCTCGATGAGCCGGCGCAGCGGCTCGCGGATCGGGCCGCGCGGCAGCGTGCGGCGCCACATCTGCCCGCGCACGAGCTCGGGGGCGCGGTCAATGCTGGGGTCTTCCGCTGCGAGGGCCGGATCCCGCGTGACGAAGATGTGCCGCGGTCCTTCCCCGATGACCCACCGGCTGGTGTCCGAGCCGAGTTCCTCGTTCAACGTCTCAATGAGGACGCGGCTTTCCGGACTGGGGATGTGGCCGGCGGTCGAGTCCACGATGCGGCCGTCGTACTGGGTCATGAGCCGGCAGCACCAGACAGTGTCGCCCGACGCGATCGGCAGGTTCACGCTGGCCGCATAGCACCAGCCGGCCGAGGCCTCCGGGTCCTTCGCGGCCAGGCCGAAGAGGCCGCGGTGCACCTGGAACCGGTTGATGGCTCCTGGGCGGCTCGGCGGCCGGATGAGCCCGGCCGCGCCGGCCTGCGACAGCCCCTGCAGGTGCGCGGTCTTCGCCCCCGCGAGCAGTGCCGGGACCTCCGGGGCCACCGTCGCGACGTCCTCGCAGCGCACCACGACGTACTTCATGGTCTGATTATACGCTCAGGCAAGCCCCACAGCCTTCGCAACCGTCGACAGCGACGGCGGCAGCACCTTCGGCGTCTTGACACTGGCGATCGCCCGCTCCGGATCCTTCAGCCCGTGTCCGGTCAAGATGCAGACGACCGTGAAGCCACCGCGCTTCGCACGCGGGTGCTGCCGGAAGTAGCCGGCCCGCGCGAGCTTGAGGAGCCCGGCCACGGAGGCCGCAGACGCCGGCTCGGCGAACACTCCGTCCTCAGCCGCGAGGCGGCTGTACGCGTCCAGGATCTCCGCGTCGGAGACCGCCTCGATGCGCCCGTCGGATTCGACGACCGCCGCCATCGCTCCCTGCCAACTCGCCGGATTGCCGATGCGGATGGCGGTGGCGACCGTCTTGGGATTCGGCACGACGCGCCCGCGCACGAGCGGGGCCGCCCCCTCGGCCTGGAAGCCCAGCATGACCGGACGTGCCCGGATCAGGCCGCGCGCCGCGTACTCCTTGTAGCCCTTCCACTGAGCGGTGATATTGCCGGCATTACCGACCGGCGTCACGTTGAAGTCCGGCGCGCGCCCCAGCACGTCGCAAATCTCGAAGGCGCAGGTCTTCTGCCCCTCGATGCGGTGGGGGTTGACCGAGTTGACCAGCGTGATCGGGTACTTCTGCGCCAGCGACTTGGCCAGGGCCAGGCACGCGTCAAAGTTCGCATCCACCGCCGCCACGCTGGCATGGTGGATAAGCGCTTGCGAGAGTTTGCCGAGCGCAATCGCGCCGTTCGGGATGAGCACGATCGACCGCAGCCCGGCGCGGGCGGCGTATGCGCTGGCCGAGGCCGAGGTGTTGCCGGTCGAGGCGCACAGCACGGCCACCGACTTGGCCTCGAGCGCCTTCGACATCGCCACGGTCATCCCCCGGTCCTTGAACGAGCCGGTGGGGTTCAGCCCCTCGTACTTGAGAAAGACCGTGGCCCCCCGGCCGAGCCGCTTGCTCAACGCCGCGCTCGGCAGCAGCGGCGTGTTCCCTTCCAGGAGCGTGACGACCGGCGTGCGGGACGAGACCGGCAGGAAGGCCCGGTAGCGCTCGATGACGCCGGGCCAGACCACAGGGCGCGCGGAACGACGGAGAGGACGCATGGGATGCCGGGACGGTGCCGCGAGCTTGCTCACAGGGTGCGTGGAGCCTCCGTGCGGATGGCCACGGTGGGCTGCCGAGTGACCCGCAGCCGGTCAATCTCCTCGAGGGCTTTGCGCACGTGCGCTTCCTTGGCTTCGTGACTCATCATGACGACCGGCACGTTGCGGGCCGCGCGGCGCTCCTTCTGGTGGACGCTGGCGATCGAGATCTGGTGCCGGCCGAGGACGCCCGAGATCTTCGCCAGCACGCCGGGGCTGTCGGTCACGTTGAAGCGCATGTAGTAGCGGGTCTCCACGTCGCCCATCTTGCGCAGCCGGTACACGCGGTGGCTTTGCCGACGCTCCAGCGGGATGCGCGGCCCGCCCCCGCTCACCACGTCGCGCGCCACATCAGCGATGTCCGCCAGGACCGAACTCGCCGCAGGATTCTGGCCGGCTCCGCGTCCGTAGAACAGCTGCGCGCCGACCATGTCGCCGTGGATGTACACGGCGTTGTAGACGCCGTTCACGTTGGCGAGCAGGTGGGTCTTGGCCAGCAGCGTGGGATGCACCCGCACCTCCAGCTCGTGATTCACCTGTTTCGCGATGGCGAGCGGCTTGATGCAGTAGCCCAGCTCGTCGGCATACTGGATGTCGGCCTGTGAGATCTTGCTGATGCCCTCGGTGTAGAGCTGCTCCGGCGCGACCTGCACGCCGAAGCCGAGCAGCGTGAGGATCGCGAGTTTGTGCCCGGCATCATAGCCGCCCACGTCGAGGGACGCGTTGCGCTCGGCATAGCCGTGACGCCGCGCCTCGTGCAGGGCCTCGTGGAACGTCAGGCCCTTCTCGCGCATCGCGGTGAGGACGTAGTTGGAGGTCCCGTTGACGATGCCCAGGATCGCATCGAAATCGTTGGCGATGAGCCCCTCGCGCAGCGCCTTGATGATGGGGATGCCGCCGCCGACCGAGGCCTCGAAATAGAGGTTCACGCCGGCCTTCGTAGCCGCGCGGAAGAGCTCCTGTCCCGAGTGCGCCAGCAGCGCCTTGTTCGCGGTGACCACGTGCTTGCCGCGCTGCAACGCCTCGAGCACCAGGCTGCGTGCCGGCTCCTGCCCGCCGATCAGCTCGACCACGACCTGGATGTTCGGATCCCGAAGGATCTTGGACGAGTCGGTGGTGCTGAGCCCCGAGGGGAGCCGAAAGCCGCGCGAGCGGCGGAACTCCCGGTCGCAGACTCGGTGGAGGACAATGCGCGCGCCGGCGCGGCGGGCGAAGAGGCGTTGCTTGCGCAGCAGCGCGCGCGCGACGCCGGCACCCACCGTCCCGAAGCCGATGAGCCCAACGCGAATGGCTTGTCTCATGTCAGTCCCTCATCAGCAGGCTGGTCGGGGCGGAGAGATTTGAACTCTCGACCTCCTGAACCCCATTCAGGCGCTCTACCAAGCTGAGCCACGCCCCGAAGGCGAATGCAGACACACCTTGCCCGGGGCAGCGACGCACCGAGAGCGTGTGTCGGCGAGGCTATCAGGCTAGCAGGCGGCGTTGTAACTGTCAACCGCCGTGCCGATTACAGAAATACAGGCTGGACGGCGGGCTACTCGGCGCGGCCCGCCCGAACCATGAGGGCGTGGAGGGCGCGCCTTGGGGATCGGCTACGGAAGAGGACGGCATGAACCTGCTCGAGAATGGGCACCTCGACCTTGCGCCTGCGCGCCAGCGCCACCGCGGCACGGGTGGTCTCAACCCCCTCGATCACCATCGGGGTGCTGGCCAGGACCGCGCGCAGGCTCCGGCCACGGCCCAATTGGACGCCGAGCCAGTGGTTGCGGCCACTCAGGCAGGTTGTGATGAGGTCGCCCAGGCCGCTCAGCCCCCAGAACGTCGCGGCCCGGGCGCCTAGGGCGACCCCGAGGCGGGCCATTTCCACCGTCCCGCGGGTGATCAGGGCGGCCTTTGCATTCGAGCCCAGCCCGAGCCCATCGCTGATGCCGGCCGCGATCGCGAGAGGATTCTTGAGGGCGCCTCCCAGTTCGACGCCTGCGACGTCGGTCGAGATGTACAGCCGCAGCCGGTTATCCATCCCCCACCGCTGGATGGCCGCCGCGGTCGCGGGCGTGCGCGAGGCCACCACAGCGGTCGTGGCCTGGCCCTGGGCGACGTCCAGGGCGATGCTCGGGCCGGAGAGGACCGCCAGGCGGCTGGGATGCAGCTCGTCCTCCAGCACCTGGGACATGCGGCGGAGCGTGCCGTGCTCGAGCCCCTTCGCCGCGCTCACGAGGATCGCACGACTCCAGGCGTCCCGCAGCGGGCGCAGGCGCCGGGCGATGGTCCGTAGGTACTGGGAGGGCACCGCCAGGATGATGAGGTCAGCATCCGAGACGGCCGCAGCGAGCGAGGGTTCGATGCGGATCCCGCGCGGGATGCGGACACCAGGCAGGTACTTGCGGTTCAGGCGGCGGCGGGCGACCTCCCGCAGATAGGCCGGGAACGCCCCCCACCACCGCACGCGGTGCCCGCGGCGGTGGAAATGGACCGCCAGGGCCGTGCCCCAACCGCCGTCACCCAAGATCGCGATGTCGTGTCGGGCAGACGATGACATAGGGGCACTGTAGCATGGGGCTCTAGGAGGGTCAACGGGACCGAACACACGACGGCCGCCGACGATACGGCGGCCGATGCGCAGTGCTGGGTCGTGGAGCGGCTAGGACGGCAGGTCTAGGTCGTCCTCCAGCGGGTCGTCTGAGGCCACATCCATGGCCAGGATGTGGCGGTACCCGATGCAGTACACGTCCTGACCCCAGACGACGTAGAAGTGCCCGAGCACCTTGTAGACGACGCGCTCGGCCTGGGTGTCGGGATCGAGGTCCTTGGTCACATACACCTGCCGGGGCGGAGCCGGGTCCAGATTGCGGGCCCAGCGGGCTGCGTCGGCCTGCGCCGGCAGCGTCGTGCGGGACTTGACATCATAGGTGCAGCGGCGAGTGACCCGGGTGGTGTAGCTCCCCTGCTGGAGGAGCTCCGTGACCACGCAGTCGCGCTGCAGGTGGTTGTCAGAGGTCAGGTTCTTGACGACGATTTCGCGCATGGGGTTGGCTCGTCAAACGTCAGTTCGCACTCGAACTCGTGGTCCAGCCGGTGCAGTTCGAAGGCCAGCATGACGAGCCGAAGCTTGAGCGGCTCCGCGTGCGTTTTCTTCCAGGTGGAGTACACATCCAGGAAGCCGTCGAGTGTACGCTGGAAGGACACCTTGCGCTCGTAGCCTTCGAGATCGCGGACAAACCGCTTGAACCGCGCGTCGGAGACCTCGCTGACGGATGGACCCAGTTTGGCATGATGCGGTGACCGTCGGCCAAACATCGCTTTGCTCCACGCGCTGCTCCTCTCTCATAACCTAAACGCCGAACCGCCTGACCAGCCGGCGTTCGGCGCCGTGACGTCTCGGTCTGAGGGACCCGGCTGAATGACGTGTACTTTAACTATCGATTTAAAATTACCTAATTTACTGACTAACCGTCAAGTCTTGTCGCACGATTTCCCCGTCCTGCCCTCAGGCTCCTAACCGGCCCTGCAGGGGGGTCTTACAGGGGTGTGGTACAGCGGGGGTGTTACAGGGGCTGGAACGCGGAAGGACAGATCGCCTGGTAGGCGCACCAGCGGCAGGTATGTTCTTGCGGGCGAGCCTGGAAGGCGCCCGCGCGGATCCCGCTGGCTACTCGGCGGAGGGTGGCCTGGGCGGAAGCGAGGTCCTCAGGGCCCAGGGTGGCGCAGCCGATGACGCCGGTGTCCAGGAAGCGGAGCTCCACGTGGTGCGGCAGGACCTGGTAGAGCGTCTGCCAGGCCAAGGCATAAATCTTGAGTTGGAGGGAGTCGCGGGCCCGCTGGTCGGCGACCGATTGGTCGGTCACATCTGAGGACTTGTAGTCGATGATGACCGCCTCGGCGCCCTCCCCGTCCACCCGGTCCCACCGACCCACGACCAGCAGATCGTCCAGCGGGAACCTGAACTCGGCTTCGATGCGGGTGGGCCGCTCCGGGGCGCGCTGCTGCTGGGCGAAGAAGCGACGGAGCGTGTCCTGGCCCTGGGCGAACCGGAGTTCTTCGTGTGCCCGCGTCAGGAATCCCTCGGCGCGCCAGGACGCGGCGAACACCTCGAGCAGGCCGGCTTCGGTGAGCTCCCTCCCGCGCAGCCTGGCCTTGAAGAACGCCTCCACCGCCTGGTGGAGCGCGGCGCCGTAGGCCACGACATGGTGGCGCATGACCGGCAGCCGGAGGACATGCGTGAAGCGGTACTTGAGCGGGCAGGTTTCATAGTCGTCCGCGCCATGCGCATCCAGGCGCAGCCGTCCCGTGCCGCGGCGGCGCGGAGCCGGGACGGCGTCCGGCGGGCGGGCGCGGGCGATGAGCTCCCTGGCCGTGGCGGTGCGGGCCGCCGGGTTCGGGCTGGGGAGGTCGAGTGCTTCGAGGACAAACTGGCTGATCTTCCGGGCCCGCTTCCCGCCGTAGTCGTAGGCGCCGGTGAGGTAGAGGTGGTCCTTCGCCCGCGTCATGCCCACGTAGAAGAGCCGGCGTTCCTCCTGCAGATGGTAATCGCCGGTCGGCAGGAGGTCGCGGATGAGCGGCTCGGGGAGTTCCAGCGGATCGCGCCGGCGCGGGGTCGGAAACCGGCCCTGCACCAGCCCCACCATAAACACCACCGGGAACTCGAGACCCTTGGCCTTGTGGAGCGTCAGCACGCGCACCGCATCATCCCCGAAGTCGTCGAGCGCGGTCGGCGGAGGCGCGAGGGCCTGGAACAGCGGCAAGTGCTCCATCAGCTCCGGCAGCGCAGGCCCCACAAGCTCCTCGGCACGCCGGAGCTGCTCGAAGAACTGCGCCACCTCCTCGAGCCGCGCGTCGCCGGGCCCAGGGGTGTCCACGGCCAGGGCGGTCAGGAAGCCCCGGTCGGCGAGCCACTGGTAGAGCACTTGGCCGGCGGAGTGGGTGCGGGAGCGTTCGAGGAGGCGTTCCACGTCATCGCGTAGCGCCAGCAGCAGGGCGCTTCCCCGCTCGCTGATCCCTGGCACAGGTGGATCCTCGGCCAGGTGCGCGATCACCTCCCGCAGGCTCCGGTGCGCCTTCCGGGCCGCCGCCAAGGCGGCGGTGAGGTCCGGCATGGGACAGGTGTAGAGCGAGGAGCTCGCCACGTGGTACCAGCTCAGCGTGTCGTCTGGGTCGGCCAGCGCCCGGAGGCACGAGAGGAGCAGCTTCGTGGCGGGTCGGGTGAAGAGGCTGCTGGACCCGCTGAACACCCAGGGCAGCCCGGCGACGTTGAGCGCGCGGAGGAACAGGTCTGCGTCGCGGTTGGCACGGACCAGTACGGCGAACTCACCAGGGCGGCGGCCGGCCTGGAGGCCGGTTGCAATGGTGGACGCGACCCAGTCCGCCTCGCTGGAGGCGGTGTCGAACATCTGCACATGGGGGGCTTCTCCGTGCGCGCTGCGCTTGGCCACGAGGCGCTTGTTGATGCGGCGATGGACCTCGAGGCGGTCCGGATCATTGAACCGGATGAGCCGGTAGGCGCAATCGAGGATGGGTTGTGTCGACCGGAAGTTCTCCGTGAGCACGACCGTGTGGGCCTCCGGGTAGTGCTCGAGGAACTTCAGGACGTTGCTGATGGCCGCCCCCCGCCACTTGTAGATGCTCTGGTCGTCGTCCGCCACGACGGTGAGATGCGTCCCTGGCGGGGCCAGCAGCTGGAGGAGGCGGAACTGTGCATAGTTCGTGTCCTGGAACTCGTCCACCAGGACATAGCGGAATCGGCGGCGCACGGCCGCCAGCGCGTCCGGATGCTCCTCGAGGAGGCGGATGGGCAGCACGATCTGGTCGCCGAAATCGAGCGCCCCTTCTTGGCGCAGCAGGCTCTCGTACGCCTGATAGGCGCGAGCCAGGTCGGCCGCGCGCTCGGCCTCCGGGCGGAGCGTGGCATCACCGCGCGTCGCCGCGACGGCTTGGTCAGCGTAGGCTAGGCATTCCACCGGGCTGACGGCCTCGTCCTTGGCCCTGGCGAAGACGGTCAGCAGCGCCTCAAGATGGCGGGCAGGGTCATGCGATGGGCGCAGCGCCCCCAGGGGCAGTTCGAAGAGGTGCCGGCGCAGGAGCACCTGCTGCTCGGGCTCGGTCAGGATTCGCGCGTGAGGGTCCAGGCCCAGCAGGGCGCCGTGCTCCCGGACCAGGTCGTCCCCGAAGGCGTGGAAGGTGCTGATGGTGATGTCCGCATAGCCGTAGGGGACGAGCAGGTCTACGCGCTCCTGCATCTCGGCCGCCGCTTTCTCGGTGAAGGTCAACGCGAGGATGTCCTCGGGGCGTGCCTGCCGCGTGGCGAGGAGCCAGGCGATGCGGCGCGTGATGACGGTGGTTTTGCCAGTCCCGGCCCCGGCCACAATCAGCAGAGGCCCCTGGGGGTGGCTGACGGCCTCCTGCTGGGCGGCGGTCAGGTCCTCGAGCAGGTTCGGCAGGCCGAGAGGGACTGTCAGATCCATGGTCGTGCAGGGCGCCGCGCAGCGCGCGGCGCAGGATTACGGGGCGCCGACAGCGAACGGGAACGTGAACTCCATGGCGTCTTGCGGCTCGTCCATGGCGTTGAACTTGAACTTGATGTTCGCGATGAGCAGCCGAAGCTCCTTGGCCTGTCCGCTGGGGTTCCAGAACGCCACAATGCCGTCATGGACGACCCCGGGATACAGGTAGCCGGCTTGAATCGAGGACTGGGTGATGAGCGCGTAGCGACCCTGATGCGGCGAGCCGCCGCCGAGCATCTTGCCAACGGGCACGCTGAGCCCGAAATAGCCCGGGCGGGCTTCCGAGAGCACCCCCCGGGTGGCCGATGCGACCGGCGCACGGGATTCGGCCAAGGCGGTGATGTAGTCCACGGTCAGCGGGTCGTACTGACTGCCGCGGTCGTCGAGGAGCACGAAGTCGGCCGGATTGATGCGGATTCTTTCGGTGCCCCGGTTCGCGATCTTCACGTAGAACACGAGGTTCTCGGCGTAGAACGGGTTGCCGGTTGCGTACGCGCCAAAGATGGCGCGGTTGCGGTAGAACTTGTTCAGGAACTCCGGGCTCGCATGACTGACAAAGACCTCGACACCCTCTTGCGTGAGTGTCTGAGGTGTCGGCGAGAGCGTCCAGCCGGCGCGCTTCACCCCGACGGCAGGGCTTTCCTCAATCGGGCCCACGGCCGGCCGCTCGAGCAGCAACGCACTCCTGCGGCCTGACGCGCACCCTGTGAGGAGCGCGAGCACACTGCAGAGGATGACGGCAGGCCGTGTCATCGAGGTCCTCCCATGAGAGGTTAGACCCGCTCGAACGGGTCAACCAGCCGCTTGTATTCCTGGAGACAATAGCGATCGGTCATCCCGGCGATGTAATCGCACACGGCCCGGTGCGGGTCTCCATCATGGGCGGTGCGCGCCTGGAGGCCGTCGGGGAGCTGGTCAGGCTTCTCGAGGTACAGATGGAACAGTTCCGTGATGGACCGCTTGGCCTTGTCCGCCATCCGCACGACCCGGTAGTGGTGGTACAGCTGCTTCCACAAGAGCGTCTTCAGGGGCAGCCGCAGCGCGCGCATCTCGTCGCTGAATCCGACTAGCCGCTCGGGGCAGCCCCGCACGTCCTCTACGGTCTCGATGCCGTGCGCGGCGAGCCGTTCGGCGGTCGCCGCCACCAGATCCGTGACCTGCTCATTGATGAGCGCCCGGATGGTCTGGTACTTGCGCACATCCGGTGTGAGTCGTCCCGGGTGGCGCTCTTCCACGATGCGCCGGGCCCGGCACCAGACCTCGAGATCACTTAGAGTCTCCTCCTTGAGGATACCTGATCGGAGGCCGTCATCGATGTCATGGTTGTCGTATGCGATCTCATCGGCGACATCCGCGATCTGACCCTCGAGGAGCGGCGCGAGCGAGGGATCCAGGGCGATCTGCAGGTCCGGCTGGTCATAGGGGGTGCGATGCTTGTTGATGCTTTCGCGCACTTCCCAAGAGAGGTTGAGCCCCGGGAAGTCTGGGTAGCGCTGCTCGAGCAAATCCACGATGCGCAAGCCCTGGATGTTGTGCTCGAAGCCGCCGTGGTCCTTCATCAGATCGCGCAAGGCATCCTCACCCGCATGTCCGAAGGGCGGGTGTCCAATGTCGTGCGCCAGCGCGACCGCTTCGACCAGGTCCTCATTGAGCCGCAGGCTGCGCGCGACCGAGACGGCAATCTGCGCGACCTCCAGCGTGTGCGTCAACCGGGTCCGGTAGTGGTCGCCCTCGTGGTTGACGAAGACCTGGGTCTTGTATTCCAGCCGACGGAAGGCCGTTGTGTGGATGATCCGGTCGCGGTCCCGGCGGTACACCGTGCGGTAGGGATCTTCCGGCTCAGGATGCTGGCGTCCGCGGGTGGCGCGACTCTTCATCGCATAGCCTGCCAGCGTCGCGGCTTCCCTGCCTTCCAGGTCTTCGCGGGTGGCGACAAGGCGCGCCCCACGACCCGTCGATCGATGCGGTGCCGTCATCATCTCATCGTCACGGCCATCAACGGCGGAGCCGGTCGCGAGTTCGCCGCGCCATGCGGCGGGGGCGCTCGGCCAACAGCGCAAAGAGCTCGTCCAGCGACTGAGAGATCACCTTGGTGGTCCCCAGAACTGGCATGAAGTTGGTATCGCCGACCCACCGGGGGACCACGTGGACGTGGAGGTGTCCCGGAATCCCCGCACCGGCTGCGCGGCCGAGGTTGATGCCGAGGTTGAAACCCTGGGCGTGCAGGCGCGCGCGAAGACGGCGCAGGAGGCGGCGAGTCATGCCGAGGAGCTCCGCCCACTCCCGAGGCCGCAGCGCCTCCAAGGCCCCCACGTGCCGGTACGGCGCAATCATGAAGTGCCCGTTGTTGTATGGATAGAGGTTGAGGATGGCGAACACACTGCGCCCACGGGCGATCACATGATGGCGTACGTCGTCGCGGGAACGCCTCGCCGTGCAGAACACACACCGGTGGCGTCCAGTTGTGGTCAGATACCGGCTGCGCCACGGCGCCCACAGCCGCGCGAGGTCAGCCATGGCGGTTCCGCCGGGATGCCGCCGGTGCGGCTGCGCGCAGGGAGGGCGGATACAGCGCCCGCAGGAGCTCCACGTCGTGCGGCCCCCAGACCCACATGTTGTGTGCCTTGGCAACAAGACGAGCGTGTTCATCGAGGCCGGTACCGGTGATCAGCACCTTGCGGGAGGGCCGAGGCCACTGCCCCCGGCAGAACGTTTCGAAGGTCGTGACGGCCTCCTCCGTGACCGATCCGCCCTCGACGGCGCAGCACCATCGGCGCCCAGGCCCATCGGCCACCAGGTAGGCGCCTGCCTCGTGGCGCGCCACCTGCGTGAACCGGGGCAGGCGTCCGGTCTTCTCGTCCAGCACGACGGTGTCGTCCTGGAACGTTTCCAGGAGCCGGATCATCTGGTCGGGAAAGCTCAGTTGAGTCGTCTGAATCCATCGCTGCCAGGTGCGCAGCAGCTCCTCCTGAAACGGTTCGCGGAGGATCGACTCATCGCCACTGAGGCCGCGGTGCTGGGGCGCGAGGATCCCCGTCAGCCAGCACCGCAGGACCGCGTCCCGGACGAGCCAACACGCCCCCTTGCGCTCCACCAGGTCCTGCTCCAGCAGCAACTGCAGTGCGTGGGACACGCCGGCACGGCCGATGCGCTGGCCGAGGTCGGTGCTAGTGCGGGCCCCCTGGGCCAACTGGAGGAGGGCCTCGACCGCGCGCCGCCCCTCTCGGCCGTGCGCCGTCTGCTGGATGCGCGCGGCGCACGCCTGGTGCAGCGTGCCGTGGGCACTGCCCACCACGTCCCAGGCCGCCTCGACGAACAGCGCCTCGGTGAGCACGGTCGTGCGGCGCAGCATCGCGAGTTCCCGCAGGCGTCGGAGGAACACGGTCAGGTACCAGGGCGACCCGCCCATCCAGGAGAGGAGGAACGGCGCCACGCGCGCGCCCCCACGGAGTCCGCGCAGCATGGCGTGGATCCACGGGACGGCCCGGGTGGGGTCGAGCGCATCGAGGTCCAGCGTCTCGAACTGCCCAAAGAGCAGGTGGAGGCGCTCGCGGAGGATGAGGCGTGCCCGGTGCGGCGACGAGCTGGTGAGCATGAAGAGGGTCTGTGGCCAGGTCATGACCCGCTTGCCGAGCTCATGGAACGCGTGCGAAAATCCGAGCTCCTCGAGGTGCAGGAATTCATCGAGGACGAGCACCGTTGGGCGGCCGGTCGCCTGCGTCAGGCCGGGAATGAGATCGAGGATCCGCGTGAAGGCCTCCCCGTACTGCCGCCGCGCCAGGAGCCCGTCAATGGCCGTGAGGATCGGGGCGGCGGCCGGGTAGTGCGTGTCGGCGTAGAGTGCTAACGTCGCCACCGGGGTCGCCGCATCGACGCGCAGCGCCGCCGGCAGCATCGGCTGGAGGATGGCTCCGAGCCACCGCCGCAGGAAGCTGTTGTGGGATTCGCGGTAGAGCGGGCAGGACACCACCGTCAGATCACGGGCCTGGGTCAGCAGGTCCTGCACTTGGAATGTCTTGCCGCTGCCCTCCGGCCCAATGAGCGCCAGGTTCTGCCGGAATCCCTGGCGGAAGGAGGCCAGGCGCTGGCGCAGGTGGCGCTGCAGCGAGTCGCGAAGATTTGTCTCGGGCATGCGCTACGGAAGCAGGCTCAGCACGTCTTGCGGGTTCGCGCCGCGGCGGACCTCGACGTACAGCCCGTCGGGGCCTGCGACCGCGATGGGGGTACCCTGACGGACCACGGTCCCGGGCAGGACCAGCAGCCGGTCCAGCCCGCCGTACACGCTGTAGACGCCATTGTGGTGGTCAAGCACCAGCACCGGACCCCATCGCGCCAAGTCCTTGGGCGCCGCGGCAACACTCCCCGCGCGCATCGCGCGCACCAGGCTCCCGTGCGGGATGGTGATGCGCACGCCCCCGCCTGGCTCGGCGGGCGCCGTAGGCCCGTAGGCCGGCCAGGTGAATGCGGCGGTATCGGGCTCTGACGGCAGCGGGATGCGCAGGGACTGCCCTGCTTGGAGCGCCGATTCGTGCGGCAGCCCGTTCACTGCGGCTAAGGTGGACACGTCAAGCCCGTATGCGTGCGCCAGCCGCCAGATCGTTTCGCCCGGCTGCACGTGGTGGACGGACCCCTGCAGCATCGGGAGCGGATCCGCTACCAGGGTGGGCCCTTCGGCACCGATGGCGCAGCCGCTGACCAAGATGATGCACGGGATCAGATACGGCCCCGCAATCCTCTCGCTACCGTATCTGATACCGGTCCTCCGGCCACGCCAGGCTCTCGCTACCGTGTCTGATACCGTTCCTCCATTCGAAAGCGGGTAGCGGGAAACGAACCGTCGCGCCAGACGCCGCATTGGTGCACTCCCAGGAGGGGAAACTTGCGTTTCCCCTCCTGGGAG
>SBAZ01000074.1 GCA_005239935.1 Planctomycetales bacterium | reverse complement strand
GCTCGGCCTGAGTGCGGTCGGAGAGGACCATGGGTATGTGGCGGGCCTGCTGCGCGAAGTGGCTGAGTGGCTGCGGGCGGATCGAGCAGCGGCGGTCATCCGCATCGAGGAGGAGTATCTCTGATGACGGGCAGTCGCACCGCGCGGGTGGCACAGGAAATGCAACACGAGGTGGCACGGATCCTCCAACAGGAGTTCAAGGATCCGCGGCTTGGCTTCGTGACCGTGACACGCCTGGACCTGTCGAAGGATTTTTCGCACGCCAGGGTGCTCTACAGCTGCCTGGGAGACGGGCAGGCGAGGGCGCTGTCGCAGGCTGCACTCGCCCACGCCGCGCCGTACGTCCGCAGTCTGCTGAAAAAGCGGTTCCGGCTCAAGGTCATCCCGGTCATCGAATTCCGGTACGACGAGTCGATTGCCGGGGCGATCGAGATCGAGCGCGTCATTCAGGACATGAATCGGGAGTCGCCGCCGTGAGCCAGACAGGACTCGCCCCGGAGGGATTGCTCCTGGTCCACAAGCCTCCCGGGGTGACCTCGCATGACGTGGTGGATGCCGCACGGCGCATCCTGCGGTTGCGGCGCATCGGCCATACCGGCACGCTGGACCCGATCGCCGAGGGACTGCTCATCTTGCTGGTCGGCGCCGCCACGCGGCATCAGCGCACCTTTCAGGGGCACGACAAGACGTATGAGGGTGCGCTGCGCCTTGGAGTGCGAACCGACACCGGCGATGCGGCCGGCGCCACCATTGAGGAAGCCCCGATTCCCCCTGTGGACCCCGCGCGCCTGGCGGAGGTGATCGCGGGATTCCGCGGGGCGGTCTCTCAAACCCCCCCGGCCTACAGCGCCGTCAAGGTCCGCGGTCGCCCGGCGTATTGGTGGACCCGGCGCCGGCAACCGGTCACTCTGGCGCCGCGCACGGTGCAGATCTACGAGTTCGACCTGCTCGGTCAGGAGGGCGACTTGGTCATGTTCCGGATCCGCTGCTCCGCCGGCACCTACGTCCGCACGCTCGCGGAGGCCGTGGCGGAGCGGCTCGGAACGGTCGGGCACCTGGACCGACTCGTGCGCATCGCCATCGGCCGCTGGATGCTGGGAGACGCCGTGACGCTCGACTGGATCCGGTCCGCCTCCCCCGAAGTGCTGTGTGCGCGGCTGCAACCGGTGCGCCACGAAGACCTGGCCGGCGCGGTGCATGCGCGTTAGGCGCGACCGCGATCCGCCCCGGGTACACCGGGCGGTCGCGACCATCGGGGTGTTCGACGGCGTACACCGCGCGCATCACGCGCTCCTGCGAGCCACTGTGCGGCTGGCCCGGCGGCTTGGCGGCACGAGCGTGGTGGTCACGTTTGATCCAGATCCGCAGCACGTCCTCGCCCCGCGTACGGCGGCACCGACGCTCATGCCGCTCGAGGCACGGCTGGCCGCCTTCGCCGCGCTCGGCATCGAGTGGACATGGGTCATTCCCTTCACGCGCCGCTTCGCGCGCACGCCGGCCTCAGTGTTCGTGCGCCGGCTGCTCATCGAGGGGCTTCGGGTGCGCGCGCTGCTCGTCGGCGCGGAGTTCGCGTTCGGCCGGGGCCGCCGGGGCACCATGACGCTCCTGCGCACCGTTGGGCCCCGGTACGGCGTCTCCGTATACGCCCTCGCCCCGGTGCGTCGCGACGGCGGCGTCATCTCGAGCTCCCGTATCCGACGCCTCATCGCGGCGGGACACCTGCATCGGGCCGCCCGTCTCCTGGGCCATCCGCCCACGCTCCATGGCCGCGTCGTCCCCGGAGCCGGCCGCGGACGTCGTCTCGGATTTCCGACCGCCAATCTGGCGCTCTCATCGGAGGTCCTCCCGCCGCAGGGAGTCTATGCGGCGTGGGTGCAGGTCGGCGCACGCCGCTATCCGGCCGCGCTCAACCTGGGCGTGCGTCCGACCTTCGGCACCGGGCCTCTGGTGTGCGAAGCGCATGTGCTGCGCTTCAGCGGCACGCTGCGCGGCCGCCGCATCACCGTCTCGCTCGTCCGCCGCCTGCGCGGCGAGCGCTGTTTCCCATCCCCGAGGGCCCTCCAGGCCCAGCTCACCCGTGACATCGACCGGGCCCGACGCCTCCTGCGCGGTCCCTCGACTCGTCCTGCCTGAGGGCGGGGCTCGCTCGGGACCGCCCCGAGCGGAGTCGAGGGACGGGCCTATGCCCCGTCCGTAACCTCCCGCCTCCTCCCCCACCGGCGACCCTGTCGCGCCTGTCTGGCGCGCCCGGGCCGACATGCGCTAACCCACTGAGAATTCATTAGTTTTGCATAAAAGACCGTGCTTTTACGCTTGACACTGGTGGGGGGCAACGGGTATAGTTTGTGCGTTCTTGTGGTGGAAAGTGGAAGAAAGTGGTTGCCCACCAGAGGAGCTCATCGGTGGGCAACGTGTTTTGAGCGGACGATGCGACTATGTTTTACGGTGAATTCGAGCACACCATTGACCGCAAAGGTCGGCTCATCATTCCGGCCAAATTCCGCCAGAGCCTTAAGGCTCACGACGTCAAGTTGCTCTTCCTCACGCGGGGCCTCGACGGGTGCCTCTTCCTGTTTCCGGAGTCCGAGTGGCGCACTGCGGAGAACCGCTTCAAGCAGATCCCCTTTACCAAGAGCGAAGGGCGGAAGTTTAACCGCCTCTTCTTCTCGGGAGCGGTCGAGGTGACGGTGGATGGGCTGGGGCGACTGCTGGTGCCGCGGACGCTGAAGGAGTTCGCGCAGATCAAGGATGAAGTCGTGATTGTCGGCGTCTCGAGCCGCATTGAGATCTGGGCGAAGGCGCAGTGGCGCGCCTTCTACGACGGCTCGAAGCAGAGTTTCGAGGAAATCGCCGAGCGCGTCTTGTTGGAGTAGCGCAGGCATGACAGGCACGATCGCGGCGGAGCCGACCGATGCACAGTGCGCTGAGAGGCTCGTCGCGAGCATGAGTCACGCGGTGGACCGCGTTGGACACGAGCCGGTCCTGACCGACGCCGTGCTCCGGTACCTCGCGCCGTGTCCCGGCGAGACGATGGTGGACGCGACCGTCGGCGCCGGCGGACACGGCCGGCACCTCGCGCCGCGGCTGCTCGAGGGTGGACGCCTGCTCGGGCTCGACCGCGACCCGGCCGCCCTCGCCGCGGCCGCGCAGCAGCTCGCCGAATTCTCCCCAATGGTCAGCCTGGTGCGGGCCGATTTCCGAGACCTGCAGGGCGTGCTGCGGCGCCAGGGTCTGGAGGCGGTGGACGGCCTCCTGGCGGACCTTGGGGTGTCCAGCCTGCAACTCGATCATCCTGCCCGCGGGTTCAGCTTTCTCACCGATGCCCCCCTCGACATGCGCATGGACCCGGACGGGTCCGTCACCGCCGCCGACCTCGTGAACACGCAGTCGGCCGACGCGCTGGCTGACCTGTTCACGACGCTCGGAGAAGAGCGGTTCAGCCGGCAGATCGCCCGAGGCATCGTGGAGGCTAGGCGCCGTGGGCGGCTCAGCACCACGAAGCAGTTGGTGGACGTTATCGTGCGCGCCGTGCCGCCAGCCGCCCGACATGGGCGGCTGCACGTGGCGACCCGCACGTTCCAGGCACTGCGGCTGGCGGTGAACGACGAACTCGGCGCACTGCGGTCGCTCCTGGAGCACCTGCCTGCCGTCCTACGCCCCGGGGGCAGAGCCGTGATCATCAGTTTTCATTCGGGAGAGGACCGGCTGGTGAAGCGCGCGTTTGCCGAGGGCGCGCGCCGCGGCGTCTGGACCGTGCTGACCAAGACGCCCGTGCGGCCGGGACACGAAGAGATGGCACGCAACCCGCGCGCCCGATCCGCGAAGCTCCGCGCGGTGCGCCGGGAGCCGCGATGAACCTCGCGCGCTGGCTCCCCGCGATCGCCGGTGTAGCGGTGCTGGGCGGTCTGCGGGTCGCCCAGCAGCATGCCATGACCCTCAAGGCCTATACGCTGGGCGACCGGGTGCGAGCGGTCCACACGGCGGAGAGCGACGTCGGGTGGTTGGCTGCGCAGGTGGGCACCCTCTCTGGTCCGATGCGCCTGGCCCACATGGCCGAAGAGCAGAAGTTGAAGCTCGTGGCTCGCACGGTCCTATCCCCTGACGTGCCGCTCGTCCGGCTGGCCGACGCCGCCACGGAGACGCCGTGATGGCACCGTGGAGGCGCGTTCGGATGCCTGGAGGCCGGGGTGCGGCGCCCCGCCGCACGACGAATGACCGCATCCTCGGAGCCCTCCTCGTGGGATGGGTCCTCCTCGGCATGTTGTGGGTGCGCTGCCTGGACCTGCAGATCCTCCGAGCCGGCCCGTACGTGCGTGCGGCCAGGGCGCAGCATCAGGTCACCCAGCCGCTGCCGGCGCGGCGAGGGGCCATCCTCGACCGCCATGGACGGCCGCTGGCGGTGAGCGTCCTCGTCCCATCGGTGACGGCGAATCCCCGGCAGATGTCGGACAAGGGCCCGGTGGCGCAGCGGCTCGCGGACATGGTGGGCGGCAATCCGGCGGACATCCGGCGGCGGCTGGAGAAGGACAAGGGCTTCGTGTGGGTCGCGAGGCAAGTCGATCCCTCCCTCACGCCTCAGCTCGTCGCGATGCGACGCGCCGGCGTGGGGATTGAGGAAGAGCCGCGGCGGCTCTATCCGCAAGGACACCTGGCCGCGCACCTCCTCGGGTTCGTGAACATCGATCACCAGGGCCTCGAAGGCCTGGAGATGGCCTTCAACGGCACCCTCCGGGGCCGCGAGGGCTGGCAGGCGACCCGCCGCGACGCGAAAGGCGACTTGCTGTTCGGCCCGTGGACGACGCGCCTGGACCCGCAGGCCGGTTACGACATCGTCCTGACCATCGACGACGTCGTCCAGCAGGCTGCGGAGGAGGCGCTGGCATGGGGGGCCAAGAAGTTCAAGGCGAAGGGCGGCTCGGTCGTCATCCTCGATCCGTATACCGGCGAGGTGCTCGCCATCGCCAACCACCCCTCGTACGATCCGAACGAGCCGGGCAAGGCCTCGCCGGACCGGCGGCGCAACCGCGCGGTCACCGATCTCTTCGAGCCGGGCAGTATCTTCAAGGTCGTGACCGCGGCGGCGCTCTTCGAGGAAGGCCGCGTGAGCCCGGAGGAGACGTTCGACTGCGAGCAGGGCGTGTGGCCGACCGTGGCCGGGCACGTCCTACACGACCACCATGGACACGGGACGCTGAGCTTCCGGGACGTCATCCGGCTCTCCTCGAACATCGGCACGGCGAAGGCGGCACAGCGGCTCACCCCCGATGAACTCTACCGCTATGTCCGCGCCTTCGGCTTCGGTGAGCAGACGGGCGTCGAGGCGCTGGGGGAAATCAGCGGCATGGTCCCGCACCCGACCAAGTGGTGGAAGGTCTCGATGTACAACATTCCAATCGGGCAGGGGGTCGCGGTGACCCCCATGCAGCTGGCGGTCATGACCTCGGTCATCGCCAACGGCGGGCTGCGCGTGCGGCCGACCCTCATCAAGGCGATCCGGTCTGAAGACGGCACCGTCGTGCGCACCCCCCTCCGGCGGGACCCGGAGCGGGTCATCAGCTACGCGACCGCCACCCTCCTCCAATCCATTCTGACGGACGTTGTCGAGTCAGGCACCGGCCAGCTGGCGAAAGTCCAGGGCCTCACGGTGGCCGGAAAAACCGGGACGGCTCAGAAGATCGAGCCATCCGGCCGCTACTCCCACAGCCGTTACGTTGCCTCCTTCGTCGGCTTTGGGCCGGTGCCTGACTCTCACTTTGTCATCGTGGTGAGCATGGATGAGCCGCGCCCCGCGTACTTCGGCGGGTCGGTCTCGGCGCCCATGTTCAAGCGCATCGTGGAACGGTTGGCCGGCTACTGGGCGGCGGAGCGCCCTGAGCCGTCGCTTGCCCGGCTGCCTGAGCCGAAGGACTTGTGAAAGGACCCTGGAGCGGATGACCCTGCGCGATCTCCTTCATGGCGTGACGGCGGACCCGGTGGCCGCAATCCCGGTGAGCGGACTGGCGCGACATTCCAAACAGGTGCGTCCGGGCGACTGCTTTGTCGCGATCCGGGGCGCCTCGGTCGACGGCCACGCCTACATTGAAGAAGCGATCACGCGTGGGGCCGCGGCGGTCGTCGCGGAACGTCTGCCCCGCCAGACCTCGAGACCGTGCCCGTGTGTGGTGGTCCGCGACGCGCGGCATGCGCTGGCGGTCATGGCGGCGCGCTTCTATGGGCATCCCTCACGAAAGCTCCGCCTCATCGGGGTCACGGGCACGAACGGCAAGACGACGACGACCTACCTCATCAAGCGCATCCTCGATACCCTGCACGCGCCGTGCGGGCTGCTCGGCACGATTGTCTACCAAATCGGCAGCCGCGAGATCCCCTCCAGCAACACGACTCCGGGGCCGCTCGAGTTGCAGCGCTACTTCGCCCAGATGGTCGGGGAGGGCATCGAGTGGTGCACGATGGAAATCTCCTCGCACGCACTTGACCAGCGGCGCATCGAGGGCCTGGAACTGCAGGCGGCGATCCTGACGAATCTCGGCTCCGACCACCTGGACTACCACAAGACGCGCGAGGCCTACGGCGCGGCCAAGCGGCGCATCTTCGATGCGCTGCGTCCCGACGGGCTTGCGCTGGTTAACGGCGATGACGACTTCGGGCGTCTGGCGGCGGACACGCTGCCGCGGGGGACGGCCGTGACATTCGGCCTGGAGCGGCCCGCACGCGTCGCCGTGCGTGACATCCGCTGCACCTGGCAGGGTTCCGAGGCGGCGTTGGACACGCCGTGGGGGACCCTGACGGTCCGCACCCCGCTCCTGGGCCGGCACAATCTGTACAACGTGGCTGCCGCCGCCGCGGCGACACTCGGCCTGGGTGTTGAGACGTCGGTCGTGCGGCAGGGCCTGGCCGCACTCGACCAGGTGCCCGGGCGCCTCGAGCCGGTACCGAACGACTTCGGTTTTCGCGTCCTCATCGACTACGCACACACGGCGGATGCGCTGCGCTTGGTGCTGTCTGCCGTGCGAGAACTCACGCCGGGGCGGTTGCTGATCGTGTTCGGCTGCGGCGGCGACCGCGACCAGTCGAAGCGTCCGGTCATGGGACGACTGGCCAGCCAGCTGGCCGACTACGTGGTGCTGACGTCTGACAACCCGCGGCACGAAGACCCCATGGACATCATCCGCCAGATCGCCAGCGGCTTTGTGCCGTCCTTCCAGCATTTCCAAGTGCAAGCCGACCGGGAGCAGGCGATTGTGACCGCCCTGGCGCTGGCGCGTCCGGAGGACACGGTCCTCCTCGCGGGGAAGGGGCACGAGGCCTACCAGATTTTCCAGAACGTCTCCATCCCGTTCGTGGATCGGGACGTGGTCGAGCGGTGGCTGACGGTGCGTCAGCACACCGCGGTGTCGCTCGGAGCGGCGGCATGATCCCACCACCTGCCGACCGACCGGCCGCTTCCGTGCAGTTTCCCAGGGTGCGGCCGGGCGCGGCCCGCTCCCGGTCAACCTACATCCAGCTTGCGGGCCGCTGCGCCTGCGGCGCAGCCCGGCAGGTGGTGGGATGAGCATCACGAGTGCTGTCCCCGAGGCTGACTGGACCGTGCGCCAGTTGCTGGAGGCGACCGAGGGTGAGTTGGCGCGCGGCCAGGC
The DNA here is from genome assembly GCA_005239935.1 of Planctomycetales bacterium. Taxonomy (GTDB): domain Bacteria; phylum Omnitrophota; class Gorgyraeia; order Aquiviventales; family Aquiviventaceae; genus SBAZ01. The sequence continues at coordinate 11,568 of SBAZ01000074.1, read as the reverse complement.
GCTTGGCCGGCTCTCCGGCGTGTCGATTGACTCCCGTCAACTCCAACCCGGCGAGGCGTTCGTGGCCATCAAGGGCACGCGGTTCAATGGCCACCGGTTCATCGACGACGCGGTCCACCACGGGGCCGGGGCGCTGGTCGTCTCGGAGCTCCCGCCGGCCGTGAATGGGACCGGCTCCATCCCGACCATCGTGGTGGAGGACACGACGGAGGCGCTCGGCGACCTGGCGCGGTTCCACCGGCGCCGCATGGGGATCCCGGTCGTCGCCGTGACCGGCTCGTGCGGCAAGACGACCACGAAAGACCTGGTCGCGCACCTCCTGAATGATGACAGCAAGGTCCTGAAGACGACCGGCACCCAGAACAATCACATCGGCGTTCCGCTCACCCTGCTGCGGCTGGGCGCCCAGCACGCGGCCGCGGTGATTGAACTGGGGACCAACCACCCCGGTGAAATCGCCTACCTGGCCTCCATTGTGGAACCCACGCAGGCCGTCATCACCAACGTGGGGCCTGTACATCTGGAGTTCTTCGGGTCGCTCATGGCCGTGCTGCAGGAGAAGCTTTCGCTGCTCGACGCGCTGCCGGCGGACGGGACCGCCGTGCTGCCCGGTGATCAGCTGGATGTGTGCCTGGAGGCGCGCCGCGGGCTGGAGCCGGGTGTCCGCGTTGTCACGTTCGGGACGACAGAGCGCTGCGACATCCAAGCGACCGATGCCGGACGCCATGCGGCCGGTATGCGGATGCGCCTGCGCGACCTGCGGGGCGAATGGACGCTGCCGCTCGTCGGCTACCACAACGTGGAGAATGCCCTCGCCGCGGTGGCCTGTGCGTGGGCGTGCGGCGTGCCCATGTCGACGGCGCGGCGGCGCCTGGCGACCAGCACGCCCATGAAACTGCGATCGGAGATCGTGCGCTGCGAGGGGCTGACCATCCTCAACGACTGCTATAACGCGAACCCGCTCTCCTGCGCGAGGGCGCTCGAAACGCTGCGGGACCTGGAGGTGTCGCGGCGCGTGGCGATCATCGGCGACATGCTGGAGCTGGGCGAGTACGCGCCCGCCGCCCACCAGGCGATCGGTCGGCTCGCGACGCAGATGGGGATCGACCGCGTGGTGGCCGTCGGCCAGTACGCCGAGAGCGTCGCGGCCGGGGTCCGCGAAGGCGGTCCCGGGCGCGTGGCGTCCTACCACACGGTGGAGGAACTGCTCGACGGGCTGCCCACGGTGCTGCGGCGGGGCGATGGCGTGCTCATCAAGGGATCGCGCAAGTTGAGTCTCGAGCGCGTCACAGAGTTCCTGGTCGCACGCTTCGGGCACCCGGATGGTTCGCTCGCTGGGTGACGTCGTGCTGATCGCGCTCGTGAGCGCGGTCGCGACCGTCCTCGCGGGCCGATGGGCCATTCCGGCCCTCGCCCGCGCCCAGGGCACGCAGCCGCCCCGCTATGAAGACTGCCCGCCGCTGCACTCGTACCAGGCCGGGAAGCGCGGTACGCCGACGCTCGGGGGACTGTTCGTGCTGGGCGTGGCGCTGACGGTCGCGGGGGCCTTCGGCGGGCTCTCGTCGTCCGATGGCTGGATCGTGTGCGGCGCGATGGCGGGACTCGCCGTCATGGGGCTCGCCGACGACCTGCTCAAGTTTCGCGGCCGGAATGCCCTGGGCTTGCGCAGCGTCCCGAAGTTGGTCGTCGCGCTCCTCCTCGGGGCCGGGATTGGCGGCGTGATGTCCAGCACGGCGCAGAGCTACCACATCCTCGAAATTCCCTGGCTGCACCGGACCGTAGACCTCGGCTTGGGCTGGGTGCCGTTTGCCATGGTCGTCATGGCTGGATGCGCCCACGCCGTCAACCTCACCGACGGCATGGACGGGCTCGCGGCCGGCTGCCTGGCCATTGCGCTCGCGGCCCTGGGGCTCTGGGCGCTGGCGTCGGATCCGCGCAACCGGGTGCTGGTGGTCTGGTGCGCGGCACTGGCCGGTGCGTGTGTCGGCTTCCTCTGGTACAACGCATTCCCCGCCAGCGTGTTCCTCGGGGATGTCGGTGCCCTGGGGCTCGGCGCGGCCCTGGGCGCGATTAGCCTCCTCTCCCATGCCTCGCTCTGGCTGCTGGTCATCGGCGGCGTGTTCGTCCTGGAGGCGCTCTCCGTCATGCTCCAGGTCGGCTCGTACAAGTGGCGCGGCAAGCGCCGCGTGTTCCGCGTGGCACCGATCCACCATCATTTCCATCTCGGAGGCCTGCAGGAGCCAAAGGTCATCGTCCGGTTCTGGATCGCGGGGACGCTGCTGGCAATGCTCGGCTTGACCCTGGTGGACCTGCGATGAGGGCGCACCGGCTGGCGCCCACCGTCACGGCCGCGGATGCGTGGCGCTCGGGCGGACGAGATCGGACCGGGGAGCTGTGGGCCGGACGGCGGGTGACAGTCGTCGGCCTCGGGCGCAGCGGGATCGCGGCGTCACGCTGGCTCACGCATGTGGGTGCGCGGGTGACCGCGACCGACGCAGGGCGCTCCGCCGCGCTGGACCAGGCCGCGGATGCCCTCCGCGCCGAGGGAGTCGAGTCCGTGGAGCTGGGCGGACACACGCGCCACGCCCTGGACGCCGCCGACGTGCTCGTCGTCAGTCCCGGCGTACCGGAGACCGCCGCGCCGATCCGCTGGGCTCGTGAGCAGGGGCGGCCGATCCTCAGCGAGATCGAGGTGGCGTTCAGGTTTTGCCCCGCGCCGCTGATCGCCGTGACGGGCACGAATGGGAAGAGTACCGCGGTGTCGCTGCTCGCGGCCGTCCTGCGCGCCGCCCGACGCGACGCGGTGGCCTGCGGCAATCTGGGCACCCCGTTCTGCTCGGTGCTGGAGCGGCTCACGCCGGAGAGCGTGGCGGTCGTCGAAGTCAGCTCATTTCAGCTGACCTGGTGCGAGCAGTTCCGGCCACGCATCGGCGTCTTCCTCAACCTCGGGACGAACCACCTGGACCGCCACGCCTCACGCGAGGAGTACCTCGCCGCCAAGGCGCGGCTGTTCCGCTGCCAGACGCCGGACGACTGGGCTGTGCTCAATGCGGCCGATCCCGCAGTCCGGGCCGCGGCTGAGGCGGTGCGCGCCCGGCGCGTGTGGTTCGGCGCGCCGACCGAGAATCCACCCGGGCTGACGCTGGCCCCGCAGACGCTGGCCGCACTCGGGCCGGGGGCGCAGGCGGTCCTGCAGGTGGCACGCCTGGCGGACGTGCCGGATCCCCTGACCTGGCAGACGCTGCGGATGTTCCGGGGTCTGGAGCACCGCCTGGAGCACGTGGCGACGGTCGGGGGCGTGCGCTTCATCAATGATTCGAAATCCACGACACCGGACAGCGTCCTCCACGCGCTGGCGCAGACGCGCGGCGACCTCATTGCCATCGTCGGCGGGCGGGACAAGGGGATGGATTTCGCGCCGTTGCGGGATGCGCTCGCGCGGCCGCGGGTGAAGGGAATTGTCTTGATCGGCGAAACCCGTCCGCGCCTGCGGGCGGTGTGCGGCGGACAGGCCGGGGTGCGCGAGTGCACGACGCTGGATGAGGCGGTCCGCGCGGCCGCAGCCATGGGCGGGCCGGGTGCTACCGTGCTGTTCTCCCCCGGATGCGCGAGCTTCGACATGTTCCGGGACTTCGAGGAGCGCGGCCGCGCGTTCAAGACGGCCGTCCAGTCCCTGGCGGCGGCGGCATGATCCCACCACCTGCCGACCGACCGGCCGCTTCCGTGCAGTTTCCCAGGGTGCGGCCGGGCGCGGCCCGTTCCACCTCAGGAGTGCTTCAGGTCGCGGGCCGCTGCGCCGGCGGCGCAGCCCAGCAGGTGGTGGGATGAGCCAGAAGGCGCTGCGGCAGCTGCTGCTCGTCATCATCGCGGCGCTGATGAGTCTGGGCATCGTCGCCGTGTATTCCGCCAGCGGCATGGCCGCCGAGGCGTCCTATGGCGACGGCCTGCGGTTTGTGAAGCAGCACCTCCTCTCGATCGCGTTGGGACTTTCCCTGAGCCTCGGCTGCCTCCTGGTGCCCTACCAGCGGCTCCGAGGTGCGGGCCGGTGGCTGGTCCTCGCAGGCATCATCGCCCTCGCGCTCGTCGTCGTGCTGGGACCGGAGGTCGGCGGGGCGAAGCGGTGGTTCCGCCTCGGCCGGTGGAGCATCCAGCCATCGGAATTCGTGCAGGTCGCCCTCATTCTGTATCTCGCCGACCTGCTGGCGCGCCGCGGCGACTCGCTGCAGGACTTCTGGCGCGGCCTACTGCCGCCACTCCTGGTAACGGGGATGCTGGCCGGGCTTGTCCTCTTGCAGCCGGACCTGGGCACCGCGATCGCGATGGGCCTCATCGCCCTCCTGCTCCTGGCGGTGGCGAAAGCTCGCTGGCAGCATCTGCTCCTCATCGCGGGGCTGGCCGTGGTCGTCCTCGGCTTCCTCATCGCGGGGGCGGAGTACCGGCGACGGCGCATCCTCGCGTTCCTGGACCCGTGGCAGGACCCGCAGGGGGCCGGGTACCAGATTCTGCAGTCCTACTTCGCCCTCGCCAGCGGACAGCTCGCGGGCGTGGGACTCGGCGCGTCCATGCAGAAGCTCTTCTACCTGCCAAGCGCGCACACGGACTTCATCTTCGCCATCCTCGGCGAGGAGCTGGGCTTCATCGGGACGACGGCGGTGATCGTACTGCTGGGATTGTTCCTCACCTGCGGGCTGCGCATTGCGACGCTGGCCCAGGACCCGTTCAGCAAGTATCTCGTGACCGGACTGGTGGGCATGATCGGTCTCGAGGGCATCATCAACCTGGCGGTGGTCACGGGGCTCCTGCCCACCAAGGGGCTGCCGCTGCCGCTCATCTCCTATGGCGGCACCTCAATGGTCGTGAACCTGGTCGCGTGCGCCTTGATCATGCAGGCCAGCCGGCAGGCGGAGCGCTATTCCGGTGAATATTCTCTTAGTCGCTGAAGGCAGCGGCGGGCATCTGATCCCCGCGACCGAGGTCGCCCAGTACCTGGCGCGCGCCGGGGCTCGGGTGAAGATCTGGTACGCGCGGCGGCGCCGTGCCGTCGGCCTTGCGGAAGCGCTCGCCCGCGAGGTGCGCACGAAGGCCGTGCAGATGGAGCCGCTCCCGGTGCCCCCGGCGTCCTCGCTGCTTCAGCGGATCTGGCGCAGCGGGCAGTTGTGGTCGCAGAGCGGCGAGGAATTCCGGGCGTTCGCGCCGCACGTCGTGGTCGGGTTCGGCGGGTGGATGTCCGCGCCGATCCTGCTGGCCGCCAGGCGGCGCGGCCTCGGCTGCCTCATCCACGAGCAGAACGTCGAGCCGGGGCGGGCCAACCGCCTGCTGGCGCGCTGGATGGACCGCACGGCGCTGTCCTTCGACGCGACGCGGCGTGCGCTGCCGAGCGGCGTGCGCAGCATCGTGACCGGGATGCCAGTGCGCTCGGACATCGGGCGGTGCACCCGGGAGCAGGGCGCGGCCGCGTTCGGCCTCGACCTGGTGCGACCAACCGTGCTGGTGCTCGGCGGCAGTCAGGGCTCGCAGGTCCTCAACCTGCGGATGCTGGATGTGGTGGGCGGGCTCTCGGTGCGGGAGCGGGGCGCGTGGCAGATGCTGCACGCCGCGGGCCCGGAGGACGAGGCCCTGGTCCGTGACACCTATGCGGCCCTCGGCGTGCGGGCCTCCGTCGCGGCGCACATCCTGCGGATGGATGCGGCCTATGCGGCGGCGGACCTGGTGGTCGCGCGCGCCGGCGCCTCGACCGTGGCCGAGCTGGCGCGGGCCGGCCGGCCATCGGTGCTGGTGCCGTTTCCTGGGGCGCGCGGACACCAGCGGGCGAATGCCCGGATCTTGGAGGCGGCCGGCGGAGCCGTCGTGCTCGAACAAGCGGCGGCCACGCCGGAGGTGTTGCGGGACACCCTGCGGTCGCTGCTCGCCAATCCGATGAAACGCCAGGTGATGGTAGAGGCCGTGCGCCGGCTGGCAGGGCAGAATACGACGGCGCAACTGGCACAGGCGATCTTGCAGGTGGGAGAGACCCATGCGCGTTGACTCCGGCACGCGCATGCACTTCATCGGGATCGGGGGCATCGGCATGAGCGGGCTCGCCGAGATTTGCGTGGGCCGCGGGGCCGCGGTGAGCGGCTGCGATACGAGAGCGGGCCGCAGCACGCAGCGCCTCGCGAAGCGCGGCGTCGAGCTGCACGTTGGACACACGCCGGATCATCTGGACCAACCGACCGACCTGGTCATCTACAGCTCCGCGGTGTCGTCCAAGGAACCGGAGCTCCTGGCGGCCCGGACGCGGGGCGTGCGCACGATCAGCCGCGGCGAGCTGCTCGCGGAGCTGGCGGCAGACTCCCGCCTGATCGCGATCGCCGGCGCGCATGGGAAAACCACGGTATCGGGCATGGCCGCGCATCTGCTGGTCGAGGCAGGCTGGGACCCGAGCGTGGCCGTGGGCGGGGTCATGCGGGCCCTGGGTACGAACGCGCGGTTCGGGCGAGGACGTTTTCTAGTCGCGGAATCCGATGAGTCGGATGGCTCGTTCCTCCATCTGTTTCCGGAAGTGGCGATCGTGACGAACATCGACCGGGAACACCTGAACTACTACCACACGCTGGACCGCGTCCTGGACGCCTTCCAGCAATTTGTCGATCAACTGCGCCCGGGCGGGATCCTGATCCGCTGCGCGGACGATCCCCTCGTGGCGGAACTCTTGTGCGCCGTGCCGAGCATGACCTATGGACTCGACGCCGAGGCCGATGTGACGGCGCGCGGGCTGCGCCCGCGCGGGCTCGGCAGCACGTTTGACGCGCGCGTGCGTGGGCAGTCGCTGGGAACGTTTCGGCTCCAGGTGCCGGGACGGCACAACGTACTCAACGCGCTCGCGGTCATCGGCCTGGGCCTCACCCTCGATCTGCCGGTCATGACGATCCGTGAGGCGCTGGCAGGGTTCACCGGCACGCAACGCCGATTCAACCTGCTGCGGCTGCCGCGGGATATCTGGCTGGTGGAGGACTACGCGCACCATCCCGCGGAGATCCGCGCCACGCTGGCGGCGGACACGGCCGCGTCGCGGCACCGGCTGGTCGTGTTCCAGCCGCACCGCTTCAGCCGGACCCAGGCGCTGGAGCAGGAATTCACCACCTGCTTCGACCGAGCCGACGGCGTGATCGTCACGGACATCTACTCGGCGTTTGAGCCGCCGATCCCCGGCGTGTCGGGGGAGCGGCTGGCCCGGCTCATCCGGGGGCACGGGCATCCCTGCGTGTGCTACGTGCCGACCCCGGACGTGTCGATGTATGTCACCCGCATCGCCAGACCCGGGGATACGTTCTTCTTTCTCGGCGCCGGCGACATTGGAGAAGTCTGCCATGCCGTGGCAACCCAGCTGCGTGCAGCGCAACGCGCCGCTCGCTGATCATACGAGTTTCCGGATCGGCGGACCGGCCGAATGGTTCGCCGAGCCCTCCACGCTGGAGGAGTTGGCATCGGTCCTCCGCGATGCGGAGCGGCTGGGATGGCCGGTGTCGATCCTGGGCGGAGGCACCAATACCCTGGCGTCGGATCGCGGGGTGCGCGGGCTCGTGGTCCATCTGGGCCGTGGGTTCCGGACAGCGGAGGTCCTGGACCCCGACGTGGACGCCCCGGAGGTGCGCGTGCGCTGCGGGGCAGGGCTCCTGACACAGCGGCTCGTCTCGCTCGGCGCGCGCCATGGCTGGGGCGAGCTCGATACCGTCGCGGGAGTCCCGGGGCAGCTGGGCGGGGCGATTGCGATGAATGCACAGGACATCGGCCGACTCGTCGAGGCGGTGACCATCGTGTCCGCCCGGGGGGACGTAACGGAGCTGCCGGCTCCCTCGCTGCGCTTCGGATACCGGAGCACGCGGCTGCCGCGGGGCATCGTCACTGGCGCGGTGCTGCGTTTCCCGCGCGTGTCGCCGGCGGAGGCCACGGAGCGTATCCGACGGGTCCTGCAGTACCGCAACAGTACACAGGAAGTGCGGCTCCCGTCGGCCGGGTGCGCCTTCATCAATCCGCCGGGCGGTCTCGGGGCCGGCCGGCTGATTGATCTGGCGGGACTCAAGGGCGCGCGCATCGGGGATGCGCAGGTGTCGGCACGCCACGGCAACTTCATCGTCAATCTCGGGCAGGCCTCGTGCGACCACGTGCTCGCCCTGATGGAACACGTGCAGCGGCGCGTAGCCGGCCAATTCGGCATCGTCCTACAGCCGGAGGTCCGGTTGCTCGGCGAGGCGTGGAGTGCGCCGTCATGACCGCCGGCATGGTGGCCATCCTGATGGGCGGGCCGTCCGAAGAACACGACGTCTCGCTGCGTAGCGGGCAGGGGGTGGCGGAGGCATTGGGCCGGCGCGGGTACCGCGCGATGCCGGTGGTCATCCCCCGAGAGCTGGGGACGGCGCAGGCCGAGAGCTTCACCCGCGAGGCGTTGCGCGGGCTCAGTCCGGATGCCGTGTTCATCGCGCTGCACGGGCGCTTCGGGGAGGACGGCGCCGTCCAGCAGGTGTGCGAGTCGCTGCATCTGCCGTTTACCGGGTCCGATGCCGCCGCGAGCCGCCTGGGGATGGACAAGATCGCCTCGCGGGAGCGCTTCGTGCGCGCCGGGCTCGCGGTGCCGCGTTGGCGGATGGTCCAGGCCAGCCGCGCGGACCTCAGCCTTCTGCGGGGACTGCGCTACCCGCTCATTGTGAAGCCGGTGGACCAGGGCTCGAGCATCGGGCTCTCCAAGGTCGTCCGTCCTGAGGAGCTCGCCGCGGCGCTGGCGCTGGCCGGAACGTACAGCGAGACGCTGCTGGTCGAGGACTATGTGCGCGGGCGGGAGCTGACGGTGGGGATGCTGGACGACATGGTGCTGCCGGTCGTGGAAATCCGGCCCAAGCACCAGGTCTTCGACTTTGCCGCCAAGTACACGCCGGGCATGACGGCGTACGACGTGCCGGCCCGCCTGCCAGCAGCCGTCGCCCGCGCCGTGCAGGCGGCTGGCCAGCGCGCGCACGAGGCCATCGGCTGCCGGCACCTGTCGCGCACGGACATCATGTTGAACGACGCCCAGGTGCCGGTGGTCCTGGAGGTCAACACGATTCCCGGGTTCACGCCGACGAGTCTGCTGCCGAAGGCGGCCGCGTGCGCCGGGCTGTCCTATGATGACGTCTGCGAACGGCTCACGCTGCTGGCCCTCCACGCGGCGACGCCCTTGGTGCGCAGCGATGGCTAAGCGGTCCCGGCGGCGGTACAGCGGGCTCGTGCCGGCGCTGCTGCGCGGGGTGTGGGCCGCGGCGCGCGCCGCCGTGCGCCACCCGCAATGGGTCGCGGCCGTGCTCATCCTCGCGGCCGCCGCCGCCGGCCTCGCGCGCGTGGCCGCCAAGACCGACGCCTTCCGGATCACCGCGGTGCAGTGGCCCGCGGACGTGCGGCTCGCGATACGCCAGCCGCTCATCGGCCGCAACCTGTGGACCCTGGACCTGCGCGCGCTCGCCGCCGAGCTGCACGCGCAGGCGCCGTCGCTGAAGTTCGTGCGCGTGGTGCGGCGCCTGCCGGGCACGCTGGGCATTGAAGCGGTCCGCCGCGTCCCGGTCGCCGAGATCCGACTGGGGCAGCGCTACGGCGTGGATGCCGAGGGAGTCGTCTTCCCGATGGAAAGCGCACCGCCCGGAGCGCTCGTCCGGTTGGTCGGGCTGGAGCAGGCCGCGCGCCCCATCAAGCCCGGGCATGCCAACGCCGATGAGCGGCTCATGGTGGCGCTGCGGGTGCTGCAGCGCCTGCGCCGACATCCGGCCTTGGCCGGCGCCCGCCTGACTGACCTGAACGCGGCGGACCCGCAGCACCTGCGGTTCGTGCTGGATGACACGACGGAGATCCGCTGCGGCTCGGAGGCCGAACTGCCTGCACAGCTCGACCGTCTGCGCGCCGCGTTGCGCGTGATCACGGCGCGCCAAGTCGCGGCGCGCTATATTGACGTCCGCTTCACGGAACCGGTGGTGGGCCAGGCCACCTGATGCTTCCCAGGCCGTTGATCGCGCTCGACCTGGGAGCCACCCGAGTCACCTGCGCGGTCGGCCTGCCGCGGGAACGCGCGCCTGGGGCGGACGTCCTTGGCACGGCGCTCGCGCCGTTCGACCAAGCCGCCGAGACGTGGCTGAACGATCCGCTGCTGGTCGGGCGCACGATCGAGCAGGCGCTCGACGCGACCGGCGTCACGACGGATGCGCATCGAGCGCTTGTGTCATTCAGCCACCCGAGCGCCGTGAGCGAGCAGATCCGCGCGATGATCCAGCTGGCGGATGAGCCGATCGCGGTGCGCCAGCAGGACCTGCGCCGCCTGGAGACGACCGCGCTGCACCAGGTGCTGCCGGTGGACCGCGAGGCCGTGATCGTGGAGCGGCTTGGCTGCGACGGCAACGGATTCCAGGGCGTGCGCGACCCCCGCGGGCTGCCGGCGACCCAGCTCTCTGGCACGTTCCACCTGGTCACGACACCGCTCGCGGCGCGCCGGGCCATGACGCAGGCCGTCGAGTCCGCGGGCCTCGAGGTGGCCTGGATGACGACAAGCCTGCAGGCGACCGCGGCCGCGCTCGCGGCCGACGACGGCACCCGCCAGCATCGGTGCGTCCTCATCGATGTGGGCGGACTCACGACCAACCTGGGGCTGCTCATCGAGGGCCGTCTGCAGCGCGCGCGCACGATCCGCTGGGGCGGGGTCCCGCTCCTCCGGGAGGTCGCCAGCGCGCTGGGCTTGACCACGGAGGAAGCCCTCCCGCTGAGTCAGCAGGGCCTGGCGAGCCGGCGGGCCGAAGTGAAGCATGCCGTGCACGCCGGGCTGGAGCAGGTTCGGCAGGGCCTCGCGGAGATGCTGGACAGCGCCGCGAAGCCGGATGGCCTGCTGCTGGCCGGCCGCACGGCGCTGCTTGACGGCGTCGCGGAATGGCTGGAGCACGCGACCAAGATCCCGACACGGCTGGCCCGATCCCCACACGCCCATGGCACCGACCTCGCGGGGCAGATGGCGCTGCAGCCCGCACTGGGCCTGCTGGCGCTGGCAACGGCCGCCGGCCCCGCCCATCCCGCCGCCGCTCATGGCTGGTTCGACCGCGCCGTGGCGCAGACCCGCACGCTCCTCACCGAATACTTCTGAGCACGGCGTCTGACACCTTGGTGTCAGACACCGCGCTTGCCCTCAGGTGTCTGCCCTCAGGTGTCAGGCACCGGGTTTGGTGTTATGATAGCCCCTCGTCGGATGATGGCTGCCAACCTTGCGATCGTACGACAACGAATGGCCGCCGCCTGCCGGCGCGCCGGCCGGACTCCCGCGCAGGTCGTCCTCATCGGGGTGACCAAGGGGCTGCCGCTCGCGGTGCTGCAGGACGCCGCCGCACAGGGGCTGACCGAACTCGGCGAGAACCGCGTGCAGGAGGCGAAAGCCAAGATGGGCGACTGGCGGCGGCCGCCGCGTCTCCTTCGGTGGCATTTCCTCGGGCATCTGCAGCGCAACAAGGCGAAGGACGCGGTGGCGCTGTTTGACACCATCCATTCGGTGGACTCGCTCGAGCTGGCGACGACGCTGGACCGGCAGGC
>SBAZ01000117.1 GCA_005239935.1 Planctomycetales bacterium | reverse complement strand
GGCCGATCAAGCGGCTCATCAAGCGCATCCGGCGCGTCACCGAGGAGGATGCCAAGCGCGCGCGCCGGCCGGCCGAGGAAGCCGAGGAAGAGGTCGTCGAAGAGTCCGGACCGATGACGGACAAGATCGTGAACGATACCGTGGCCTGGATCACGACCATCGCCAAGGCGCGCGGCCGCAACGCGGCGTGGGCGGAGAAGGCCGTCCGGGAAAGCTTCTCCGTGACCGAGACCGACGCCGTCCAAGAGCGCATCGTGGATCTCATCGCCCGGGACGTGCCGGACCTCCTGGTCCAGATTGACGGTCGCCGTGTCCAGCTGCCCGCCGGCGAGGTCGAGTTGGCCACCGCCGGGGCCTCCGTCGTCGCCGTGCCGATGAGCCGCCGCGAGCAGTTTCTCGCGGTCATCACCAATCCCAATGTCGCCTATCTGCTCATGATGCTCGGCACACTCGGCCTGGTCTTCGAGTTCACCCACCCCGGGGTGGGATTTCCTGGCATCGCGGGCCTCATCTGTCTGCTGCTCGCCCTCTATGCCTTTCAGGCCCTGCCCGTGAGCTACGCGGCCGTCGCCCTCATCCTGGTGGGTCTGGGACTGCTCATCGCGGAGATCAAGATCATCAGTCACGGTCTCCTGGCCGTTGGCGGCGTTATCGCGCTGACGCTGGGCAGCCTGCTGCTGTTCGAGTCTCCCGAGCCGCACCTGCAGGTCTCCCTGCGCGTGGTCGCGCCGACCGTCGCGACGCTTGCCGCGATCGTGCTGTTCATCGTGCAGCGGGCGTTGCGCGCGCAGACCGCCCGGGTCGTGACCGGGCCGCAGGGCCTGGTGGGGGAAATCGGCACGGCCTCGACCGATTTGGCTCCGGAGGGCAAGATCTTCGTGCATGGAGAAGTCTGGAACGCCGTCGCCCCGAGTGCCATCCGACAGGGCGCGCGCGTCCGGGTCGTGCGGGTGGACGGGATGTTGCTGCGCGTGGAGCCGACGGCCTAGGGAGGAACGAGCATGCTGACACTCGCGGTGCCGATCACGCTCGGGGTCATGTACCTCTTCAACTGCATCAAGATTCTCAACGAATATGAGCGCGGCGTCGTCTTCCGTCTGGGCCGATTGGTCGCGGAGCCGCTCGGGCCGGGCCTCAAGCTCATCGTCTGGCCCATCGACCGGTTCGTGCGCATCAGCCTGCGGACGATCACCCTCGATGTGCCCCCGCAGGACGTCATCACCAAGGACAACGTGTCCATCAAGGTGAATGCCGTCATCTACTTCCGCGTCATGAACCCGAACAAGGCGATCGTTGAGGTGGAGGACTATCTCTTCGCGACGTCGCAGATGGCGCAGACCACGCTGCGCAGCATCCTTGGGCAGGTCGAGCTGGACGATTTGCTCTCCCAGCGCGAGAAGCTGAACGCGCAACTTCAGGAAACCATTGACAAGGCGACCGACCCGTGGGGTGTGAAGGTGTCGGCGGTTGAAATCAAGCACGTGGACCTGCCCGAGGAGATGCGACGCGCCATCGCGCGCCAGGCCGAGGCGGAGCGCGTGCGGCGGGCGAAGATCATCGGCGCCGAGGCGGAATTCCAGGCGGCGGAGAAACTGACGCAGGCGGCCCGCATCATGAGCGAGCAGCCCATGGCGCTGCAGATGCGCTACCTGCAGACCCTGGCCGAGATCGCCACGGAGAAGAACTCGACGACGCTCTTCCCTATTCCGATCGATCTCATCAAGCTGTTCCTCGATAGAAAGTGACAGTCCGCGAGCCGGGGTGGTGGAACTGGCAGACACGCGGGACTCAAAATCCCGTGCCCGCAAGGGCATGTGGGTTCAACTCCCACCCCCGGCATGATTTTGCAGACGCGATCCATTGCACTGCGGCCCGGAAGCGGCTAGACTTTGAGGCAGGTGAGGATCATGACGGACACCGTCCAGCGGATCCTGCTGATTGACGACGCCGACGACTTGCGGGAAGTCCTCTCGGTGCGCCTGCGCGCCGAGGGGTACGAGGTGACCTCCTGCGCCACCGGCAAGGAGGGGGTGGAGGCGGCGTTGAAGCAGCCGCCGGATCTCATCCTGCTCGACATGATCATGCCGGACCAGGACGGCATGCAGACCTACCAGGCGCTGCGCGCCAACGCCTCAACCCGCCAGCTGCCTGTGATCCTGATGACGTCGATGGCGCTCGAGGCCCACTGGGAAGCGTTGCCCTACGATACGGATGGGCCCTGCTTCGTCACGGGCAAGCCTCAGGATCTCGGCGTGCTCCTCGCGCGCATCAGCCAGCTCCTGGCCGAGGCGCGGAACCGGGGTTAGGTTCTAGGCGCTGGTGGGGGCCGCCGCGGACGCGGTGGCCTGCTGGCGGGAGACGAAGACGCCGAGCCGCCGGAACCGCTGATAGCGCCGCTCGAGCAGGGCGTCCAGCGGCTGCGAGTCGGCGAACTTGAGGAACCGCAGGATCGAGGCGCGCAGGCGCTGGCTGACGAACTCCGGGTCATGGTGGGCCCCGCCAAGCGGCTCCTCGATGATCTCATCCACGATCCCGAAACCTAGGAGGTCCGCCGCCGTGAGCCGCAACGCCGCGGCGGCATCGGCCGCCCGGGCCCGATCCCGCCACAGAATCGCCGCGCAACCTTCCGGCGAGATCACCGAGTAGTACGCGTTGTCCAGCATCGTCACGCAGTCGCCGATCCCCACGCCCAGCGCCCCGCCCGAGCCGCCTTCGCCAATCACGCACACGTAGACCGGCGTGCGCAGGCGCGCCATCTCCCGCAGGTTCCACGCAATCGAGTGCGCCTGGCCGCGTTCCTCCGCCCCGATGCCCGGGTAGGCGCCCGGCGTGTCGATGAGCACGATGACCGGCAGGCGGCACTTCGCCGCGAGCGTCATCAGCCGCAGCGCCTTGCGGTACCCCTCCGGATGGGCGGACCCGAAATTGCGCATGAGGTTTTCCTTCGTGTCGCGCCCTTTCTGGTGCCCCAGGACCAGGCAGGGTCGGCCCTCGAACCGCGCGGTGCCCCCGACGAGGGCGCGGTCATCGCCATAGAGCCGGTCGCCGTGCAGCTCGACGAAGTCGCTGCACAAGAGTCCGATGTAGTCCAGCGTGTACGGCCGCTGCGGGTGGCGCGCCAGCTGCACGCGCTGCCAGGGCGTCAGGCTGCCGTAGATGCGGCGCTTGAGCTGCTCCAGCTGCGTCACGAGGGTCCGAACCTCCGGCGCGTGCCGTTCGCCGCCGTTGCGCGCTTCCTGCAGGCGGTGCTCCAGCTCCGCGATGGGCTTCTCGAAGTCGTAGCGGTACCCGTTCACCGACGAGGCTGTGGGTTGTGGGGGAATGGGCGATGCCATGCATCCTCCCGGTGGAACCGATCGGCGGTGTGACGGTTAGTCGACGATCGTGACTTCCGTGCCGACGGGCACGATCGTGAAGAGCTCCTCGACATCCCCGTTGGTCATCCGCACGCACCCGGCAGTGACCTGCTTGCCCATCGCGGTGGGATCCACCGAGCCGTGGATGCCGTAGCCCTTCTTGTCGAAGCCGAGCCACCGCGTCCCCAGGATGTTCTCCGGGCTGTCCGGCGGCACGACGGCACCCTGGGTGTACCACACGGGGTTGGGGATGCGGTTGACGACCTTGAAGGTGCCCACCGGCGTCGAATTGTCCTTGCCGGTGGCGACGCGGTAGGATTTCACGAACTCGTCCCCCCGGGTCAGCAGCAGCCGGTTGTCCGACTTGTCCACAACGATAGTGAAGCGCCCCTTGGGCACCTTCAGTTTCTGGCCGGGCCGAATGAGGCTGCCCTGCACCGCATTGGCTTCCTGCAGAAACTCCACGGTCGTGCCCGTCCGCTGGGCGATCTTGCCGAGGGTGTCGCCGGACTTGACCTCGACCACGCCGTCGCTCGGCGTCAGCGTCGGGGACAGCAAGAGCCCGATGTTCATGCTCCCCAGACGCTCCTGCGCGGTCGCCGCGAGCGGCGATTCCGGAAACTGCTCAAGAAACGTGTGGTAGGCGGTGGTCGCCTCCGCGAAGCGCTCCTGCTGCCCCAGCGCCTCACCGAGCCGCACGAGGGCGTCATCGGTCCAGGGCGATTCGGGATAGGTCGCAATCAGTTCTTCGAGCGCGGCCTGCGCCTCGGCCCACTGCTGGCGTGCGGCCGCAGACTCGGCCCGGCAACTCCTCGGCCGCGCCGAGTCTG
>SBAZ01000071.1 GCA_005239935.1 Planctomycetales bacterium | reverse complement strand
CGGCATCACGGACGCCCAGCTCGACGAGGTCATCCCCCTCCTCTCGTAGGCGACCATGCCGGGAATCATCAAAGCGCACATCCTGGGAGAGGACGAGGCCCTGGCGGACGCCGTCAGCCGCTCCGCGCAGATCCCCGAGGATAGTTGGGACTACGGCAAGACCGGCGCGAAGGAGCCGCCCTACAACTTGGACGCACTCTGCCTCTTCCTCGAGGTCAACACTTGGCACTACAGGTGTTTTCCGCCGGGAACGCTGGTAATGCTTGAGGGAGGGATCGAAAAGGAGATTCAGGACATCGCGGAAGGCGACCGGGTGATCGCCGCCGATGGGCTGCCGCACACCGTCTTCCGGACGATGTCGCGGCCCCACTCGGGACACTTGGCCGAGGTCCGCGTTGAAGGAAGCAACCTTCCGTTGGAGGCCACTCTCGAACACCCGGTGTATTGCCTGCGCACGCCCGCGCTCGACCAAGCACGCTCAGGGGTTGGCCAGGCCGATTATCTCCCCATTGGCAAGATCGCGCGGGGAGACTGGGTCGCTACCCCCCTGCGCTTGCGTGAAGATGCCGAGACCATCCCCGTGAACGGATGGCAGATCGATCGGGACATGGCCCGCTTCCTTGGATGGTACCTCGCAGAGGGTTCCGTCACCGTTGCGGCCAGGAATCGCCCCTCCAAGAATGTCCGCGTCTCCTTGTGCTTCGGGAGCCATGAGGCCGATCTGGTTTCGCGGGCGCGACAGACTCTGGAGCGGTGTTTCGACCTGAGCGGTTTCGTTCACACTGAAATGCGCAAGCACACGAGCCAGCTCATGGTCATGAGCCCGCGAGTGGGTCGTTTCCTGGTCGAGCTGGGCGGTGTCGGCTGCGTCACGAAGCGCATCCACCCGGACCTCATGAAGGCGTTGACAAGACCCCTGGCGCACTCGCTCCTCCACGCGTACTTCGAGGGGGACGGCCACAGACGGCGGAATGGGAGTCCTGGCGAGCGGACCCTGCAGTTCGTGACGGTCTCCCGGACGCTTGCGCGGCAGGTCCGGGCACTTCTGGAGGATCTTGGCTACACCCCCCTTTATCGCGGGAGTCGTGGTCCGGACCCCTCGCGCCGTACGCGACACGATGTCTTCCTGACCGGCGACGATGCCGAGCGGTTCTTGGCTGGCCGGTACGGGGCACAGGATGGCAAGGGCAAGAACCTCTTGTTCCGCTACGGGAAGGTCTTCCGCAGGGTGAAGGAGGTCACGCGCATCCAGTACCGGGGGCCGGTCTACAACCTGGAGGTGGAAGGCGACCCCTCCTACGTCGCTAATGGCTACCTCGTCCACAACTGCGTGAAGGCGAAGGCGATCAGCACCGCCGGGCTCGGCTACGACTTCATCGTGCCGGAGGGGGTGAAGGCGCCGGACCCCGCGCACAAACTGGCGCTGAAGGAATTCTTCGACCACCCGAACGACGAGATGACCTGGGGCGAGATCCTTGAGAACGTCCTCACCGACTTCGAGGCCCTGGGGAACGGCTACTTCGAGGTAGTCAGGAACCGTCTTGGGGAGGGCCCGCCCCGCGCGATCTACCACGTGCCGGCCGTCACCGTGCGGGTCCGGAAGGACAAGAAGGGATTCATCCAGGTCCGCGACAACAAGATGGTCTACTTCCGGAACTTCGGGAGCGACCCGAAGGCGCCGGATTCCTTCGATCCAGGGGACGCCGAGAAGCCCATCGGGAAGCGCCGGCTCCTGAACGAGGTCATCCATCTCAAGAACTACCACCCGCGCTCGAGCTACTACGGCCTGCCGGACTTCCTCCCCGCCTTGCGGGCCCTGGTCGGAAACAAGAAGGCGGGCGACTTCAACATCAGTTTCTTCGAGAACAATGCCATTCCCCAGTACGCGATCATCGTGAAGGGCGGGGAGCTAGCCAAAGGGACCCGTAAGCGCATCGAGGAATACTTCCGCTCGCACATCAAGGGCGCGGCCCACAAGACCCTGATCCTGGAGATCGTGCAGGACGAGGGGGAGAAGGTGGACCTGGAGATCAAGCCGCTCGCGGTCGAGGTGAAGGACGCGTCGTTCCAGATGTTCAGGGCAGATAACGCTGAAGAAATCCGCGTGGCCCACGGGGTCCCCGGGCGCCTGATCGGGCTCACCGAGAAAGGCGGCCTCGGCGGCGCCGGGGAGGGGGCCACCCAGCAGGAGATCTTCAAGTACCACGTGATCGAGCCGAAGCAGACACGGCTGGAATACCGCATCAACAACTTCCTCATCAAGCGGGGGTTCGGATTCCAGGACTGGGAGCTCCGGTTCAAGGAAATCGACGTCACCGACGAGGCGAAGGCCTCCGAGATCGTGGACCGGCTCGTGCGGCTCGGGATCCTGACGATCAACGAGGGGCGCCGGGAGGTGGGCCAGAAGCCCCTGGAGCATCCGGGGGCGGACGTCCCCTTCATGATGACCTCGCTCGGCCCCCTCTCGCTCGACACCCTGGAGCAGGGTGGCGTACGCCCCCAGATGGTCCCCAGGCCGGAGACGGTCGAGCGTGCGATCGAGAAGGCCTCCGCCGACCAGATCGGACGGCTCCAGACGGTGTATGGCAATGCCCTCCGGAAGGTCCTCTCGGGGAAGCTCGACGCCGTGGAGTCGCTCGACTTCAGCCGCGCGGTCGAGGAGGCGCTTGTCGAAGCGGAGCGGATCCTGGGGCCTGAGTTCGTCGGGGAGGCGACGCCCCTCATGCGCCAGTACCTGGAGCGGTCATTCCGGACGGGGCAGGTCGTGCGCGGCGTGGGACGGTCGATCCAGACGCTTTTCGATCTTCCCCGCCAGGAGGCGGTGGACTGGCTCGTGCGGCACGACCGGTTCTGGCTCGGTAAGGTCTTTCCCGAACAGCTCCGCGAGCCGTTCCGGGAGACGGTTTCCAAAGGGATCGAAGAGGGAATCGGCCGAAAGGCGATCGGGAGCCGGCTCCGGACGCTCGTCGAGGGGACGAAGGAGATCCCCGGCAAGGCGGAGCTCTACGACCGCGTCGCCTCAGCCAATGTCGCCCGGGCGA
Source organism: Planctomycetales bacterium (assembly GCA_005239935.1). GTDB lineage: Bacteria > Omnitrophota > Gorgyraeia > Aquiviventales > Aquiviventaceae > SBAZ01. The sequence continues at coordinate 69 of SBAZ01000071.1, read as the reverse complement.
ATAATTGGGGAGGGATGTTCTCCCTGGAGGCTGCCGGCATCGAGACCTATGTCTGGCGCGCCGTCGGCG
>SBAZ01000088.1 GCA_005239935.1 Planctomycetales bacterium | reverse complement strand
GGCGCGGACACGGCGCAGGAACGCCGGCTGCTCCTCCGCGAGCCAGTCGAGCAGACAGCCGCTGTAGTGCAGGGCCAGGCGCACGCGCGGATGGCGCTCAAGCACCGCGAGAAACGGCTCGTAGGCCCTCTGGTAGGCCTGCGCGAAGACCTCCGGGAAGTTCCCGACCGGCTGGTGGTGGTGGATGGCCATGAGGAGGGTGACGGGCGGCTGAGTCATCCCACCCGCCCGTGCGGACGCATCGTCGAGTCGTCGAAGCGGTTGACGCGATATTGGGAACCGCTTCGAGGCGCCGGTGGTGGGGTCATCCGCTCGTTCCGGCATGCGCCGGCGCAACGGCGCCCGCGCGCCCGCGGGCGCCGACGACCAACTGGATGATGGCGCGCGCCAGCTTGTCCGGATCATGCCGGACATAGTTCTCAAGGCTCGCAAAGTCGCCGTCCACCACGCGGTAGCCCAGCTCCCGGATGCGCTCGACATCCGGTTCAACCGGCACCGCGTCTTCCTGCCGGTACTTCTCCCGCAGGGTCTCCGGCACCGGCTTCGTGTTGACGACGCACGCGTGCAGCACGGCGGGGTGTGTGTGCGCCACGAGCGCGCGCACGTGGTCGCTGGCCGTGAAACTCCGGGTTTCCCGCGACTGCGTCATCACGTTACACACATAGATTTTCAGCGCCTTGGATTGGACGACGGCGTCCACCAGCCGCTCGACCAGCAGATTGGGGATGATGCTGGTGTAGAGCGAGCCGGGCCCAAGCACAATCGCGTTCGCCTCGCGGATCGCCTGGAGGGCGTCCTCGACGGGCTGGGAGCCGCTCGGCTCCAGGTAGACGCGCCGGATGCGGGACTCCGCGCTCGAGATGTTCGTCTCACCGACCGTCACGCTCCCGTCCTCATGCTCCGCCACGAGCCGGATGTTCGCGTTGGTGGCCGGCACGACTCGGCCGCGGATCGCGAGCACCTTGCTTGAGGCCTGGACGGCGCGCTGAAAGTCTCCGGTGATCTTCGTCATGACGGTGATAAAGAGGTTACCGAAGCTGTGGCCCGTGAGGGCGGACTCACCGGTGAAGCGGTATTGGAACAACCGCTGCATCAGCGGTTCCGTGTCCGCCAGCGCGACGAGACAGTTGCGGATGTCGCCGGGCGGCAGCATGTCGAACTCCTGCCGGAGCCGCCCGGAGCTGCCGCCGTCATCGGCGACGGTGACAATGGCTGTGATGTTGGTCGTGTACTGCTTGAGCCCCGAGAGCAGCGCCGAGAGCCCGGTACCGCCCCCGATCGCGACGATCTTGGGACCCTTCTCCAGGTGCCGCCGCTGGAACACGAGCTCCACCAGATTCTGCTGCTTTTCCAACGGCGAGACGACCTCCAGGAGCGACCGCACGATGCCCCCCAGCCCCCCGGCCACCAGGAAGAGACCCACGATGAGGAGAGCCAGGCTGAAGAGGCGCAGCCACAGCCCGCCCTCGACCGGGAGCAGCGCCGAGCCCATGCCGAAGACCAGAATCCCCAGTGCGCCGACGACGAACCAGCGCTTCACGCGCATGCCGGGATAGAACCATTTGAGGAACCGAACGGGGTTCATGTCAGTCAACGCTGTGCGTGGGGTAGTCTCCGGACGCGGCAGCCCTCGGCCGCGTCAATGCCGCCGCTCGTCTTCGTCGCGAATGATCTTGACGAGCGTCGGCTCGTCCTTCGACGCAATCAGACTTTCGCGGAAATGGCGGTCCTTGAGGAGGCGGGAAATGCGCGCCAGCGCCTTCAGATGGGGGCCGGCGGAGTCTTCGGGCGCGACCAGGAGGAAGACCAGCTTCACCGGCTCGCCGTCGAGCGAATCGAAGTTGACCCCGGCCCGCGACACGCCGAAGGCCGAGACGAGCGTCGTCACCTGCTTCGTCTTCCCGTGCGGGATCGCCACACCCTGGCCGATGCCGGTCGAGCCCAAGGCCTCGCGCTCGAGCAAGATCTGGACCAAGTGGTCCACGTCCTTCGGTTTGATGGACCCGGCTTTCGCGAGGAGCTCGACCAACTCCCGGATGACATCCGCTTTGGTCTGAGCCTTGACGTGACAACTGACGGCCTGGGCGTTCAGAAACTCCATAATCTGCATGCGATCCTCTACAGTTTCGGTATCAGACACGTGTCTGATACACGTCTGATCGATACCGGTCGTCTGCGAAGAATGTGGAGCGGGAGACGGGATTTGAACCCGCGACCCTCACGTTGGCAACGTGATGCTCTACCCCTGAGCTACTCCCGCTGGTCCTGTCCCAGATCGAATGGGCGAGAGAGGAGTCGAACCTCCAACCCTTGCGGGACAGGCTCCTAAGGCCTGCGCGGTTGCCAGTTTCGCCACTCGCCCGTCGAGCATGAGTTCAAAGAGTGGGCCGTGCAGGAATCGAACCTGCAACCATCTCCTTAAGAGGGAGCAGCTCTACCAATTGAGCTAACGGCCCCGGGCCGCTCGTCTATTCCGCTGATCCACCCAAGAATCCTATGGAGGAGATCGGCATTGCTCACCCGAACACGCACCGTGCCTTGATACAAGATGTTTCGCCGATGCCCGCTTCCTTCACGCTTCACAAACGACTTGCCGAACTGCGCAAGTGGAATACTCAGTGTGTCTGACCACCAGGCCTTCATCGCCGCCTCGTCCTGCCCGGAGTGAAGGTGAAGCTGAGCCCTGAACTTGTCCTCAGGAACCCGTAGGATCTCGCGAAACCAGCGCATCATGACTCTCATCAGGCTCGCATCTGAGTTGCAGACAGCGACGTGCTTTGTCTTCGCTCCCTCGGCCCAGTAGAGCATGAGTCCCGCGAGCCAGAGACTGTTGGCGAGCACTCTGGGAATCTCAGCACGCGCGCGCTCTCGAATGGCTTCAATTTCCTTGACTCTGCGCGCCTGCGTCGCCTTCGGTCCGCGTAGCCGCCCTCGATAGCTTCCGTCACGAAAGAGCCGATCCAATCGGTCTAGCTGTTCCATTGTCAGCTCAATGTGCTTGCACCAGTTGCTGAGAGTGCTACGGGACAACGAAAAGGGCAGGCGCGCAGCTATCTCGCGGTAGCTCAATCCCTGTCGCCGCAAGGACTGCACACGTTCCTTGCGCTCCCAGCCTTTCAGCTGGCTGACTGCAGTGTCGCCACCCTTCAGCGCACCCACTCCGACTGACAAATCCCGTGCCCCGCAGGAATCGCCGCCTCCGCTGGATCCCCACCGTGGCTCCTGCAGCGGCCGCCATCGAGGCGGCCGCGGAATGTCGGGTGCGGAAGGCACCCGACCTTCGATTCCTGCCGTGTTCCCAAAAATTCGCGCCCGGCAGGAATCGAACCTGCTACCTCCTGGTTCGAAGCCAGGCGCTCTATCCAAGTGAGCTACGGGCGCTCGGATCGCGTCGCCAACCGCGCCCGTCCCGAGCGAAGCCGAGGGACGGGCGCTCGACGAGGCACAGACTGGAAATTTTAGCACTTCGCTACGAGGCCGGCAACCGTCGCGTGTGCGCTGCAGCCGCTGTTACTGACTGCGGCTCAGGCGGATAGGATCGAGCAATCGGCGAGCCGCCCCAGGGGTGAGCAGCCGCCGGTCCAGCGCCACCTGGCGTACCGACTTGCCCGTGCGCAAGGATTCCTTCGCGATCGCCGCCGCCTGCAGGTAGCCCATGGCCGGGGCCAGGGCCGTGATCAACGCCAGGCTGCGCTCCGCCACATCCCGGCAGCGCCGCGGATGCGCCGTAATGCCCTCCACGCAGCGCCTTGAGAGCACGCGGCTGGTGGTCGTTAGCAGGTGCATCGACTGCAGGACGTTGTAGGCGATGACCGGCATCATGACGTTGAGCTCCAGCTGCCCGGCCTGCACCGCGTACGCCACGGTGGCATCGTGGCCGAGCACCTGGAAGCCCACCATGTCGGTCATCTCGGCAATGACCGGATTCACCTTGCCGGGCATGATCGATGAGCCGGGCTGGACCGCGGGCAGGTCGATTTCCCCCAGCCCGGTGTGCGGGCCGGACGCCAGCAGGCGCAGGTCATTCGCGATGCGGATGAGCTCAAGGGCATAGGCCCGCAGCGCACCGGAGAAGCGCGCGAAGTCCGCCTGGCTCTGCGTGCGTTCCTGCAGGTGCGCGCCCGGGCGCAGCGGCAGCCCGGTCCACCGGCGCAGGGCGCCCACCGCCAGCCGCCGGTACCGCGGGGACGCGTTCATGCCGGTGCCCACGGCCGTGCCGCCTAGATTCAGTTCCACCAGCGCGCGTGCCGCCTGCTCGATCGCCGTGCGCGCTTTCGCCACCGCCAGCGCATAGGCAGCGAACTCGCCGCCCAGCCGCACCGGCACCGCGTCCTGGAGATGGGTCCGGCCGGCCTTCACGACGTGTTGGAATTGCCGTCCCTTTCGCGCCAGGGACCGCTCGAGGCGCTGCATCGCCTCGCGCAGTGCAGGCAGCTTCGAGAGGCAGGCCAGGCGCATGGCCGTCGGGAATGTATCGTTCGTGGACTGCGCCATGTTGACATGGTCGTTGGGCCGCACACGCTGGTATGTGCCTTTGCGCGCCCCCAGGAGCTCGTTGGCCCGGTTGGCGATGACCTCGTTCGCGTTCATGTTGAAGGAGGTGCCGGCCCCTGCCTGGTAGGCGTCCACGACGAACTGGTCGTCGAACCGGCCCCGCAGGATTTCCTCGCAGGCGCGCCGGATAGCGCCGGCCTGCCGTGGCGGCAAGGCCCGCACGCGCCGGTTCGCTTCGGCCGCGGCCTTCTTGATGAGGGCGTAAGCGCGAATCATCTCGACCGGCAGCCGCAGGCCGCTGATGGGGAAGTTCTCGACGGCGCGGAAGGTCTGGATCCCGTAGTAGGCGTGCGCCGGCACGCGCTTGGTGCCGAGCGAGTCGCGTTCGAGGCGGGTGCGGCCGGAGGGCATGTCAGTCAGCCGGCGCGGGCGTGCGCTGAGCTCGACGAGGGTGCGTTCACGGCCGGGCAGGGTGGCGTCAGGCGAACTCGGCGAAAATCTCGTCCAACCTGGGGCGACTCGCGGCCTGGCCCTTCTTGATCGTCTCGGCCACGCCTTCTTCAAACGTGGGCCGCCGCTCCTGATAGAACAGGCCCAGCAGGATGTGGTCCTGCTCGAGCGCGAGCGCGAAGGCCTTGGCGCGGTCGCTCGGATCGTGATCCTTCGGCACGTCCCCCAGCTTCGGCGGAATGATCTTATACGTGTTGTAGAACGTGATGCACGGGCTGAGGACGTTAATGAAGGCGAAGCCTTTGTGCGCCATGGCCCGTTGGGTGAGGTCCGTCAGCTCCTTGGGCTTGCCCGAGTAGCCCTGGGCGACGAACGACGCCCCATAGGCGATGAGCATTGCCAGCGGGTTGAGCGGCCGCTCGATGTTCCCGTACGGGGTCGAGCCGGCTACGTGGCCGACCTCCGATGTCGGCGAGTACTGCCCCTTGGTCAGCCCGTACGTCGAGTTGTCCATGATGATATAGGTCATGTCCGG
>SBAZ01000115.1 GCA_005239935.1 Planctomycetales bacterium | reverse complement strand
GGGCGGGGGGCGGGGACACCCCCCGCGCCGATCACGGCGAGTTTCAAAGAATCTGGTGATGCGATCGTCCTGCTGGGTGAGACGCGGGACGAGCTGGGCGGCAGCGAGTATCTCGCGGTGATCCACGGGCGCAAGCGCGGTAAGCCGCCACGCGTGGACTTGGCCCGGGAGCGCGCGCTCCAGCGCCTCATGCTTGAGGCGGTGCGCGCCGGCTGGCTGCGCTCGGCGCACGACTGCTCGGATGGCGGCCTCGCGGTGACGCTGGCCGAATCGTGCCTCATGGACGCAGATCGCCTGCTGGGTGCAGCGGTTCGACCGCCGATCTCGGTGACGCGGCTGACCAAACGGACGGACGCACTGCTCTTCGGGGAGAGCGCAGGCCGCATCGTGGTGAGCGCCCCGCGCGCCGCCGTCGATCCGCTCGTGGCCGCGGCCGCCCGGCACGGGGTGCCGGCGTCGGTCATCGGGACCGTGGGCGGCACGCGACTGGCGATCGGCGATTGGGTGGATGAATCCGTTGAGGTGTTGGCCCAGACGTGGCGCGACGGCCTGTCGCGCGCCCTGACCGGATGATTCCCCGCGTGCGATGGGTGGCCTGGGGTGTACTCGTCGTCTGCTTCTTCCTGCCCTTCTCAGGGGGGGTGCATGGCCATCCACCCGGTCAAGGATGTGGTCAAGTCCCCGAACATGATCCCGCTGCTCGTGCCACCGTTTCTGTACCCAGTGCTGTTTGGGATCTTCCAGCTGCTCTGGCGGCGCGCGCGGCGTGACGTGGTGCGGCAGGTGGTGGCACAAGCGCTGTACGGAGCACTCTTCGCGCTTGGGGCCTGGCTGGTGTCCGGCCTGATGGACCAGTACAGGGAGAACCGTGTGCCTCCCGTCTGGGAGCAGGTGTGGACCGTGTTCTGGGTGGGGATCTGGGCTTCTCTAGCGATCCGGCTGCGTCCGATCACCGCCCCACGCCTCCTGCGCCGGTTGGCAGTGGCCATCGCGGCCTATGCGTTCTGGGTCATTGGGGCACTCCTGGAGACCGTCTCTGAGCGCTTGCTCGGCGGGTGGCTTGCGCTCGCGGCGAGTGCCGTGGCCGTGCTGACGTATCTGGCTGAGCGGCGCTCCGGCCGCCGCGTGGCGACATGAACGACGACGTCAAACACTCCTGTGGACTCTTTGGGATCTACGGCCACCGCGATGCGGCGCGGCTGACGTATCTGGGCCTCTACTCGCTGCAGCACCGCGGGGAGGAGGCGGCCGGCCTCGTGACGTATGACGGCAAGACGATGCACACCCACAAAGGCATGGGGTTGGTTTCGGAGGTCTTCAACGAAGCGACCCTGCACGCGCTGCCCGGGCGCTCGGCCATCGGGCACACGCGCTACTCGACGACCGGCTCCAGCAGCCTCAAGAACTCGCAGCCGCTGGTGGTGACCTACGCGAAAGGCTCGATCGCGGTCGCGCACAACGGCAACCTCGTCAACGCCTACAGCCTCCGGCGCGAGCTCGAGGGTGCTGGCTCCATCTTCCAGACGACGGTGGACAGCGAGATCATCCTCCACCTGCTGGCCCGCGCGACGAATGCGACCTTTGAGGAAGATCTCGCGCAGTGCGTCCGGCGGCTGGCCGGCGCCTACAGCCTGCTCTTTCTGACGGAGCGCGAGCTCATCGGCTGCCGCGACCCGCATGGGTTCCGGCCGCTGGTGCTGGGCCGGCTGAATAAATCCTGGGTCCTGGCCTCCGAGACGTGCGCGCTGGACCTCATCGGGGCGCGGTTCGTGCGGGAGGTGGCCCCGGGCGAGATCGTCGTCGTGACCTCGGCCGGACCGCGGTCGATCTTTCCATTCAAGGACGAGCCGGCCTGCCGCGCCCACTGCTTCTTCGAGCATGTCTATTTCGCGCGGCCGGACTCGCAGATCTTCGGCGAGAGCGTGCAGGCGGTGCGGATGCGGCTGGGCCGTCAGCTGGCGCGGGAGCATCCGGTCGACGCCGACCTGGTCATGCCGATCCCGGATTCGGGCAACTTCGCGGCGCTGGGCTACAGCCAGGAGTCCAAGATCCCATTCACGATCGGCATGACCCGGAACCACTACGTCGGCCGCACCTTCATCCAGCCGGCCCAGGAGATCCGCGACCTCAAGGTGCGCGTGAAGTTCAACCCGATCAAGGCGCTCATCAAGGGCAAACGGCTGGTCATCGTGGACGACTCGATTGTGCGGGGCACGACCACGAAGGCGCGCGTCAAGAGCCTGCGCGAAGCGGGGGCAGAGGCGATCCACCTGCGCATCAGCTGTCCGCCGACGAAGCACTCGTGTTTCTACGGCATCGATTTCCCGAGCCGCAAGCAACTGATTGCCAACGCGCTAGAGCTCGAGGAGATCCGGAAGTTCATCGGGGTGGACACGCTGGGCTACATTTCGCTGGAGGGGATGCTCAAGGCGGTGAGCAAGCCTGACACCTATTGCACGGCGTGCTGGAGCGGGGTGTACCCCATCCCCTTCGGCGGGGAAGGCGATAAGTTTGCGCTTGAGAAGCACGCGGGCCAGGGGTGCTCCGGGTGACATGGCGGTGACGTACGCCCGGGCCGGGGTGGACATCGCCGGCGCGGACCGGTGGCTTGCGCGCATGGGCCCGCGCATCCGCCGCACACACGGGCCGGAGGTGCTGCGCGACCTGGGGGCGTTCGCCGGCCTCTTCCGCCTCGCCACGCGGCGCTGGCGGGATCCGGTCTTGGTGGCCTCGACCGACGGCGTGGGCACGAAAGTGGAGGTCGCGCGCCTCGCGGGACGGCACCGCGGGATCGGGGTCGACGTCGTCGCGATGAACGTGAACGACGTCTTGGTCTACGGCGCGCAGCCGCTCTTTTTTCTCGATTATCTCGCGGTCGGACGGTTGGAGCCGGCGGTGATGAGCGCGGTTGTGGCGGGCGTCGCGGAGGGGTGCGCGGCCAGCGGGTGCGCGCTCCTGGGCGGCGAGACCGCCGAAATGCCGGGCGTCTACGGCGGCGGGCGGTACGATGTGGCCGGCTTCTGCGTGGGGATCGTCGAGCGCCGCCGCGTGATTGACGGCCGGGGCGTGCGGGCCGGGGACGCGATTGTGGGGCTGGCCTCGTCCGGGGTGCATGCCAACGGGTTCTCGCTCGTGCGGCGCGCGCTGACGCGCCGCGAGCTGCGGCGCTGGGCCGGGGACTTGCTGACCCCGACGCGGATCTACGTGCGCCCGGTGCTGGAAGTGGTGCGCCGGGTCCGGGTCCACGCGCTGGTGCACGTGACCGGCGGCGGGCTCGCGCGACGGCTGCCGGCCCTGGTCGCGCGTCGGCGTGGGTTGGAGGCGCGGGTGGTGCCCGGCAGCTGGCCGGTCCCGCGGATCTTTCGTGTCATCGAGCGCGCCGGGGTCTCCGCGCGCGAGATGGCGGCCACGTTTAATCTGGGGATCGGGATGGCGATGGTGTGCCGTGCAGCGGACGTGCCGCAGGTCGTGGGGATACTGCGCCGGCGGGGGATCCCCGCGTGGCGCGTCGGGACGGTCGAGGCGTAACCGGAGTCAGAGATGCGGGTACTCGTCATTGGATCGGGCGGGCGAGAGCACGCCCTGGTATGGAAGCTCAGCCAGTCGCCGGAGCTGACCAAGCTCTATTGCGCGCCGGGCAACGGCGGCATCGGGGAGGTGGCGGAGCTGGTCGATCTCGGCGCCGAGGATGTGGAGGCGCTGACCGAGTTCGCAGAGAGCAAGGACATCGACCTGACGGTCGTCGGCCCCGAGGGGACACTCGCCAAGGGGCTGGTGGATGCGTTTGAGAAGCGCGGTCTGCGCGTGTTCGGTCCCAACAAGGCGGCGGCGCGCCTCGAGTCCAGCAAGGCCTTTGCGAAGAACCTCATGAAGAAGTACCACATCCCGACCGGGACCTTCGCCGTGTTCGATGATGCGCAGGCCGCGCGCGCCTACGTCCGCCAGCTGGGGGCTCCCATCGTCGTGAAGGCTGACGGGCTCTGCGGCGGCAAGGGCACGATCGTGGCGCAGACGCTCAGCGAGGCCTTGGGCGCGATTGACCTCCTGATGGAGGACAAAATCTTCCGTCAGGCTGGCGAGCGCGTCGTCATTGAGGAGCGGTTGGTGGGCGAGGAAGCCTCGTTCATCGTCGTCACCGATGGGACGACGGCGGTGCCGCTCCTCCCCTCGCAGGACCACAAACGGCTGCAGGACGGTGACAAGGGACCCAACACCGGCGGCATGGGAGCCTATGCGCCGGCCCCGGTGGTGGATGCCGGGCTGCAGCGGCGGGTCATGGATGACGTCATCCTGCCGACCATCCGCGCGATGAGCACCGAGGGGTTGAGCCTGAAGGGGGTGCTGTACGCCGGGCTCATGCTCACCGCGGACGGGCCGAAAGTCTTGGAGTTCAATGCGCGCTTCGGTGATCCAGAGACGCAGGTGATCTTGCCGCTCTTGAAGAGCGACCTGGTCCCGTTGCTCGACGATGCGGTCGAGGGGCGGCTGGCGACGAGTGCGCCGTGCGTGTGGGAGACGGGGAGTTGTGCCTGTGTCGTGCTGGCCTCCGGCGGGTATCCCGGTGACTTCCAGATCGGCAAGGAGATCCGCGGGCTCGAGCAGGCCGCGAAGCAGCCTCAGGTCGCGGTGTTTCACGCCGGCAGCAAGCGCGACCGCGACCGGACCCTGACCTGGGGCGGGCGCGTGCTGAACGTCGTCGCCAGCGGGTCCAACCTGGAGCAGGCCCTGAAGCGCGTGTATGAAGCCGTCAGCGGGATCCACTTCGACGGGATGACGTACCGGAAGGACATCGGCGCACGGGCCCTCAAGCGACCGGCGGTGACACCATGAGACGGGGCAAGTCCAGCGCGCGCGTGCGGGTCGGCATCCTGATGGGGTCGGACTCGGACTGGCCGGTGATGCAGCAGGCCGCCAAGCTGCTCGACGAGTTCGGCGTGGGCTGGGAGGCGCACGTCCACTCCGCGCACCGCAACCCCGAGCGCGTCCGCACGTACGCCAGCGGCGCGGCCGGGCGGGGGCTGAAGGTCTTGATCGCCGGAGCCGGGGGGGCCGCGCACCTGGCCGGGGTCTGCGCGGCCCACACGACCCTGCCGGTGATCGGGGTCCCCGTCGAGAGCCAGAGTCTGAAGGGACTCGACAGCCTCCTCTCCACCGCGCAGATGCCCAAGGGCGTGCCGGTCGCCACGGTCGCGATCAACGGGGCCGCGAATGCCGCGCTGCTCGCGGTGCAGTGTCTCGCGCTCGCCGACGCCGCGCTCGCACGAGCCCTCGCGGCGTACAAGCGCCGGTTGGCCGCCGCTAACGACAAGGCCGACCGGGGCATCCAGGCAGGCGCGGCCTGACGCGCACGGTGCAAGCGTGGCGCCATCACGGGGAGTGGGCATGACGGCGCGCGTGTGGTCGGTGCGAACTGACTCGCCGGATCCGGTCGTGATCGCCGAGGCGGCGGCCGTCCTGCGGCGTGGCGGACTGGTCGCGTTCCCGACGGAGACGGTCTACGGGCTGGGCGTCGATGCCACGAATCCCGACGCGCTGCGCCGCCTGAACGCCGTGAAGGGGCGCCCGCCGGACAAGCCCTACTCCTGGCACTTGCCGGGCCCGGAACAGGTGGAGGCGCTCGTGGCCGCCATCCCCCCGCCGGCGCGCCGGTTGATGACCCGGTTCTGGCCCGGGCCGCTCACGCTGGTCCTGCCAACGCCTGATGGACGCTCGATCGGATTCCGCGTGCCGGACCACCCGGTCGCCCGCGCCTTGCTGACAGCGTGCGGGGTGCCGGTGGCCGCGCCCAGCGCGAACCGCAGCGGCCTGCCGCCGCCGACGGACGCCGGCGAAGTGCTCGCGGCACTGGGCGATGATTGCGAGGGCGTCCTGGATGCGGGCCCGACACCGCTCGGCCGCGAATCCACCGTCGTCCACGTGACCGGAGAAGACGTCATCATCGTGCGGGAAGGCGCCATCGGGCGGGAGGCGATCATGGCGGCCCTGCGGTGATGGCCGCGCCACGGCACCGCGTGCCAGGACACGCATGGCCATGAAGTCCCTGCTCTTTGTCTGCACCGGCAACAGCTGCCGGAGCGTCATGGCCGAATGGCTCTTGCGTGCGCGCCTCGCACGGGCCGGGCTCTCCGGCCCGACGGTCTCCTCGGCCGGAGTCGCCGCCGTCGAGGGCATGACCCCGACCCGCGAAACCCAGCGGGTGCTGCTCCTGGAAGGCGTGGACTGCTCGGCGCACCGGGCGCGCGGGCTCACCGTGGACGCGGTCCAGCAGGCCGACCTCATCCTGACCATGGAGGAGTTCCACGTGGAGGAGATCGCCCGGCGCTTCCCCAGCGCGCGGGGCAAGATCCACCTGCTGAAAGCCTATGGGCTTGAGCGCCCGCTGGAGCCGCCGCAGTCGCCCAACATCCCCGACCCCATCGGCAAACCGATGGAAGTGTACGAGGTCTGCTTCGCCGACATCCGCGACAGCATCGAGCGCGTCCTGCGCTCCCTCGGAGTACGGACCTGATGCCGCGGCGCGTCCCCGCGGTGCGACGCGTCGCCGTCGGCGCCGACCATGGCGGATTCGCGCGCAAGGCGACGGTGCTCCGCTGGCTGCAAGCCCAGGGGTATGAGGTCGCCGACCTGGGTACGCACTCGTCCGTCCCGTGCGACTACCCGCGGATCGCCCTCAAGGTTGCGCGGGCCGTGGCGCAGGGAGCGTTTGACCGCGGGGTGCTCGTGTGCAAGTCCGGCATTGGGATGGCGATCGCCGCCAACAAGGTGCCCGGCATCCGGGCCGGCGTCTGCGGCGACCGGTTCGATGCCGAGCGGAGCCGTAGCCATAACGATGCGAACATCCTGGTGCTGGGAGCGGAGAAACTCCCGGAGGCGAAGACGACGCAGATCGTGGAGACCTGGTTCGCAACCCCCTTCGAGGCCGGCGGACGCCATGAGCGCCGCATGCGGCAGGTCATGGCGATTGAGCAGTCGGCGCACCCCCGGCCTGCCGGCAGGCCGGTGCGGCGCAGACGGTAGGAGTGGACGACACGGATGGGCGAGGCCCTTCGACGGACGGACCCGGAGATCGCGGAGGCGATTGACCGCGAAGCCCAGCGGCAGCACGAGCACCTGGAACTCATCGCCTCGGAGAATTTCACCAGTGTGGCGGTGATGGAAGCCCAGAGCTGTGTCATGACGAACAAGTACGCCGAGGGCTATCCTGGGGCGCGGTGGTACGGCGGGTGCGAATTCGTGGATGTCGCGGAGCGCCTCGCGATCGAGCGCGCCAAGACCCTCTTCGGGGCGGAGCACGCCAACGTCCAGCCGCACTCGGGCACCCAGGCCAACATCGTCGTCTTCTACGCGATGCTGCAGCCCGGCGATACGATGCTCGCCATGAACCTCGCGCACGGCGGCCACCTCTCGCACGGCCACCCCAAGAATTTCTCCGGGCGGTTCTTCACGATCGTCCCCTACGGGGTGCGGCGCGAGACCGAGCAGATTGACTATGACGAGGTGGAAGGGCTGGCCAAAGAGCACAAGCCCAAACTCATCCTGGCCGGGTACTCCGCCTACCCGCGCGTGCTGGACTTCCCGCGCTTCCGGCGGATTGCCGACGCGGTCGGCGCGACCCTGTTGGTGGACATGGCGCACTTCGCCGGCCTCGTGGCGGCGGGGGTGTACCCGAACCCGGTGCCGCACGCCGAGTTCGTCACCACGACGACGCACAAGACGCTGCGCGGGCCGCGGGGCGGCATCATCCTGTGCCGCGCCCAGTACGCCAAGGCCATCGACTCCGCCCTCTTTCCCGGCAACCAGGGCGGGCCGCTCATGCACACCATCGCGGCGAAGGCCGTGTGCCTGAAGGAAGCGATGACGGACGAATTCAAAGCGTACCAACGGCAGGTGGTCGCCAACGCGCGGGCCCTGGCCGCGGCGCTGGCGCAGCGCGGGTATCGGATCGTCTCCGGCGGCACCGATAACCACCTCCTGCTCGTGGACCTGACGCCGAAGGGGTTGACCGGCAAAGACGCGCAGGAGGCGCTGGAGCGCGCGCGCATCACGGTCAACAAGAACGCGATCCCCTTCGACGCGCTCCCGCCTGGCAAGGCGAGCGGCATCCGGCTCGGCACCCCGGCCTTGACCACGCGCGGGATGCGGGAAGGGGACATGCGGCGTGTGGCGGAACTCCTCGATGAGGCCCTGACGCATCACGCCGACGCGGCGGCGTTGGAGGGCGTGGCGCGCAAGGTCCACGAGCTCGCCGAGAAGTTCCCACTCTACCCGGAGCTGCGCCGCGCGGCCCCCGCTGCCGCGAGGCGATGAAGTGCCCCTTCTGCGGCCATCTTGAAGACAAAGTCGTCGATTCCCGTGCGAGTTCCGATGGCGCCTCCATCCGGCGCCGGCGCGAGTGCCTCGGGTGCGCCAAGCGCTTCACGACCTATGAGCATGTCGAGGCACAGGCGCTCATGGTCGTGAAGAAGGACGGCCGGCGGGAACCCTTCGACCGCAGCAAGCTCCTCGCGGGCCTCGTCAAGGCGTGCGAGAAACGCCCCGTGAGCATGGACGACCTCGAGGCGCTGGTCGATGAGTTGGAGCGGGACCTGTCGAAGACGTTCGAGCGGGAGGTCCCGACGCAAGAGATCGGGGAGCGTGTGATGCGCAAGCTGCACGCGCTGGACCCGGTCGCCTACGTGCGGTTCGCGTCGGTCTACCGGGAATTCAAGGACGTCGAGCAGTTCATGCATGAACTCAAGGATCTGCTCGACCGCAAACGGGGCTAGAACCGGTTTCATAAATGGGCTTGCCCCCTGATCGCATCATGCTAAGCTGGGCTCGTGAGGCTTTGGACGAGGAGGCGCATCCCACCACAGGAG
>SBAZ01000099.1 GCA_005239935.1 Planctomycetales bacterium | reverse complement strand
GCTCAGCTACGCGATGTTCCTGGCTGCCTCCGTCTCGGGGGCGCTCTTTCTGCTCCAGGAACGGCAGATCAAACGCAAGCGGATGGGCGTGCTGTTCCACCGGCTCCCGTCGCTCGACCAACTGGAGCGGGTGAACGTCTGGGCGATCGGGCTGGGTTTCATCCTGCTGACGCTGGGACTGGGGGGTGGGCTGCTTCAGTCGAGGCTGCGCTCAGGTGCCTGGTGGACTGGTGATGCGCTCGAACTGCTCTCGGCCACGCTGTGGAGCTGCTATTTCGTGCTTTGGGTGGCGCGTCTGCGGCAGACCATGCGGGGACGCCGCGTCGCGTGGCTCTCCGTAGGCATGTTCTGCGTGGTGCTGGTCACGTGCGTCGCGGTGGGCGCGCACATGCAATCCTGGCGTCCCGCGCTGGCCTCGCGATAGCCATGCATATCGTCGTGGTCGGGATCAACCACCGCTCGGCCCCGATTGAGGTGCGTGAGCGGCTCGCGTTCAGCGGCGAGCAAGCCTCTGCCGCCCTCGGGCGGCTTCGAGACGAGCTGGGGCTGCAGGAGGCGGCGATCCTCTCAACGTGCAACCGGGTGGAGATTTACGGCGCCATGCCCGCACAGGACGGCGCGGTGGCGCGGCTGGAGGAGTTCCTCAGTCGGCACGGCGGAGTGGCCCGGAGTACGCTGAGCACTCAGCTCTACAGTTCGTGGGAGCCGCACAGCGTCAGACATCTGTTCCGGGTTGCGAGCGGCCTCGATTCCATGGTGCTGGGGGAAGCGGAGATTCTGCAGCAGGTGAAGCAGGCGTATGAGTTCGCCAAGCAGCACGGCGCGGTCGGTAAGACCTTCAACGGCCTCTTCCAGCGGGCCCTCAACGCGGCCAAGGCGGTGCGGACCCAGACCGGTATCGGGCGGGGCGGCATGTCGGTGGGCGGCGTCGCGGTCGAATTGGCGCAGAAGATCTTCAGCCGTTTGGCGGACACGACCGTGCTGCTGATCGGAGCCGGCAAGATCGGCGAGTTGACGCTGCAGCGGCTCGCGGATCGCGGCGTGCAGCGGGTGCGGGTCATGAACCGGTCGCTCGATCGCGCGGTGGACCTGGCCTCACGGTACACGGCCAGCGCCGTGCCGGTGCAGCACCTGGGCATGCAGCTGGCCGAGGCGGATATCGTGATCACCGCGGCTGCGGCGCCGCGGCACTTGCTCGAGCGGCACGAGGTGGAGGAGACGATGCGCGTCCGGCAACAGCGGCCGCTGTGCATCGTGGACCTGGGCGTACCGCGCAACGTCGAGCCCTCGGTCACCGACCTCGAGAACGTGTACTTGTTCGATGTAGATGACCTGAAAGGTTTGCTGGATCATCACCATGAGCAGCGGCAGGCCGCGTCCGTGGCGGCGGATGTGCTCGTGGACGAGAAGGTCACGCAGTTCCTCGGCTGGTGGGACGCGGAGGTGCGCGCATGCGCCCCCTCGTCATCGGCACTCGCGGCAGCTCGCTAGCGCGGTGCCAGGCGCAGATCGTTCAGACGCGCCTCGAGGAGCACGCGGGCGGGCGCCCGGTCGTCCTGAAGGCGATCACGGCACAAGCGGACCGCAAGCCCGAGGCGCCGCTGGCAGCACTGGAAGGGGAAGGCGTCTTTGTCAAAGAGCTGGAAGCTGCATTGCTGGACGGCGCCATTGATCTCGCGGTGCACAGCCTGAAGGATCTGCCGCTGGACACGCCCGGCGGGCTCGAGATCGCGGCGGTGCTCGCCCGGGAGGAGCCCCGAGACGCGCTCGTCTCACGCACCGGCCAGGGCCTGCGCGCGCTGGCGGCTGGCAGCCGCGTGGGTACCTCGAGCCTGCGGCGCGCCAGCCAACTGCGTCGGCTTCGCCACGACCTCGAGGCTGTCCCAATTCGGGGCAATGTGGACACGCGGCTGCGCAAGTTGAGTGAGGGTCACTATGATGCCGTGCTGCTGGCGGCCTGCGGGCTCATCCGGCTAGGGCTCGAGTCACGCATCACCGAATTCCTGGATCTCGAGGTGATGCTGCCGGAACCCGGGCAGGGCGCGCTGGCGGTGGAAACGCGGCAGGGCGACGCGGGCGTGCGGTACCTGGTGAGCGCGCTCGAAGATCCGGTGACCCGTGCGTGCACCGAGGCCGAGCGGGCGTTCCTGCGCGCGCTGGGCGGCGGCTGCCGCGTGCCGATCGCAGCGTATGCAGAGGAGCGCCATGGCACCCTCACGCTGCAGGGCGCGGTCGTGGCGCCGGACGGCAGCACCCAGGTGCGTGGGGTGCGCACCGGCCCCATGACGGAGCCGGAGGCGCTTGGCACGGCACTCGCCGGCGCGTTGTCAGCCCAGGGCGCCCGCGATCTCCTGGCGCTCGTGAAGAGCACCTGACCTTCCTTTCAGGAAGGGGTGGGTCGTAGGCAAGGGAAACCTTCCTTTTAGGAAGGGGTAGGTCTGCAGGTAGGGGAAACCTGGGTTTCCCCTCCTGGGGAGCGAGCCACAGTCTTTGAGTAAGCGAGCGACGCGCCCGTAGCTCAATTGGATAGAGCGCTAGCCTCCGGAGCTAGAGGTTGTGGGTTCGATCCCCGCCGGGCGCGTAATTTTCCGAGTAGGACCGCAAGCGGGGATCGAAGGCCGAGCGCCCGCCGCGCTCGGCATTCCGCGGCTGCCTCGATGGCAGCCGCTGCAGGAGCCCCGCGTTTGTGAGCAGATGGCAGCAGACATCGTCTATTTGGTCGGCGCAGGTCCTGGCGATCCAGGCCTGATGACCGTGAAGGGGCGTGAGGTCCTCTCGCGGGCCGACGTCGTGGTCTACGACCACCTCGTCGCGCCGCGCATCCTGGATTGGGCGCCGGCCGGCGCCAAACGGATCTATGTCGGCAAGGAGGCCGGCCGGCACACGCTGAGCCAGGACGCCATCAACCGCCTGCTCATCCGCGAGGCGCGCTCCGGCAAGACGGTTGTCCGCCTCAAAGGCGGGGACCCCATGCTGTTCGGCCGCGGCGGCGAGGAGGCCCTGGCGCTGGCCAAGGCCCGCGTGCGCTATGACGTTGTGCCCGGCGTGACGAGCGCGATTGCGGTACCGGCGTACGCCGGCATTCCGGTGACGCACCGCGGGCTGTCGTCTTCGCTGGCCGTCATCACCGGCCACGAGGACCCGTCGAAGTCTGGCAGCGTCCTTCGCTGGAAGGAACTCGCCACAGCCTGCGACACGGTGGTCTGCCTGATGGGGGTCGCCACGCTGCCCGGCATGGTGCAGGAGCTTGTCCGGCACGGCCGGCCGGGCTCGACCCCGTGCGCGGTCATCGAATGGGGCACGCGGTCGCGCCAGCGCACCGTGAGCGGCACGCTGCGCACGATCGTCCAGCGCGTCGCGAAGGCCGGCGTGCGTCCCCCGGCGGTCACGGTGGTGGGCGATGTGGTGCGCCTGCGCCCTAGGCTCAACTGGTTCGAGCGCCTGCCACTCATCGGCCGGCGCATCGTGGTGACGCGGGCCGCGGAGAAGGCATCGGAATTCGCGCAGCAGCTGGAAGCGTTGGGCGCCGAGGTGGATGTCCTGCCAGCCATCGAGTTGGCTCCGGTCAAGGCGAACGGGGCACTTCGGCGGGCCCTCTCGCGCATCCCGCGCACTGACTGGGTGTTTTTCACCAGCCCGGAAGGGATCGCGTGGTTCTCCCGGCTCCTCAAACCGGAGCGCCGGGACGTACGGTGCTTGGCGGAGTGCCGCATTGCGGCGATCGGGCCCAAGACCGCAGCGGCGGTCGAGGCCGCTGGGCTGCACGTGGACTACGTGCCAAAGCGGTTCAGTCAGGAGGGTCTCCTGGCAGACTTCCCCCAGCGCGTGCTCGCGGGCAGAGAAGCCCTTGTCCTAAGCGCCGAAGCGAGCCGCGACGTGCTGACCGAGGGGCTGCGCCGGCGCGGCATGCGGGTGCGCAAGGTGCCCATCTATCGTACGCTCGTTCCCAAGGCGTTGGATGCGCGGGTGCGCGAGGTCTTCCACGAGGCGCCGGATTACGTGACCGTGACCTCGGCCAGCTGCGTGGAGCACTTGCACGACGCCCTGCGCGCCGCGGGTCTGGGCGCGCGGTTCGCGCGACTGCGGTTCGCATCCATCGGGCCGGTGACGTCTGCGGCCGTGCGCGCGCACGGGGGGCGCGTGGCGGTTGAGGCCCGCACCGCGACCCTTGAGGGGCTGACCGAGGCGATGACCCGGACAGCCGGCGCGCGCCGATGATTCGCCACCCGGCCTTTCGTCCACGGCGGATGCGGCGACGTGAGGGCCTTCGGCGGCTCATCAGGGAGACGCACCTGACCAGCGACCGGCTGGTCATGCCGCTCTTTGTGCGCCCGGGCGCCAAGGTCCGTGCGCCCATTGCCTCTCTGCCGGGGCAGTTCCAACTCTCGGTCGATGAACTGGTCCGCGAGTGTGAGGACCTTGCCAAGCACGGGGTGCCGGCTATCCTTCTCTTCGGGTTGCCGGCCGGCCCGAAGGATGAGCGGGGCAGCGGGGCGTACGCGAAAGACGGCATCATCCAGCAGGCCGTGCGCGCGATCAAGGCCCGCGTCCCGGAGCTGGTGGTGATGACCGACGTGTGTCTGTGCGGCTACACGAGCCATGGGCACTGCGGGGTGGTCAAGACCCCCGGGGGCACGCGGAGGGGGAAGCGCAAGTCCAAGTCGCTGCCCAAGACGCTGCAAGAAGGCGAGTACTGGGTGGACAACGATGCGACGCTGGAGCTCCTGGGACGCGTGGCGGTGTCCCACGCGCAGGCCGGCGCGGATCTCGTCGCACCCTCCGACATGATGGACGGCAACGTGGGTGCCGTCCGCCAGGCGCTCGACGCCGAAGACTTCAGCGACACCGCGATCATGGGCTATTCGGCCAAGTACGCCTCGAGCTTCTACGGCCCGTTCCGTGCGGCGGCGAATTCGGCCCCGGCCTTCGGGGACCGCCGCACCTATCAGATGGACATCGCGAATGCCACGGAGGCCGTTCGCGAGGCCCAGCTGGACGTGGCGCAGGGGGCAGACCTCATCATGGTGAAGCCGGCACTGGCCTACCTGGACGTCATCTGCCGCATCAAGCAGGCGATCCCGCATCCGCTGGCAGCATTCAATGTGAGCGGCGAGTATGCCATGGTGCGCGCGGCCGCCTCGCGCGGCTGGCTCGCCGAGCGGCCGGCATGGTGGGAGATGCTCGTGGCCATCCGGCGCGCCGGTGCGGATCTCCTCATCACCTACTGGGCCAAAGAGGCGGCACGGGCGCTGCGCAGCGGCTGATGTCCATGACCACCCTCCTCCGCCAGCGCAAGAGCCGAACCGCGTCGGCGTCTCCCGAGACGGCGCTGCTGCTGGAGGCCGCCGGACATGTGCTCGTCGGCGGCGTCAACAGCCCGGTCCGCGCCCTGCGCACGGTGGGCGCCCCGCCGCTCCTCGTGCGCCGGGGCCGTGGTGCACGGCTGTGGGATGTGGCGGGCCGCGCGTACCTCGATTTTGTGATGGGGTGGGGCCCGCTGATCCTTGGGCACGTCCACCCAGCCGTCACGGCGGCCATCCGCCGGGCGCTGCGCGGCGGGACCGTCCTCGGTTTTACGCACCCGGAGGAGATCGCCTTGGCGGACCTCATCGCAGGTGCGGTGCCGTCCGTGGAGCAGGTCCGTTTCACGGCGTCAGGCTCGGAGGCCTGTATGACCGCGGTCCGGCTGGCCCGCGCGGCGACCGGGCGCCGGAAGATCCTCGTCTTTGAAGGCTGCTACCACGGGCACGGGGATACCCTCTTGGCCGGACACAGTGCTGGACTGCCGGAAGGCCTGGCAGGCGATGTGGTCACCGTGCCGTTCAACGACCGGCGGCAGTTGGCCGCGGCCTGGGCCCGCGAAGGGCGCACGCTGGCGTGCGCCATCGTCGAGCCGGTGGCCGCCAACATGGGCGTCATCCCACCGGTCGAGGGCTTCTTGCAGGACCTGCGGCGACTGACGACCGAGGCCGGGGCCTTGCTCATTTTCGACGAGGTCGTCACCGGCTTTCGGCTCGGCTGGGGCGGGGCACAGGCCCACTTCACGATCCGCGCAGACCTGACCACATTCGGCAAAATCATCGGCGGGGGGCTGCCCATCGGAGCCCTCGGCGGCCCACGCGATCTCATGCGCCGTCTGGCCCCGGAGGGTGACGTGTATCATGGCGGCACGTTCGCCGGCCATCCGGTGAGCATGGCGGCCGGGCTCGCCACGCTGCGCGTCCTGAAGGCCGAACCGCCCTATGACCAACTGGCCCGTCTGGGAACGCGTCTGGCAGCAGGCCTGGCCGCGGCAGGACGAGGGGCCGGCGTGCCGGTCCAGATCAACCAGATCGGGTCCATGGCGACGGTGTTTTTCGCTCAGACGCCGGTTGAGCGGTGGGCTGACGTCCATCGCGCGGATGCGTCAGGGTTCGGCCGATGGTGGCGGCATCTGTTCGGGCGCGGCATCGTGATGCCTCCGTCGCCGCACGAAGCGGCCTTTGTGAGCACGGCGCATTCAGAGGCCCTGGTGGACCGCGCGGTGCACGCCTCCGCGGCCGCCTTCCGGGCGTGCGCCCAGGAGCAGGCCTGATGCGGGCGGCGCGGACCCCCGCGGTGCGTGGCCATGCCGGCAAGGGCAACGGTCGCATCCAGGTGCCCGAAGCCTGCGTGGCGCGCCTGTCGCTGTACGTGCGGGAACTCGGACAGCTCAAGCGACGGCGCGTGCCCTTCGTGTCCTCGCGGCGCCTGGCCCAACAGTTGGGCCTGACAGATGCCCAGGTGCGCCGGGACTTGAGCTATTTTGGCCAGTTCGGTACCAGCGGGCGCGGGTATGAGGTGCCGCGGCTTCACGACCGTCTCACCACCATCCTGGGGGTCGCGGACCGCACCTGGGGGGTGGCGCTGGTGGGCCTGGGCAACCTCGGCTCGGCGCTGCTCGCGTACCGCGGCTTCCGAGAGCGTGGCTTCGCCTTCAAGGTTGTGGCTGATGCGGACCCGAACAAGATCGGGCGCAGTCTGTACGGTGCGCAGGTCGCGGCTCCGGGCGACATCGCGCGGCTCGTGCGACAGCACGCCGTGCAGATCGGCATCATCGCCGTGCCCGTAGGCGCGGCGCAGAAAGTCTGTGACGCGCTGGTCGCGGGCGGGGTCCGCGCCATCGTCAACTTCGCCCCAGTCACCCTGACTGCGCCGGCCAGCGTCCGAGTGCGCAACGCCGATCTTGCGGTGGAGCTGGAAGGCCTCGCGTTCCACCTCGCACGGGAGAATCACCGGTGAGCGCGAGCGCAGTCACCCAGGCCCAGCCCGATGCCAAGCCGAACGGGCGCGCCCGGCTGCCGGTCGGAGCGGAGAAACGGCGGTTCGTGCGGCAGCTCTTCAGTGATCTGGCCCCGCGGTATGATGTCTTCAATCGGCTCTCGAGCGCCGGACTCGATGGGCGGTGGCGCGCGCGGGTCGTCCGCGAGGCGCTGGACCATCCGGGGTTGCGGGTCCTCGATGTCTGCGCAGGAACCGGCGATCTGGCGCTGGCCTGCGCCGCCTCCCCGACCGCCCCGCAGCGCGTCGTGGGCGTGGACTTCGCGGCTCCCATGCTGACGCGCGGACAGCGCAAGGCCGCGCGCGCGCGGCGACGCATCGGGTGGACGCAGGGCGACGCGCTGGCGCTGCCCTTCGGGGACGGCTCGTTCGATCGCGTGCTCATGGGATTTTCGACCCGGAACCTCACCGACCTGGCGCAGGGCCTCGGGGAGATGATCCGCGTGCTGCGGCCCGGCGGGTCCGTGTGGATTCTTGAGACGGGGTGGCCAGCGAATAGCCTGGTGCGCTGGGGGTATCGGGTGTATCTGTTCACGGTCGCGCGCGCGATCGGCTGGCTGCTGACCGGACGCTGTTGGCCCTTCACCTACCTGGCCCGGTCCGTCCGGGCGTTCGTCACCCCGGCGCAGATGGTCGCGCTGCTCGAGCAGACCGGCGCGCGGGCGCGCTACGTGCCGCTGCACGGCGGCCTCGCGAGCCTCTACGTGGGCGAG
>SBAZ01000133.1 GCA_005239935.1 Planctomycetales bacterium | reverse complement strand
CGTGAAGCTGATCTTCGAGCTGCCGCTGGCCGAAATCCTGGGGGACTTCTACGACCGGCTGAAATCGTTGACACGTGGCTACGGCTCGTTCGACTACGAAGTGACCGGCTTCCGGCCTGCCGAGCTTGTGCGCCTGGACATCCTCCTGAACGGCAAAATCTGCGAGCCGCTCTCGACGATCGTGCCGAAGCCGCAGGCCTACGACAAAGGGAAGGCGCTGGTCGAGCGGCTCAAGGGCATCATCCCGCGGCAACTCTTCGAGGTCGCCATCCAGGCGGCGGTGGGCAGCCACATCATTGCCCGGGAGACGGTCCGGCCGCTCGCGAAAAATGTCACCGCGAAGTGCTACGGGGGCGACCGCACCCGGAAAACGAAGCTCTGGGAGCGCCAGAAGGAAGGCAAGAAGCGCATGAAGCAGTTCGGCAACGTGGAAATCCCGCAGGATGCCTTCCTCGCGGTGCTGAAGATCTGATGGGGCCGTCCGGCTCACGGACTCGGGCGTCCGCGGCGCGCAGGAGCGTCTGGCGCGAGAATCTCGAGTCGCTGGCGTGGGCCGCGGTGCTGGCCCTCGTCATCCGCACGTTCATCATCGCGCCGTTCAAGATCCCCTCCGGCTCCATGCACCCCACGCTGCTCGAGGGTGATCGCATCCTCGTCAACAAGTTCCTGTATCGGTTTCGCGAGCCGGAGCGGGGGGACATCATCGTCTTCCGCTACCCGGACGACACCCGGCGCCCGTTCATCAAGCGCTTGGTCGGGCGCGGGGGAGACACCGTGGAGATCCGCGAGGGTCGCGTCCTCGTGAACGGGATCCCGCTGGCGGACCGGCCGATCTTCGAGGTGCGCCGCTACGTCAACCAGGGCGAGTACGGCCGGCCCGGCGAGGCGTTCACGGTGCCGGAGGGCGCTCTCTTCGTGCTCGGGGACAACTCGTCCTCCTCCCATGACAGCCGGTTCTGGGGCACCGTGCCGCGGGCCCACCTCATCGGCAAGGCGGTGTGCATCTTCTGGCCCCCCCAGCGTCTCCGGCGGCTCCAGTGAGTTGCGCCCGACGGGTCGACGTGCTAGAGTAGCAGGCGAGTGTCGTGGAACCTACCACTCCGGAGGGAGACCCATGCAGAAGACGTCGGTAGTCGTGTGCGTGATCGGGGCCCTGGTGGCCGCCGGGTGCGAGGCGGTCGGCACGGCCGCCCAATCGAAGACCGTCCAGGGCGGCTTGCTCGGGTCAGCCCTGGGCGCAGGCGCAGGGGCGATCATCGGGAACCAGTCCGGGCGGGCCGGGGAAGGGGCCGCGATCGGCGCGGGCCTGGGCGCCCTGGGCGGGAGCCTGATGGGCAACGCGATGGAAGAGCAGGAGCGGCGGCTCCAACAGCAGCAGACCCCGCTGGCGACGCAGGGCGTGACGAAGTTCTGCCCGGTGGGCGGGGAAGTGTACACCGAAGACATCAAGTATTGCCCGCGCCACGGTGTGGAGCTCAAGTTTAAGGAATAGACTCGGTCCGGCCATCGAGGCGGCCGAACAGCGCGGCCCCACGCCGCGCGTGGTGGTGGGGCGCGCGGCGGGACCCGGACGCCTGAGCTGGGCGAATCGGGTGTCGATCGCGCGCATCGCGCTGGCCCCGCTTATCGTCGCCTCCCTGCTGTACTATGCGCCCGAGCGTGAGGGGTTGCGCCTGCTCGCGCTTGGGCTGTTTGTCATTGGGATGGCCAGCGACGGGCTGGACGGCTGGCTCGCCCGCACGCAGAATCAGCAGACGCAGCTCGGGACGCTCCTGGATCCGCTCGCGGACAAATGCCTCATCCTCGGCACCCTCATCAGCTGCTCCGTGATCCAGGGCCTGCCGGACTGGATGCGCGTCCCGGCCTGGTTCAACCTGATCGTCATCAGCCGCGACGTGCTCCTGATCACCGGCACCCTGGTGCTGTTCCTCGTCCTGGGCCGCTGGCAGGTGCGGCCGACCCGGCTGGGCAAATGGACTATCGTGTCCCAGATGCTGGTCGTCCCCGTGGTGCTCCTCGGCCTGCCAGGCAAAATGCCGCTGCTGCTGCTCGCCGCCGCACTCAGCGTGCTCTCCGCCATCGCCTACGTCCGCGTGGGCCTGCGCGTCCTCGCCTAGCGGCCGCCACGGCCACGGTCGCGCGCGACTGGCCGCGGCCGGTCCTGGCGATCGTCGGTCGTCCGAACGTCGGCAAGTCCACCCTCTTCAACCGGCTCCTCGGCCGGCGCCAGGCCGTCGTCGCGCCGGCAGCCGGCACGACCCGGGACCGACTCCATGGGATCGCGGCCTGGCGGGGGCGGCGCTTCACGATCGTGGACACCGGCGGCTTCGACCTGGGGGCGCTCTCCGGCATGGGCGCGCAGGTGCGCCGGCAGATTGACGCGGCGCTGGGGGAGGCCGACGGCATCCTCCTCGTTTGCGACGCCCAGGCCGGGCTCCTGCCGGCCGATCAGCTCTTCGCCGACCGCCTGCGGCGGCTGGGGAAGCCGCTGTGGCTCGTCGCCAACAAGGCGGACCGCGGCGGGCACCCTGACGCGGACTTTCTGACGGTGGGCGGGGTGCGCGACTGTGCCGCCGTGTCGGCCCTGCATGGGCGCGGCATCGAGGTCCTCCTCATCGCGATCACGCGCGCCTTCTCGCTCGCGCCCTCGGATGGTGCGGCCCCGGCCCGGACCCCGGCCATCGCCATCGTGGGGCGGCCCAACGTCGGGAAGTCCTCACTCTTCAACGCGATCCTGCGCGAGGAGCGGGTCATCGTCAGCGATGAGCCCAACACGACGCGCGACGCGGTGGACACCGTCGTGCAGGTGGGCGGCGAGCGGGTGCTGCTCGTGGACACGGCCGGGCTGCGGCACCGGCGCAAGGTGCACGAGCCGGTGCAGTTCTTTGCCATGGCGCGGGCCGTTGAGACGATCCGGCGATGCGAGGTCGCGCTGGTGGTGCTGGACGCGACGCAGGGGTTCACCCAGGATGACGCGCGCCTCGTCAGCCGAGTCGCGGCGGAAGGACGGGGGATGGTGCTCCTGGTGAACAAGTGGGACCTGGTGCGCGGCGGCCGCGCCGAAGAGGTTCCTGCCCGGGCCGGCGAGGTGATTCCGTTTGCGCGTTTCGCCCCGGCGCTGGCGGTCTCGGCGCTGACCGGGTTCCAGGTGCCGCGGATTTTGCCGCTGGCGCTCGCGGTCGCGCGCAACCTCCGGACCGCCCCGGACCCCGCGGCGCTCGAGGGCGTGCTGCAACGCGCGTGGCGCGCCCAGCCGCCGCCGCGGGTGCGGGGGCGGGCCGTGCGGCTGCGCAGTATTGCCTGGCGCAGCGGCTACCCGGCGCAGGTGGAGCTGGGCGTGCAGCCGCCGCAGCCCCTGCCGCGGCCCTATGCGCAGTATCTGCTGCGCCACGTGCAGGCGTTGCCGGAGACGGTGGGCGTGCCGGTCGAGGTCCGAGTCCGCAGCCGAGCACGACGCCCATGAGTGCACCCTGGCTGGCGCTGGGCTGCTCGTATCTGGTGGGTTCGGTGCCGACGGCCTACGTGGTCGTGCGCCTGGTCGCCCGGGCCGATGTGCGCACGGTCGGCAGCGGAAACGTCGGCGCCACGAACGTCACCCGCGCGGCCGGGGCCGGGTGGGGGCTGGTGGTCTTCCTGCTGGACGCCTTGAAGGGCGTCCTCGCCACGCAGGGATTCGCGGTCTGGTTTGAGGTCGAGCCACGGGATCCGGCCCAGCTCGCCTGCGGTATCGCCGCCGTGATGGGTCACGTGTTTCCGCTGTTTCTCGGCCTGCGGGGCGGGAAGGGCGTGGCGACGACCATCGGCGTGCTGGTGAGCACGGTGCCGACGATGGCTGCGGCAGTCCTGGCGGTGTGGGCCGCGGGCTTTGCGCTGACCCGCTATGTCTCCGTGGGGTCGCTGGCCGCGGCGCTGGCCATCCCTGTTGCGCAGATCCTGTGGGGCCGGGTGCAGATTGAGCAAGTCTTCGGGGCCGCGCTGGGGCTGCTCCTCGTGTGGACGCATCGGGCGAATATCCAACGCCTTGCGGCGGGCACCGAGCACCGCGCCGGGCGCGCCGGGGCGCCGCCTCGCCCGACGGGCAGCGGTTGACGGCGCCGACGCGCGTGCGTACAATAGTCAACCATGATGGACGGATCGCCGGGCGGGCAGCTCGAACTGTTCGAAGTCCGCAGGCAAGCTGCCCCGCGCCAGAGAATTTCCCTGGGGCGCAGCGTTGTTGAGGTCCGGCACGATCAGCTGTTGCTGCTCGGGATCGGGTGTTTGCTGGGCCTCACGACAGTGTTCGCGCTCGGCGTCGAGCGCGGCCGTCGGCTGGTGCGGTCCGAGCGCCGGCTCCTCGAGGCCGACGCGGCGCGGCCAGCCCCCGAGACGAAGGCGCGCGCGGCGTCCGGCGCGGCCCCGCGACCGGCGGCTGTTGAGCCGGCCGCGGCGCCGGCGGCTCAGCAGGCCGTCGAGACGCCGCCGGCGGCTCCGGTGAAAGTCGCGCCGAGCCCGGCGCCGAAGACGCCGGCGGGCGGCCGGGGCCGGTACGCGGTGCAAGTGGTGAGTTACCGGCAGGTGCGGTTGGCCCACGCCGAGATGGAGCGTCTGCAGACGCGCGGCGAGCGGGCGTTTCTGGTCAGCCGGGGCGACTACTTCGTGGTGTATGTGGGGCCGTTTCCGTCCACGGATGTGGCGCGCGAGAAGCTCGCCGCCTTGAAGGCGCGCTACCAAGACTGTTTCGTCAAAACCTTGTGAGTGGCTGATGTCGGTCCATACGTCCTTACGATCGCAGGGTCGCGCCGGGGCCGCGATGCGCAACGTGCTCAAGCGGCACGAACGGGTCCGCTGGCTCATGGAGCAGGGCAGGTGGGTGACGGGTCAGTCCGCCCTGGGCCTGCCGAAAATCAAGCAGCTGAAGGTGAAAGTCCGCAAGGCGGCGAAGGAAGAGAAACCGGCGGACGCAGGTGCCGAGGCCGCGCCCCCTTCGCCGGCCGCCGCGCCTGCCGGCAAGCAGGCGCCGGCCGCCGAGAAGAAGAAGTAACCGCGTGGCGCCGCGCGCCGCCGGATCCCTCCACAGGTCTTCCCGTCCGTTCCCCGTGCTCTCCGTGCGCCGCATGGCGGCGATTGACGCCCGCGCCATCGCGGGCCTTGGCATTCCCCGCCTGCTCCTCATGGACCACGCCGGTCTGGCGCTGGCGCGCGCGACCGCGAAGATGGCCGGGCGACCCGGCGCGGTCGTCGTCTGCTGCGGCCTGGGCTATAATGGCGGGGACGGGCTGAGCGCGGCGCGCCACCTGCACGCCTGGGGGTTCCGCCCGCGCGTCATCCTGACGGGGCCGCCTGGGCGGCTGCGGGAGGAGCCGGCCGTGTTTGCGCGGATCTTGCGCCGGCTGCGCGTGCCGATGCTCTCGATGACCACGGCCGGCGCGGAGGCGCGCGCCGTGCGGCGCGTTCGGCAGGCCCGCCTGGTGGTGGATGCGCTGCTCGGCATCGGCGGGCGCCACGTGGTGCGCGGGCCGGCGGCGGCACTCATCGAGGCCATGAATTGCTCGCGCGCCCGCATTGTGTCGGCCGACGTGCCCTCGGGCCTGGATGCCGACACCGGACGGCCGCTGGGGCAGGCGGTCCGCGCGACGGTCACGGTCGCGTTCGGCGGCGTCAAGCGCGGCTGCCTCGCGGCGAGGGCGCGCCCCTACATTGGGCGGCTCGTCGTGGAGCCGATCAGCATTCCCCCGCAGCTGCTGCGAGGACACGCATGACGATCACGGTGCGCTTGGGCGCGCGCTCGTACCCGATTCTCATTGCGGATTCGTACCGGGGCCTGCCGGCGGCGCTCGCGCGGCTGCGCCTGCCGCGCGAGGGCTGGCTGGTCTCGCATCGCGCGCTGGTGGCCCGCCACGGACGGGCCCTGCGGCGCGTCCTGCTCGAGGCGGGCTGGCACGTCCGCGTCCTCACGATCCCGGAGTCGGAAACTGCGAAGTCCCTGGCGACTGTGGAGCGGCTGTTGCGCGCGTTCGCCGGGGCCCGGCGGATGCGCACCCCGCTCGTGCTGGCCTTCGGCGGCGGCGTGGTCGGGGATGTGGCCGGCTTCGCGGCGGCCGTGTACCGCCGAGGCGTACCGTACGTGCAACTGCCCACGACGCTGCTCGCCCAGGTGGATTCGGCCATCGGCGGGAAGACCGGCGTCGACGTCTCCGCGGGCAAGAACCTCGTCGGCGCCTTCCACCAGCCCCGCCTCGTCTACAACAACGTCAGCCTCCTGCGCACCCTGCCGCCGCGGCAGCGGCGCTCCGGGCTCGCCGAAGTGATCAAGTACGGCGTCATCGCGGACCCGGCGCTGTTCCGCTACCTGGAAGAGCACCCCGCCGAGTGCCTGGCGCTTGAACCGCGCGCGGTCCGGGTGCTGGTCGAGCGCTCCTGCCGCATCAAGGCCGCAGTGGTGGCGAAGGACGAGCGTGATGTGCGCGGCGCGCGCGCGGCGCTCAACTTCGGGCACACGCTCGGCCACGCGCTGGAGGCGGCTGGACGCTACCGGCGCTGGACGCACGGGGAGGCGATTGCCATCGGGATGTGCGCGGCGGCGGCGCTGGCGGCGGACGCCGGCTATTGCGACGAGGGGCTGGTCGCGCGCCTGGTGAGGCTGTGTCGGCGGTACGGGCTGCCGACGCACGCGCAGCGGACGGCGTGGGGGGCGGTGGCCGCCGCGATGCGGCTGGACAAGAAGTTTGTGCGCGGCCGGCCGCGGTGGGTGTTGCCGCGGCGACTGGGCCGCGTCGTGGTCACCGAGGCGTTGCGGCCCGCGCAGATCACGCGGATGCTGCGCCGCTCTGTGAGGGGGTCGGGAACCGGATGACAGAGGCGCGGTTGGAGGAAATCGGGCGGGTGGAGCGGTTCTTCGCGCAGCCCTCCGTGGCGGTCGTGGCCCTGGGAGCGCCCCTGCGGGTGGGCGAGCTAATCTACATCAAGGGCCATACCACGGACTTCCGGCAGACCGTCACCTCGCTGCAGGTGGATCATCAGCCCGTGGCGGACGCGCGAGCGGGGCAAGCGGTCGGGTTGCAGGTCACGCAGCGCTGCCGCAGGCACGACGTGGTGTACCGGCTCGCGCCGGGTGAGGATCCTCGCGCCTAGTGCTTCGACTCGATTGAAATGGCCGACCGTCAGCAGGGCGAGCAGGTCATTTCAATCTCGCTCAGCACGAGTGCCGAGCGGAACGTGCGGCCGACCCTGGAGAGTCGAGGCACTAGCGCGGCACGTTCAAGGTCGTGACCTTGCCGCGCGCGTCGCGCAAGGTCACACTCTCGCCGCCGATTGCCTCCACGGTCATGCCGCTGATCGTATCCCCGATCGTGACGATCGTGTCCCCGATGACGGCGTACGGCGCTCCTGAGCCCTCCACGATCCCGCCGAGGACCAGCGCCGATTCGGCTGGCGCATGCCGGAGGATTCCTGCGCCTGCCGGCTCACGGGGTGGGGT
>SBAZ01000023.1 GCA_005239935.1 Planctomycetales bacterium | reverse complement strand
CGCCTGGACGGCCGCCGGCAGCTCAGCGGGGGTGCGGAGTTGGCGGGCTGCCTCCTCGTCGGTGAGCGCGCAGCTGATCTCCGGGAAGTTGTGCATAAACGGCCCGAACACGATGGGTTTTTCCAGCACCGCCGCCTCCAGCGGGTTCTGCCCGCCATGCGGGATGAGGCTGCCACCGATAACCGCGATATCCGCCAGGCCGTAGTACAGCGGCAGCTGGCCGAAGGTGTCCACGACGCCCACATCCCAGCCGCCCTGCGGCAGCGCCTCCGAGCATCGCCAGCCCACCAGCCCGGCGCGGCGCACCAGGTCCTGGACTTCGCCGACGCGCTCGAGGTGCCGCGGCGCCAGGATGAGTCGCGCACCCGGGCGCTTCGCGCGCACCTGCTGGAGGGTGTCCAACAGCAGCGCCTCTTCGCCGCGGTGCGTGCTGCCGCCGACCAGCACCGGCTCACGGCCGTTGACGCGCAGCCGCTGCGCCAGCGTGCGCACCGCCTCTTCATCCGGACGTGCCGCAGCGCTGGCGTCCCACTTCAGATTGCCCACGACCCGCACCCGGTCCGCCGGGACGCCCAGCGCGCGCAGACGCTCGGCGTCGACCTCGCTCTGCATGAGGAAGCGGTTCACGCGCCGCAACGTCGGCGCGAACCAGCCCTGCACCCGGCGGTGGCGCGCGAAGGCCCGCGCCGAGGTCCGTCCATTGACGACCGCCACCGGCACGCCGCGTTTCTCGGCCTCATACAAGGCGAGGGGCCAGAACTCCGCCTCCACGAGCAGGAGCGCGCGCGGCCGCAGCGCGTCGAAGGCCCGGCGCAGACAGGGTCGCAGGTCCAGCGGCCAGTAGATCGGGATGACCTGCGCCGAGGCTTGTTGGCTCGCGACGGTGAACCCACCGGGCGTGATGCTCGAGAAGACGATCACATCGCGCGGGTAGCGCGCCGCCAAGGCGCGTACGATCGGCCGCGCCGCCAGGGCTTCGCCGACACTCACCGCGTGCACCCAGAGGCCCGTGCGGCCCGCCAGTCGCCCCTGAATCGAGGGTGAGTACCGGCCCAGCCGCATGGTCCAGCCGGCATGCGGCAGCCGCCGCCGCCACACGGCGCCGGGGATGTAGAGCAGGTAGCCGACAACAAGAAGGAATTCGTACAGGAACCACATGAGTGGGTAGATGCGCGGGGACATTTCTCTCCGGGACACTGTTCCGGCTACACGCTCCGGGACTGACCGGAGAAGTGTCCCTCCGAGAAACGTCCCCTTCGTTTACGTGAACGGGTTAGCTTCGGCGAACTTAAGGAGGAACTCGCGGTCTTCCGGCTCGATG
This sequence comes from Planctomycetales bacterium, assembly GCA_005239935.1. Taxonomy (GTDB): domain Bacteria; phylum Omnitrophota; class Gorgyraeia; order Aquiviventales; family Aquiviventaceae; genus SBAZ01. The sequence goes on along the minus strand of SBAZ01000023.1, from coordinate 3,757 downwards.
TCGAGGAAGCGGACACCGGTTTCATAGGCGCGGTCGGGGTCTACCGGCGCGTCGGCAATCACCTCCCCGCTCCAGACCACCTGCGCCGTGAACCGCACGGGGGCGATCCGTCCCGGAAAGTGGAGCTCCAGGCCGAGGATAGTCCCCGGGGCCTGCCGCACCTTCGTGAAGACGCTCAATCCACCGCCGCTGACGTTTTTCGTGAGCGTCTCAAGCGGGTCCTCTTTGCCCAGCGACTGATACGCCGCCCTGATCCGCGAGTGCAGCCGCACAAATTTCCGACGGTCACCCATGCGCGTCTCCGATGCACCCATTATGCCCTCGGATGCGCTTGGTCGTACACCTTTTTCAACCGTTGCGGCGTGACGTGCGTGTAAATCTGCGTGGTCGAGAGGCTCGCGTGTCCCAAGAGCTCCTGGACGCTGCGCAGATCGGCGCCCCGCTCGAGCAGATGCGTCGCGTAACTGTGGCGCAGGCTGTGCGGGCTGGTCGTCCCTGGCAGGCCTCCGACCCGGATGTACCGCTGGAGCAGCCGGTCCACCTGCCGCACCGTGATGCGTGTCCCTTTCTGACTCACGAAGAGCACCTGGCCGCTCTTCGCGGCCTGAGGCCGCTTCGCCAAGTAGGCGCGCACCGCCCGCAGCGCGGTCTCGCCGATCGGACACAGCCGTTCCTTCTTGCCCTTGCCCCGCACGATGAGCGTGCCGGAGATTTCGTCAAGGTCATCCCGGTTCAGTCCGACCAACTCGCTGACTCGGATCCCCGTCGAGTACAGCGTCTCAAGCATCGCCCGGTCGCGCCAGCCGAGCCACCGGTCGGTCGGCGGCACTTCGAGCAGCTGTGCCACCTGGCGCTCATCCAGGAACGTCGGCAGGCGCTTCTCCAGCCTCGGCGTGGGGATCGCCGCGGCCGGATTACGCTGCACCTGCCCCTCACGGCACAGAAACCGGTAGAAACTGCGCAGGCACGACAGTTTCCGGGCGATTGTCCGGCGGGCGGCTTGCCGCGTGCTGAGATGGACGATGAACTGCCGGACTTCGAGCGGGGTCACGTCGGCCGCGCGCGTCCCCTTCACCACGCGGAAGAACTCCCGGAGGTCGAGCCGGTAATTCACGAGGGTGTGGTCCGAGGCGTTGCGCTCGACGCGCAGGTACTGGAGGAACCGTGCAACCGCTGGATCCGCGCGAATGGCAGGGCGCCCTGTTTAGACCGTGTCCTCGCCGTCGCTGTCGTCGCCGTTCTGGTCGGCGGCGGCCGGCGCGCCGGGCTTCGGCAGCCGGCGCATGGTCTGCCGGCACGCCGGGTAATTGGAGCAGCCATAGAAAATCCGTCCGCGTGCGCGCCGTTCGACCATGTCGCCGCCGTCGGCCGGGCACTTGACTCCTGTCGGAATGGATTTCGCGTTCTTGCACTCCGGGTACGCGGAGCAGCTCATGAACTGGCCGAACCGCCCCCATTTGATGACCATCGGCTTCCCGCACCGCTCGCAGACGTGGTCCGTGGGGATGACTTCCCGCTTGACCGCCTTCATCTTCTCTTGCGCGGTCGCCACACGCGCCGAGAACGGCGTGTAGAAGTGCCGGACCACGGCCACCCAGGCTAGGTCGCCCTCTTCGATCCGGTCGAGCTCTTCCTCCATGTCGGCCGTGAACTTCAGGTCCATGACCTCCGGGAAATGTTCAATGAGCAGGTCCGTCACGGTCCGGCCGAGGGTCGTCGGCACCAGGCTCCCGCCTTCCCGCCGCACGTAGTCACGGGAGACAATCGTCTGGATCGTGGGCGCGTACGTGCTTGGGCGGCCGATGCCATCCTCCTCGAGCGCCCTGACCAGCGAGGCGTCGGTGAAGCGCCGCGGGGGCTTCGTGAAGTGCTGCGAGGGTGCCAGCGCCTGCAGCGTCAGGGCGTCGCCGGCCTTGAGCACGGGCAGGACGCCTTCCGGCAGGGCATCCTCGTCGCGCTCGGCATCCTCGGCCGCCTCATAGGCCTTGGTCCAGCCAGGGAACACGTTCACGCGTCCGGTGGCCTTGAGTCCATAGGGGCCTGCGGCGATCTGGACGGTCGTGGCCTTGTCGACCGCGTCCGCCATCTGGCTTGCCACGGCGCGCTGCCAGATCAATTGGTAGAGCGCGAACTGCTCGTCCGTCAGCGACGCGCGGATCTTCTCCGGGAGCCGCTCGATGGCGGTCGGTCGGATCGCCTCGTGCGCCTCTTGCGCCGTCTTCCGAGACTTGTACGCACGTGGCTGGGCCGGCAGGAACGGTTTGCCGAATTGCTTCGGGATGAAGGCGCGCAGGTGGCCGAGCGCCTCCTGGCTGATGCGCACCGAGTCCGTGCGCATGTAGGTAATCAGGCCGACCGGCCCTTCGCCGCCCAGCTCGATGCCTTCGTACAGCTGCTGGGCAATGCGCATGGTGCGCGCGGACGAATAGCCGAGTTTGTTGAACGCCTCCTGCTGCAGCGTGCTGGTGGTGAACGGCGGCTTCGGATAGCGCTTCTGCTCTTTTTCCTCAACCGAGGCCACGCTGAAGGTCTGGCGCTTGAGGTCTCCGGCCAGCCGGTCCGCCTCAGCTTTCGTGCCGATCTCGGCCTTCTTGCCCTTGACCTTCTCCAGTCGCGCGGTGAAGACCCCGTCCCCCTTCGCGCGCCTGAGCTGGGCCTCGATCGTCCAGTACTCCTGCGGGACGAAGGCTTCGATTGCTTTCTCGCGGTCCACGATGAGGCGCAGGGCAACCGACTGCACGCGGCCGGCCGAGAGGCCCCGGCCGATCTTCTTCCAGAGGAGCGGTGAGAGCGAGTAACCGACGAGACGGTCCAGGATGCGGCGGGCCTGCTGTGCGTCCACTTTCTTCGCGTCAATCTGGGCCGGATGCTTGAGCGCGGCCTTGATGGCCTCTGGGGTGATCTCGTGGAAGGTGATGCGGAAAATCTTGCGGCCGTTCACCGAGGGCCCGCCTCGCTTCGCGGAGGCCGGCGCGTCGGCCGCCTGCTTGGCCTTGGCCGCCTTCTGCGCCTGTTTCTCCGCGTCCTCCTCGAGCAGCTTCGCCAGGTGCCAGGAAATCGCCTCCCCTTCCCGGTCCGGGTCCGGCGCGAGGTAGACCGCCTCGCGGCCGCGGGCCTGCTCCTGCAGTTCCTTCGCCACCTTGCGCCGCTTCTGGATGGTGATGTAGTGGGGTGCAAAGTCGTGCTCGACGTCCACGCCCAGGCGGCTGGCCGGCAAGTCCCGCAGGTGGCCCATCGAGGAGGTCACATCGAACCCTTCGCCGAGGATTTTGGTGATCGTCCTGGCCTTCGTCGGCGATTCGACGATGACGAGGTGCTTGCGCTTCGTCATGCGCCGCCCCCGATGAGCCGCACGATTTCCACTTCGTCCCCGTCCTTGAGCGCCGTCACCGGGTGCTCCGCCCGCTTGAGGATCCGCAAGTTGAGCTCCACCACCACGCGCTCCGGCACCACCTGGAGCTGCTCCAACAGTTGAGACACCGTCAGCCGGTCCGGCAGCCTGCGTGGCTCGCCGTTGACCTTCAGATCCATCTCAGGTGCCTCCGGCGCGCACGTAGCGCTGCCCGGGCAGCTGCCGCACGAGGCCCTTGACCTCTAACTCCAGCAGCGCCGACACGAAGTCGGCCCAGGCCAGCCCGGAGCGCTGCGAGAGGGTGTCCACGTCCTGCGGCGTATCGTGCGCCACGCAGGCTGCCGGACCGGCTGACGGTGTCTCAACTGTTGGAGCAGCTCCAGGTGGTGCCGGAGCGCGTGGTGG
>SBAZ01000043.1 GCA_005239935.1 Planctomycetales bacterium | reverse complement strand
GGTCGAGCCACTCGAGGCAGAAGACACGCGGGCGGGGCGCACCCGCCACGGCGCGGCGCACCTGCTCGAGCCGGGCGGCCAGACGCACCACGAATGCCTCCGCCTGCGGCCCGCGTCCCGTTGCCTGGCCGAGGCGCCGAAGGTCCTCGAAGACTGCGGAGAGCGAATGAGGATGCAGACTGAGGATCGCCGGCCGCCGGGCCAGACCGCTGAGGGCCTGCGTCACCAGCGGCGTGTCCACGGCGCAGACGTCGCAGAGTGCCTGCGTCACGATCAGGTCCGGCGCGGCGGCTCGTAGCGCGTCCTCATCGATCGTATACAGCGCACGCCGCTCGGCCACGGCGGTCTGTACCGTCTCGTGGATGTGCCGGCTCGAGGAGGTGTCCTGGTCAATCGCGGTCCGAACGACGCGGGGCTTGGTGCGCGCGGCCGGAGGGAAGTCGCATTCGTGGGACACGCCGACGACCGCGTCGCCCAGCCCCAGCGCGAAGAGCGCTTCCGTAGCGCTGGGCAAGAGCGAAACAATCCGCATGGCTAGCGGCGTGTGGGGACCGGCTCGCGGTCGCCGAGCAGGGCCGTCGAGAGGTGACGCAGCCCCGTGAGGACGTCTTTGCCCAAACGCACCCGCAGCACCCGGCGCCCCTTCTGTTGCATGGCCTGATAGTCCCCGAGGGCCTGTGCCTGCTTCAGCACGCCGAAGGAGTACGGCTCGCCGGGAATCGGTAGGTCCTTGGTCTCCTCTGCGGTCAAGAGCAGGAAGATCCCCCCATCCGGACCGCCCTTGAACAGCTGTCCCGTGGAGTGCAGGTAGCGTGGCCCGAACCCCAGGAGGGTCGCGCGCTGCAGCCGCTCGCTGAGTCGCCCGCGCAACACGCGCAGCGCCTCATCCGCGTCGGGCAGGCGCGGGAGGAACGAGAGCAACGCCACGTACTCCTGCGGCGCGGCCAGCGCCAAGAAGGCCTCGAGCGTCTGCCGCACCGTGCCGAGCGCCCCCCGCGCTTTCGCGCCATAGAGCGTCACCGGCCCCTCCGCGCTGAGCGGAAGTTCTTGCGGGAACTGCCCGTCCTTCACGTACTGGCGTAAGAGCGCCTTCGTGCGGTCCTTGCTCTCCTGCACATTCGGTTCATCGAAGGGATCCACCTTCATGAGATGCCCGGCGACCGCGCCGGCGACCGCCCACTTGGCGATCTCCCCGCCCAGGTCGTACCGGTCCTGCCAGCGGATGCGCACGACCGGATGCCCGGCGGCCGCGAGCGCCTTCACGCGTCGCTCGAGGTCTCGGTCCACCGCCCGGTTCACCTGCAGCTCGACGAACAACCGATCGTTCCCATACCCTGCAGGCTCCCGCGCCGGCTCGCCGAAAATCGGCACGATGCCCTTGCCAGACTTCCCCAAACTCTCCGCCACGAGCTGTTCCACCCACGTCCCGAGGCTCCCGGTCACGGAGGAGCACAGCAGCGTCATCTTGTCTCGTCCAGCCTCGGCCGACGCCGCCAGGACCGCGCCCAGCTGGGCGCCAGGGGCGAGCGCGGGCGCGACCTCGGGCCCACACCGGTCGAACATGCGGATCGCGCGCTGCAACAGCCGCTTCGTGTCGAGCCCCAGCAGCGCGGCCGGCACCAGTCCGAAATAGGTGAGTGCGGAGAACCGTCCGCCCACGTCCATGCCGGAGTCCGGCCCATGCGTGAAGAGATGCCGGAAGTTCCACGCCCGCGCCTGGGCCGCGAGCGGCGTGCCGGCATCCGTGATGGCGATGCCGTGCGTCCCGGCCTGGCCGCCGGCCTTCTGAATGGCGTGGTAGAAGTACGTGGAGAGGGCGTGCACCTCGCTCGTGGAGCCGGACTTGCTGGAGACAATGATCGCCTGGGTCTTGAGCGGTGCGCGCGCCTCGGCGCGGCGCACGGCGGTCGGGTCGGTCGAGTCGAGCACGAGCACGTCCACATGCCCGTGGGTCACCCCGAACGTCTCGCGGCACACCTCGGCGAAGAGGCTGCTGCCGCCCATGCCCAACAGCAGCGCGTGCGTGAAGCCGGCATCGCGCACCTCCCTGGCCAGGCGGTGCAGCACGGCCGCCTGCTTGATCATGTGACCGGAGATCGTGAGCCACCCCAGCCGCTCGCGGATATGCGCGTGTGAGGCCGCGCCGCCCGGCCAGAGCGAGGGATCCTTGTCCCAGAGGCGGCGCAGCACGCGCCCGGTCCGCACCCGCCCCAGCGCACGGTCCACCGCAGCCTGCAGCGAGCCGAGGAGGAGCGTTTGGGTCGCCGGCATGTTACGGGGCCTCGGCCGGGGGCATGGTGGCGACCTCGAGGTCGTCGAAGTACGTCAGGGCGGTCTCGCCGGTGTTGTCCGTGTCGGTCATCAGCGCAATGGCAATCACGTCAGGCGGCTCCTCACCGAAGGCCGCGCGGTAGTCTTCGAGGACGTTGCGGGCGACGACGCCCCACCGGCCCAGCGCGGCCCGTCCGGATTCGACGACGAGGATTTTCGATTTCGCCGAAAAGGCACTCTCCATCCGCGTCAGGGTCGGCAGGTGCAGCGACCACACGTAGTCCAGACTGTGCTTCTGCCAGGGCAAGCCGGCCGTCTCGAAGTAGACGTAGAGGCGTGCCGCAGCATCCGACCCTTCCTTCTGTTCCAGGGCCTCGGCCTCGACCGGATCGTCCACCCGCCAGGACCAGGACAGCCAGGGATAGGTCTGCGCCGGATAGCGCACAGCGGTGAGGAGGATCGAGGCACCGGCCTCGCTGCGCGCCGCGAGACAGGGACGGCCGTCCAGGTCCGCCGACGCGTACTGCGTCATGCCGGTGCCGCCCACGCGCTCGTGACGCCACCGCGTCGCCTGGAGTTCGGCGAACGGCTCCTGCCAGAACACGATCCGCTCGGCTGCGGCGCTCGGCAGGGCTGGAGGCGGTGCCGGGGGTGCTGGACGCCGCTGGCAGCCCCCTGGAGACAATGCGGCGCCGCCGCTCAGCAGCGCGCACAGCGCGCGGCCGGCGAGGCGGCGCCGGATTCGCGGGGGGCACATCCCCCCTCGGCACACGACGGCGGCTCGGGGCGTCGGCGACTACTTGAGGGTCTCCCCGGCGACGGCTTCCCCGCCACCGGAGAGATCCGCGTAGGCGTTCAATTTGCCCCAGGTCTGCCGGCCGACCACGCCGTCATCTTTGAGCCCGTGAACCCGCTGGAACTCGCGGACGGCGTCCTTGGTGAGCGGGCCCATCTTGCCATCGACCGCGCCCTGATAGAAGCCGGCGTTCTTGAGCGCCTGCTGAATTTCGCGGGTGCCGGGTTTGGCGCCCCCGCTCGTGCTGGCGGCCGCCGCGGCCTGCCTGGCCGGCGGCTCAGGCGCGGGCACGCTGGTCACCGCCGGGGCAGACCCAGGTGACGCGGCCCAGGGATTGCCCACCCGTTCGAGCTGGCTCACGCGCTGATCCAAGAGGCCTATCTGGGACTGTAACTGCTTGAGTTCCTGTGCCGTCTTGGTCGTCCCGCACCCGCTCAGCCCGGCGGTGAGCATGAGCATCATGAGCAGACTCCATTCCTTCATCCGGCAGTCCTCCTGGTTCCGGCGCGGGCCGGGCGATGTGTGTGGCTGTCTGGCGAACGCGGCATCCGGTGGGTGTGAGTGCGTGCGCTTGTCCTGCCTCGCAGTCTAGCAAAATCCGTCCGGGGCTTCAACCGCGCGCCACGCCGGGCTCCGGATGGCGCAGGTCCGCGGGTTCCAGCTGCAGCGTCGTGTGCGAGAGCCCGAAGCGCCGTGCGAGGACGTCTTGCAGGGCGCCCAGCAGCTCGCCGCTTCGCGCGGGGTTCTCCACCAGGACATGGCCGCTCATCGCGTCCATGCCGGTGGTGATGCTCCAGAGATGCACGTCGTGCACGTCCACGACGCCTGGCACCGCGCGCAGGGCTTCCACCACGTCCACCGTCCGGAGGTGCCCCGGGGTCCCCTCCAGCAGGACGTTCACGCACTGCGCCACCAGTTGCCAGGCCGCGCGGGCGATGAGCCCGGCGATGAGCATGGCGGCGGCCGGGTCCGCCCACCGCCAGTCCAGCCACCGCGCCGCGGCGCCGGCCCCGAGCACGCCGATGGAGCCCAGGGCGTCGCTCATGACGTTGAGCCACGCGGCTTGCAAGTTGAGGCTGTGCGATCGGCGCCGGCTCAGCACACGGCCGATGACCAAGTTGACCACCAGGCCCGCGGCGGCCATGCCCATCACGAGCCCGGTGTCCATGGCGGTCGGCATGCGCAACCGCAGCGCGGCCTGCGACACGATCAGCACGACCACGCCGAACAACAGGATGCCGTTGGCGAGCGCGGCGAGAATCTCGGTGCGGTAGTAGCCGTAGCTTTTCTGCGGCGTGGCGGGCCGGGACGCCATCCAGGCCGCGAAGAGGCTCAGCGCCAGCCCAGAGGCATCGGCCAGCATGTGGCCCGCATCCGCCATGAGCGAGAGACTGCCGCCGAGCCACCCGACCAGGCCTTCGGCGACCATCACCACGCCCGTGGCCAGCAGCGCGACAAGGAGCTCACGCTGTCCACTCGACGCGCGACCTTCGTGCCCGTACTGCATGCGGAGGCCTAGGGGGCGGGCTCGTCGAGCCGCCTGAGCCGCTGCAGGAACGCGTTCGCCGGTTCAAAACCCGTCAGCCGCAGGTCCGTGCGTTCCCGCCCCTGGCGGTTGAAGAGGAGGACGGTCGGCACGCCGATGACCCGGTGGCGGTCCAAGAGGGCTTGCGCCTCCTCGCTGATCTCGCTCGTCGCGTCCAGCCGCAGCGCGGCCACCGGCCTCATGGCCGTCACGACATCCGGATGGCGGAATGTCACGTGGTCCAGCTCCACGCATGGCAGGCACCAGTCCGCGTAGACGTCGATGACAGCCGGCTTCCCGGCCCGCAGCGCTCGGTCCAGGGCAGTCTGCGTGTACGGCTCCCACGCCACCCCCGGCGCCATTGAGGTAACGGGCCTGAGCGCGAGCGCGGCCGCGAGGATGAGCCCCGCGCCCAGGAGGCGCCGGAGCGGAATGAAGGCGCCCCGCTGCCGGGTCCGCTCGAGCCAGCCGATGTAGAGGCCGCCGCCTGCCAGGAGCGCCACCACGGCGGCACGCAACAGCGCGTCCGACAGGAGCGGCCTGATGAAGTAGAGCGCCAGCCCCAACAGGACCAGGCCCAGGACCTTCTTGCTCCACACCAGCCACGGGCCGGCCTTCGGCAGGCGGCGGGCCCGCGCCGCTGTCACCGCGAGCAGCACGTAGGGGGCTCCCATCCCCAGCCCAAGCACGAAGAAGATCAGAAATCCGGTCAGCACCTGGCCAACCTGCGCCACGTAGAGCACCAGGCCGGCCACGAAGGGCCCGACGCACGGGGCGGCCACCAGGCCCACCATCGCCCCCATCACGACCGCCCCCAGCATGCCGGCCGGGGCTCGTCCCAGCCGACGGGTCAGCGCCGGGGGCAGCTGCAGGTCATAGACGCCGAAGGCGCTGAGGGCGAGGGCCACGATCATCGCGGCGATGAGGAGGAGGACGAGCGGGTGCTGCAGCCAGGCGCCGAGCAGCGAGCCGGCGAGCGCCGTCACGGTGCCGAGCGCGGCATAGCTTGTGGAAAGGCCGGCGACGTAGAGGAGTGCGAGCACGCGGGCGCGGGCCGGCGACCCGGCGGCTTCGCTGGAGAAGAACGCGAGGGTCACCGGGATCATCGGATAGACGCACGGGGTGAGATTCAGCGCCAGCCCGCCGGCAAAGACGGCGAGCAGACCCAGCCAGAGGCCGCGCGACTCGATGGCGTCGACGAGCCAGCCGAGCGGCGCGGGGGCGGACTCCTGGGCCGCTGCGGCAGCGCTCAGGAGCATCCACAGGCAGGCGGCCGCTGCGACGCGGCCCGGCCACCGGCCCGCAGGGCCCGGGGATTCAGAAGCGATAGCGGAAGACCTTGCCGGCGTCTCGGTACGGCTCATCGGAGGGCTCGCGGCGCAGCAGCAGCGTCGCGGCGCGGTTGAGCGAGTTCACGCTGCCCTCGAGGAGACCGAACCAGACGCCCCGGATGGGATCGAAGCGTCGGATTCCACTGGCCACGGACTCGAGCGGCTCGGTCCAGACTGTAGCGGCATTGACCAGATCATCCGGCAGGGTGTTGAGCTCAGGGTCGGCGCCCTCGGCGCGCGGCAGGCCGGCCAGACTCACTCCGACGATGAGGATCCACCACGCGGCGCGCATCGCGACCTCCTTGTGGACCGACGGGTGCATGTGGCTATTGTAGTCCTCTCCCCGGCCTGCCGCTACCGCGTGGCAGCTCGCGCCTCAGTCGGCAACCGCCCGGTTCGGCACACCTCGGCATAGCGGAGGGCGCTCGGCCGGGGCCGACGCTCCAGGGTCGCGTAGTCCACCTCGACGAGCCCGAAGCGCGGCGCGTAGCCGTCGGCCCATTCGAAATTGTCCAGGAGGGACCAATAGCAGTAGCCGAGGACCCGCGCGCCGGCGCGCATGGCGTCTGCCAGCGCAGTCAGGTGCCGCGCGATGAAATCCCATCGGCGCGCATCGTCCTGCATCCATGCGCCGTTCTCAGTCACGAGGATGGGCAGCCCCAGCCGCGCGCCCCGCAGGAGGGCCTCGCGGAAGTGAGCCGGCCCCACGTCCCAGCCGAACGACGTGCGCTCCGGCACCTCGCGCGGGTGGTGCCCCAGGTCGCACGTGCCGCCCAGCCATTGCCCATGCCGCGGGCGCCACCGGATGAACTGCCGGCCGTAGTAATTGACGCCGAGATAGTCCAGCGTCTGCGCCGCCTCCGGGATGTTCCAGGTCGCGACGCCCGGCACCGTCCAGCGCCCGGTCGTCAGCGCCTCGAGGAACGCGGCATTGAAGATCTGGTCGGTCATGCCGGCGGCCCACCGGTCCGGCGGGAACCATGGTCGGCAGGGGCGGAAGACCGGCAGGCTGTCGGCCACGCTCACCTGCACGGTCGCCCCGGCGGCCTCCGCGGCGTCGTGCAGCACGCGGTACGCCAGTGCGTGTGCACGCACCAGATGCTCGATGACCTTGAGTGCCGCCCGAAAGTCCCGCCCACCAGGCGGCCCGAGCCCCTGGACATAGTGCATGTTGGTGAAGACCATCGGCTCGTTGATGGTCACCCAGTAGCGCACGTCGCGGACGAGCGCCGTGGCGACCCGCTCCGCATAGCGGGCGAAACGCTCCACGACCTTGCGTTGGGTCCAGCCGCCCCCTTCGGCGAGCCACTGCGGCGAGGTGAAGTGATGCAGCGTGATGATGGGCTCGAGCCGGCGCTGCCGCAGCGCCCGGATGACCTCAACGTAGTGGGCGAGCGGCTCGTCGTCGAACCGGCCCTCGGCCGGCTCGAGGCGGCTCCATTCGATTGAGCAGCGGTGGGCGGTGTGCCCCAGCGAGCCGGCGAGGTCGAAGTCGGCCGCGAAGCGCCGGTAGTGGTCGCAGGCCTGGCCGGATGCTTCCTTGACCCGGCCGGCCTGCTCCCAGGCCCACCAGTCGCTGTGGCGGTTGTTCCCCTCGACTTGGTGGGCGGAGGTGGCGCAACCCCAGAGGAAGTCCGGCGGGAACGTGATGGGGTCGCTCAGGGGCGCGCCCGGCGTCCGCCGCGCAGCATCCTGGCGATGCGCCGGACGAGCGTGGGATGCCCCATGATGGTTTCAGGGCCGTTGAAGCTCGGCCGTCCGGAGAAATCCGTGAGGACGCGGCCGGTGGCCGCAGCGAGCGCCGCGAGCGGGACGAGGTCCCAGGGTTTGACGCCGTAGTCTAGCACCGCATCGGCCGCGCCCCGCAGGGCCCACAGGTAGCCATAGCAGTCCCCGTAGGCCCGCTCCAGATACGAGGCCTGCGCGACGCGGGCAAAGCCGCGCGCGAAGGGGGTGGGTCTCCACCAGCGCAATCCGCCGTGGAAGATGACGGCATCGCCAAGCGACGCGACGGCACGGGCGCGCGGCAAGGGATGCGTCCGGCGGCCAACGCGGTCGAACGCGCGCACGCCTGGCGCGACGCCGATCGTGGTGTCCACCGCCGGGAAATCCACCAGGCCCAGCGTGGCGCGGCCTCGTTCGACCCGCCCGAGCATGATGCCCCACGAGGGCAACCCCCGTGAGAAGGCGCGCGTCCCGTCAATCGGATCAATCGTCCAATAGGAGTCCCCGCGCCGGCCGGACCGGCCGAACTCTTCCCCGAGGATCGACTCCCCGGGGGCGATGCGTTGGAGGGCCCGCCGCAGCCGGGCTTCGACCGCGCGGTCCGCTGGCGTGACCGGCGAGCGGTCGGCCTTGCGCTCGACCCGCAGCCCCGGCGCGCGGAAGTAGCGCAGCGCCACCGGGCGGCAGGCGCGCACGGCGGCGTCCACGGCTTGGAGGAGTCTGCGCTGGGAGCTGGCCATCCGTGCTATTGTACGCGACCCTTGCAGCCGCCTCAACTGATGAGGCATGCGCCTTGACATATATACTTCGTATAGGCTAATATTTTGTTGCCATGAATAAACAGGCCGTCAGCCTCACTCGCAAAGAGGTCAGTCTCGCCGTGGCCCGGCTCATGCCGCAGATTTTGCGCGGCGTCCAGCTCGACTTCTTCGTCAAGCGAGGGGTCACCCAGACGCAGTTTCTGGTCCTCGCGGCCCTGCGCGCCTTCACGCGCTGCTCCATGGGCAGGCTGGCCCGCAGCCTCCACGTCGCCCTGCCCACGGCCACGGGCATCGTGGGCCGCCTCGTCCGAGCCGGGTACGTGCGGCGCGAGCCGCACCCGGAGGACCGGCGCCAGGTGCTCGTCGAACTGACCCCGAAGGCGCAGGCGTTCTTTCATGACTTCGAGCAGGTCGTCAGGCACCGCTGGGAGGAAGTGCTGATCTCACTCGCGCCGGTTGAGCTGGCGGCGTTCCATGGCGTGATCAGCAAGCTGCGCCGGCACTTGGAGGGTGGCGGATGAGCGCCCCCATGCGCCCCCGGCACGCCGCCCTAGCGCTTGCCGCCCTCCTCGGCAGCGGCGCACTCGCGACCGGCTGCGGCAAGCCCAAGGGCAATGGCCCCGGCGGCATGGTGGTGCCGGTGGTCGGCTTCGCCGCCAAGCAGCAGCCGCTCGAGGAGACGATTGCGCTCGTCGGCACGCTGGAGGCCAATGAGCGCGTGGACATCAAAAGCGAACTCGCCGGGCGGATCGAGGAGATCGCCTTCGAGGAGGGCCAGCGGGTGACGCAGGGGCAGGTGCTCATCCGCATCGACCGCACTGAGCTCGACGCGAGCCTCGCCCAGGCCGAAGCCGACCTGCAGCTGGCGGCCAGCACGCACGCGCGCTACGCGGCACTGGCCGAATCGCGAGCCGTCTCCCAGCAGGAAGTCGACCAGGCGAGCGCGTCCCTGGCCGCGAAACAGGCCGCGCTGGAGCTGGTTAAGGCGCAGTTGGAGGACGCCACCATCACCGCGCCGTTCGATGGGGTCGCCGGCGAGCGGCTGGTCAGCCTGGGGCAGTACGTCGCGATCGGCGCGCCGCTGACGACGGTGATTGACGCCGACCCCATGAAGGCGGCCTTCGACGTGCCGGAGCACCACTTCGCGCAGCTGCAGGCTGGCCAGGCCATCCAGCTCACCGTGGCCGCGTACCCGGACGCGCAGTTCCAGGGCGAGGTCTACTTTGTCGATCCGCAGGTGCGCGCCGACACGCGCACCGTGCTCGTGAAGGCGCTGGTCCCGAATGCCGACGGCCGGCTTCGGCCCGGCATGTTTGCCAGCCTCAGGCTGGTCACCCAGGTGCGAGCGCGCGCGCTGGTCATCCCGGAATCCGCCATCCTGCTGCAAGGGCAGACCACGTCCCTCTTTGTCGTGAAGGAGGGTGGCGTGGTCGAGCCGCGGGTCGTGACGGCTGGTGTGCGGCTGGCCGGGATGGTCGAAATCACATCCGGCTTGCAGGCCGGCGAAATGGTCATCGTCGAAGGCGTCCAGAAGGTGTTCCCTGGCGCGACGGTGTCCGTGCGGCCCGAGGCCCCGTGAGGGGGATCCGGCATGCTGCTCTCTGAACTGTGCGTCCGCCGGCCGGTCCTGGCCAGCATGATGAACCTCGGGCTGATCCTCTTCGGCGTGATCGGTCTCACCCGCCTGCCGGTGCGCGAACTGCCCGACGTGGATCCGCCCATCGTCAATGTCAGCACCGTCTACGCCGGGGCGGGTGCGGCAGTCATGGAAACCCAGGTCACCGAGCCGCTCGAAGAGGCGCTGACCAGCATTGAGGGCATCAAAACCCTCACGAGCGAAAGCCGCGACCAGGTCAGCAACATCACCGTCGAGTTCGACCTCTCCCGCGATGTCGATGTTGCGGCGCAGGATGTGCGCGACCGCGTCGCCCGTGTGCGCGGCCGCCTGCCGGATGAGATCGACGAGCCCACCGTCGCTAAGCAGGACGCTGATGCGCAGCCGGTCATGTGGGTGGCCCTCTTCAGCGACCGGCACTCAACCCTCGAGCTGACCACGCTCGCCGAGAACGTCCTGAAGGACCGTCTGCAAACCGTGCCCGGGGTCAGCTCCATCATCCTCGGCGGGGCCAAGCGCTTCGCGATCCGCTTGTGGCTCGACTCCGAACGGATGGCGGCCCGCGGGGTGACCGTGTCGGACGTGCAGCGCGCGCTGAGCCAGCAGAGCGTGGAGCTGCCCAGCGGCCGCCTGGAGAGCCGGCAGCGCGAGCTGGCCATCGAGACGCGCGGCGAGCTCAAGACGCCTGACGAGTATGACCAGTTGGTGCTCAAGCAGGATGGCACCACCTTCGTGCGCCTGCGCGACGTCGGCCATGCCGCGATCGGCGTCGAGGACGAGCACGCCGTGGCCCGGTACAAGGCCCAACCGGCGATGGGCCTGGGCATCGTCAAGCAGTCCAAGGCCAACACCATCAGGGTGGCCAAGGGGATCAAGCGCGAATTAAGCCTGCTCATGCCGCTTTTGCCGCAGGGCGTCAACGTCCACATCCCGTACGACGAGTCGGTCTTCATCGAGGAGTCCATCACCGAGGTGTGGGAGAACCTGTGGATGGCCTTCCTCCTGGTCATCATCACGATCTACATCTTCCTCAGCGATGTCCGCTCGACACTCGTGCCGGCGGTGGCTATTCCGGTGTCCATCGTGGCGACGTTCGGCTGCTTGTACCTGCTGGGCTACTCCATCAATATCGTGACCATGCTCGCCCTCGTGCTGGCGATCGGCGAGGTGGTGGATGACGCCATCGTCGTGGTGGAGAACATCTACCGCCACATCGAAGAGGGCATGTCTCCTTGGGAGGCGTCGCTCGCGGGGATGAAGGAGATCACCTTCGCGATCATCTCCACGACGGCCGCGCTGATCGCGGTCTTCCTGCCCATGGCCTTCCAAACCAGCGTGACCGGACGGCTGTTCATCGAGCTGGCCGTCGCCATCTCGTGCTCCGTGGCGATCTCCGCCCTGGTCGCCCTGACGCTCTCGCCGATGATGGCCTCGCGCATGCTGCGGCCGATCGCACCGGGCCGGACCCATCGGGGCCTCGCGGGGCTCTTCGAGCGGATGATGCATGGCCTGACCCGGCGCTATGAGCGGGGGTTGGGCTGGTCGCTGCGGCACCCGGGGCTCATCATGGCGCTGACGGCGGGCTCCTTTGGCGTCAGCCTCCTGCTGTACACGCAGCTCGAGAAGGAATTCCTGCCGGAAGAAGACAAGGGGCGGCTCTTCAACATCGTCATCGCCCCGGAAGGCTCGACCAGCGAGTACACCGACCGGATGGTGCGCAAGATGGAGGGCATCATCCAGGACACGCCGGAAGTGGACGGCTTTTTCACCGCCGTGGCGCTGGCGCGCGGCGGCATCGGCCGGACCAACGAGGGGCTGGCCTTCATCCGGTTGAAGGAGGAGCGAAGCCGCTCGGTCCAGGACATGGTCGCCGGCCCGAATGGGCTGGGGGCGCGCTACTTTCGGGAAGTCGAGGGGGCCATCGCCATCCCGATCGTGCCCAAAGCCATCGGCCGCGGCTTCGGCCAGACGTTCCAGCTCGTGCTCCAGCACCAAGACCTGAAAGAGCTGGACCGGTACGCCACCGCGCTGAGCGGACAGCTGCAGGCCGGCGGGTATCTGATGAACGTGCGGCCGGCGTTCCGCCTCGACAAGCCGCAGCTGCGGCTGAACATCGACCGCAACCGCGCCGCGGCCCTCGGCGTCTCGGTCGAGGAGACCTCACGCACCCTGCAGATCCTCTTCGGCGGGTTGGACCTGAGCCACGTCAACCTCTCCGGCAAGGAATATGATGTCATCGTGCAGCTGGAGCGCGAGGCGCGGCTGACGCCCAGCGACCTGGAGAACATCTACGTGCGCAGCGCCGCCGGGCAGCTCATCCAGATCAGCAGTCTCGCCTCGTATGACATTGAGGGCGGTCCCAGCTCGATCAACCACCACAACCGCTTGCGCTCCGCGACGGTCGAGGCCACCCCGGCGGGCGTGACGCTCGGCACGGCAATCGAGCGGGTGGAGGACTTGCTGGCTCGCGAGCTCCCGCCTGGCTTTCGCTATGAATGGGCCGGCGAGGCCAAGGACCTCAAGACCGCGGGCCGGGAGACGGTCTTCGTCCTCACTCTGGCGATCTTCGTCATCTACATGGTGCTCGCCTCGCAGTTCGAGAGCTTGGGCCATCCCTTCACCGTCATGCTCACCCTGCCCCTGGCGGCGATCGGCGCCCTGGGTCTGCTGTGGCTGCTCGCGCAGGTGAACCTCCTGGGCACCACGCTGTACGGCTGGGCCCATTACTCGCCGAATCCGCCGGCCATCGCCCGGATCTTGTCGGGCCTCGTCCCACGGATTCCGGCCATGGGCATCAACCTGTACAGCCAGATCGGCATGATCCTGCTGCTGGGACTGGTGACGAAGAACGGCATCCTGCTCGTCGACTTCGCCAACCAGCAGGTGGCGCAGGGCAAGCCGCCGCTGGACGCCATGCTCGCCGCCGGGCGCATCCGCCTGCGCCCAATTCTGATGACGGCGGTCTCGACCGTCGTCGGGACCCTGCCGATCGTCTTCGGCTTCGGCGCCGGTGCCGAAAGCCGCCGCCCGCTGGGGGTGGCGACCTTGGGCGGCATGGGGCTGAGCACGTTCCTGACGCTCTTCGTCATCCCCGTCATGTATGTGGTGCTCAGCCAGGTGGGCCGCCAGCTCCTGCCACGGCACCGTCTGGCCGCGGTGCCCTCGCCCGCGGGACACGGCGGACCGGACGGCCGCTGAGGCTGCTCATGATGCCTGGTGATCGACTGCTCATGGCGCTCACAGCCGGCGCGGTCCTGGCCGGCTGCGCTGTCGGACCGACCTACCGTCGTCCGTCCGTCGCCACGCCGGCCCTCTGGAAGTCCAGCACTCCCTCTGCCCCGGCGCGGTGGAAGGAAGCGGCGCCGCAGGATACGCGCACGCGGGGGGCGTGGTGGGAAGCCTTTGAGGACAAGGGGCTGGACGTGCTGGCCGTCCAAGCGGTGCACGCCAACCAAACCCTGGAAGCCGCGCTGGCCCGCGTCGAACAGGCCCGGGCCGCGGCGCGCATCAGCCGGGCCGCCCTGGCGCCGACGGTGGAAGCGAACCCTTCGTACACGAAGTTCCGCCGTTCGCTGAGCAGCATCGGGAGTTCCGGGCGCAGCATCGAAAGCGAGACGGTCGACGTACCCTTCGACCTCAGCTATGAGGTGGATCTCTGGGGCAAGGTGCGACGGGCGTTTCAGGAGGCCCGGGCCGACGCCCAGGCCAGCGCGGCGGCCTACGAGACCGCCCTGCTGACGCTGTCCGGAGAGGTGGCGCGGAACTACTTTCTGCTGCGCGCGCTGGACGCCGAAACCGACGTACTGCGCCAGACCGTTCAGCTGCGGCAGGAAGCTTTGGAGCTCGTGCGACAGCGGTTCGAGGCCGGGATCGTGGGCGAGCTGGACGTGGCCCGCGTCCGGACCGAGCTCGCCAGTGCGGAGGCGGACGCCGTGGATGTGAACCGCCGGCGCGCCGAGTTGGAGAATGCCCTGGCCGTGCTGATCGGCAAGCCCGCTCCCGAATTCGTCCTGGCTCCCTCACCGCTCGTGGAAGATCCGCCCGCCATCCCTCCGGGGCTGCCATCTGCCATGCTAGAACGCCGGCCGGATGTGGCCGAGGCCGAACGCGCCATGGCGGCGGCGAACGC
Organism: Planctomycetales bacterium; assembly: GCA_005239935.1. Lineage (GTDB taxonomy): Bacteria > Omnitrophota > Gorgyraeia > Aquiviventales > Aquiviventaceae > SBAZ01. Next base: position 4,360 of record SBAZ01000043.1, on the reverse strand, counting down.
CCGGATCGGAGTAGCGCAGGCCGCTGCCTTTCCAGTGGTACGCCTGACCGGGTCGGGGGGGTTCGAGAGCGCCGAGGTGGACTCGCTCTTCGAATGGGACAGCCGCGTGTGGTCGCTCGGTCCCAGTGTGTCCGTACCGCTGTTTGCCGGCGGCAGGAACGTGGCCAATGTGCAGTCGGCCCGGGCCGCGTATGACGAGGCGGTGGCCGACTACCGGCAGCGCGTGCTCGTCGCGTTCCAGGAGGTAGAGGACGCGTTGGCTAACCTGCGGCTCCTGGCCGAACAGGCCGACGCGCAGTCGCGCGTGCTGGCCGCGGCCCGCGACGCCGCGGCCATCTCCATGGCCCGCTATCGACAGGGTTTGATCAGCTTCCTCGACGTCGTGGACAGCGAGCGCGCCCGGCTCGAGGCCGAGCGGGGTGCGGCCCAGCTGCGGGGCCGCCGCATGGCCTCGACGGTCCTACTCATCAAGGCGCTCGGCGGCGGGTGGGATGAGCCGCGGGCGGCAGACGCCGCCGCTGAAGGGCCAGCCGCCCTGTGATCCTTAGAACTGGGCCGCCGGGCCGCAGTAGCGGCGAGTTTCCTGAACGACAATCGGTGAGAGCGCGAGCAAGGCGATCAGGTTGGGCAGTGCCATGAGCCCGTTCATGATGTCAGAGAGTGTCCACACGACGTCGAGGTGGCTGACCGCCCCGACGAAGACCAGCCCGCAGTAGACCCACCGGTACGGGGTGACCGCGCGCAGGCCTGCCAGGTACTCCACCGCCTTTTCTCCGTAGTAGCACCAGCCCAGGATCGTCGAGTACGCGAAGAGGGCGAGCGACACGGCCACGATCCACCCGCCCGCAGTGCCGAAGCACGACTGGAACGAGCTGGTCGAGAGTGCCGCCCCGGTCGCCCCGGAGCGCCACGTGCCGGAGGCCACGATCATGAACCCCGTGACCGAGCACACAACGAGCGTGTCGAGGAAGGTCTGCGTCATGGACACCAGGGCCTGCCGAACCGGGTCGTTCGTCTGGGCCGCGGCAGCGGCGATGGGGCTCGAACCCAGGCCGGACTCATTCGAGAAAATGCCCCGGGCAATCCCGATGCGCATGGTCTGAGCCAGCGTGGCCCCGGCGAACCCCCCGACGGCCGCCGGCGGAGCCCACGCCCCGCGCACGATCTCGCCCAACGCCGGCCACAATGTGTCCCGGAGCAGCCACAGTCCCCAGCACCCGGCCATCAGGTACAAGAGGATCATGACCGGCGCGACGACACTGGCGGCCCGTCCGATGGCGCGGACGCCGCCGAGCAGCACCGCCCCAGTCGCCACGGTCATGACGAGGCCGGAGACCTGCGGCGCCACGCCGAACGTGGCCTGCAGCCCCTCGGCCACCGAATTCGCCTGCACCATGTTCCCGATGCCGAAGGCCGCCACCGCCGCGCACCCGGCGAAGACGACCGCCAGCCAGCGGCGCTTCATGCCCTGCTCGATGTAATACATCGGCCCGCCGGACATTTCGCCCCGCGCGTTGCGCACGCGGAAGTGGACCGCCAGCATCGCCTCGGCGTACTTCGAGGCCATGCCGACGAGGCCGGTGACCCACATCCACAACATGGCGCCGGGCCCACCGATCGCGATGGCGGTCGCGACACCGGCGATGTTCCCCACCCCCACCGTTGCGCACAGCGCGGTCATGAGCGCCTGGAAGTGGGAGATGTCGCCCGGCGACCCAGGGTCCTTGCGGCGGATGAAGGCGAGGTAGAGGGCCTCCGGCAGGCGGCGGAACGGCAGGCCACGGAGGATGATCGAGTAGTAGGCACCGGTCCCGACGAGCAAGGTGATCAGCGGCAGGCCCCAGACCCAGCCGCTGATGCGGCTGAGCACGTCGGCCAGTGGCGGGCCCATCAGCGCTGGCTCAGCCGCGGGCCGCGGTGGCCGCGGTCCGCGTCAGTGCGTCGCCGCGGCAGCTTTGTCGATCTCCGCCTGCCACTTGAGGACCTCGGGCGACTCCTGCTTGCTGCGGTAGATCACGACTCCAAGGACGATCAGCCCGACCGCCACGATCAGCCACATCAGCGGATTCGGCGACGTTTCGTGGCCCACGACAAACGGCAGGGTGAGGAGTGCGACCAGGTTCATCACCTTGATCAGGGGGTTGAGTGCGGGCCCGGCGGTGTCCTTCAGCGGATCCCCCACCGTGTCCCCGGTGATCGAAGCCTTGTGGGCGTCGGAGCCTTTCCCCCCGTAGTGGCCGTCCTCCACGAACTTCTTCGCGTTGTCCCACGCCCCGCCGGCGTTCGACATGAAGACCGCCAGGAGCTGTCCGACCAGGATGATGCCAGCCAGGAACCCGCCCAAGGCTTCCTTGTGGAGGAGAATCCCGACGATCAGGGGCGCCAGCACGGCCAGCAGGCCCGGGCCGATCAGCTCCCGCTGGGCCTCAGAGGTACAGATGGACACGACTTGCGCGTAGTCGGGCGTCTTGGTGCCTTCCCAGATCGCCTTGTCCTTAAACTGCTTCCTCACCTCCTGGACGATGAGGAACGCCGCCCGCCCCACCGCCCGGATGGTGAGCGAGCTGAAGAGGAGCGGAATGGCGCCGCCGATCAAGAATCCGATGAAAACCAGCGGTTCCGAAATCGAGAGCAGCGGCACAATCTCCTCGTACGTCTGCCCGGTGAACTTGGCCACATCGGTGATGAAGGCGTTGAAGAGCGACACCGCGGCGATGACCGCGGAGCCGATCGCAATGCCCTTCGTGATCGCCTTGGTCGTGTTGCCGCACGCGTCGAGGTCGGCCAGCGTTTGGCGCGCCTTCTTGTCGAGGTGGGCCATCTCGCCGATGCCGTTGGCGTTGTCCGCGACCGGGCCGAACACGTCCATCGAGATATTGTTGCCGGTCAGCGTGAGCATGCCAATACCGCACATCGCCACGCCGTAGGCGATGTACGTCGGATTCGTGCCCTGGTAAATGAGGAACGATCCGAACACGGCCAGCGCGATGACCAGAACGGCCCAGACGCTGCTCTCAAGGCCCACGGCAATCCCATTGATGATGGTGGTCGCGTGGCCGGTCTGCGTCGCACGGGCCACGAACTGGACCGGCGTCTTCTCCGGCGCGGTGAAGTGATCCGTCAGGTAGTTGATCGCGACCGCCAGGGCGATACCCACCAGCGTGGTCCACACCGGCCGCATGTCCAGGCCGGGCACACCCAGGCTGATCCAACCAGGCAGGGAGGCCTCCGGGAAGCGCAGGTAGTAGAAGCCAATCACGCAGAACCCGACGATGGAGACGACGGCGGACACCGTGTAGCCCGTGTGGATGGCCTTCATGGCGGCGCGCGCTTCTTCGGACGTGCGCACGAGGTACGTGCCGATGATCGAGCTGATGACGCCGACCGCGCGCACCAAGAGCGGGAAGATGACACCCTTGTGGCCGAAGGAGGCCCAGCCCAGGATCATGGCGGAGACGATGGTGACCTCGTAGGACTCGAAGATGTCGGCGGCCATTCCGGCGCAGTCGCCGACGTTGTCCCCCACGTTGTCCGCGATCGTGGCGGCATTGCGGGGATCGTCCTCCGGGATATTCTTCTCCAGTTTGCCCACCAGGTCGGCGCCGACATCGGCCGCCTTGGTAAAGATGCCCCCGCCGACGCGCATGAAGAGCGCGAGCAGCGTCCCTCCGAAGCCGAAGCCCAGCAGGACCTCATAGGCGTGCTCGCCGTACACCATGAAGATGAGCGTGCCGCCGAGCAGCCCCAGCCCATCGGTGAGCATGCCCGTGATTGTGCCGGTGCGGTAGGCGATCTTCAGCGCCTCGGCAAAACTCGTGCGCGAGGCGGCGGCCACGCGGACGTTACCCTGCACCGCCATGTTCATCCCGATGAAGCCGACCGTGGCCGAGAAGATGGAGCCCATGAGGAAGGCGCACGCCCGCCCGATGGCAATGTGCCGATCCCCAGCGGTGAAGTAGAGCAGCCCTGTCAGGATGAGGATGAGGAGGGCGACGGCACGGAACTGGCGGTTCAGGTAGGCGTTGGCGCCGACACGGATCGCCCGGCTGATCTTCTGCATGGCCTCGGTGCCCTGATCTTTGCCCAGCACCTCCGCAGCCAGGAAGGCCGCGTAGAACAGGCCGAGGATCGACACCACGAGCACGCCACCCAGCGCGATCCGCTCCCACAGGCTGAAACTGGCATCGGCCATGACTGCAAACACTGATTCCATCACGCGATCCTCATGGTGAACGGGCCGCCGCCTGCAACGGCGAGGCGACGACACCGCCTGACACAATCAGCTTGACCGCCTGCTCCACCGACAGCTCCAGGGGGATCACATCGGTGTCTGGCACGAAGATGATCGGCCCGGTAAACG
>SBAZ01000069.1 GCA_005239935.1 Planctomycetales bacterium | reverse complement strand
GTGTGGAGGGGGGGACTCGTCCGACAGAGGGTTCCGCGTGCGTCCCGGCGCGCGGCGCTGCTCCTGTGGACGGGGAGACAGGAGGGACACGGTGCCCATCAACGTAGAAGACGCGTACCGGCGGGTTCCGCTCTGGAAGGACGTGCCGCTTGAGCAGTGGCGGACGTACCGCTGGCAGATGAGCAACCGCATTGACACGGCCGAGAAGCTCCGCCAGGTCATCAAACTGACCAAGACGGAGGAGGCCGCCGTCACGCGGCGCTCGGGCCGGTTCATCATGGGCATCCCGCCCTACTGGGCGCTGCTCATGGACGCGGAGGACGCGAGTTGCCCGATCCGGCGGCAGGCGGTCCCGACGGAAGAGGAGTACAAGCTCAGCCCGAACGACATGATCGACCCGCTCGGCGAGGACAGTCACATGCCGGTGCCGGGGCTCGTGCACCGCTACCCGGATCGCGTCCTCTTGCTCGTCGTCGAGGTCTGTGCGATGTACTGTCGGTTCTGCACGCGCAGCCGGGTGGTGGGCACGACCGCGGGGTACAGCCGCCCGGCGAACATCGACCAAGCCATCGAGTACATCAGGTCCCACCGCAAGGTCCGCGATGTCCTCATCTCCGGCGGCGACCCCTTGACGCTGTCGGATGAGCGGCTGGATGAAGTGCTCACCAAGCTCAAGGCCATCCCACACGTGGAATTCGTGCGCATCGGCACGCGCAACCCGGTCACGCTGCCGTACCGCGTGACGGACGCGCTGTGCGAGGTCCTGAAAAAGCACAAGCCGGTGTGGATGAGTGTGCACTTCAATCATCCGAAGGAAGTCACGCCGCAGGCGGCGGAGGCCTGCGGGAAGCTGGCGGATGCGGGAGTGCCCCTGGGTTCGCAGACGGTCCTCATGCGGGGGATCAACGACCGCCCGGCGATCATGAAGAAGCTGTTCCACGAATTGCTGAAGATCCGCGTGCGGCCGTACTACATCTATCAGTGCGATCCGGTCAAGGGCACCGCGCACTTCCGCACGCCGGTGGGCGCGGGCCTGCACATCATTGAAAAACTGCGGGGCCACACGACGGGCTACGCGGTGCCGACGTTCGTGGTGGACGGGCCTGGCGGGGGCGGGAAGATTCCGCTCATGCCCAACTACGTGGTCAGCGTGAAGGACGGCGTCTGGACCTTGCGGAACTTCGCCGGCAAGACCTTCGCCTACCGCGAGGAATCCCCGAACGGACAGCCGGCATCGCCAGGATACCTGGAGCCGTCGTACGTGCTGATCCGGTAAGCCGGACGGAGGCATTGCGGCCCCGCGCTCGCTCGGTGGGTGCGGGGCCGTCTTCATGAGGATGACTGAGCCAAGGGGCAAGGGACGAGGGGCGGGGGGCGAGGGAAGGCCCGGCCGCATGGCCGCTTGGCTGCTCGCCGGGATCGTGGGCGCAGGGGCAGGGTGCGCGCCGGCCAACCGTGAGGACCTGGTCAAGCAGGTGCTGGCGAAGGATCCGGAGTTCTCCTCGGTGCTGGCAAAGCACAAGGAACTCGGCGGCCGCATCAACACGTACGAGCGGGAACTCGCGCTCAAACGCACCACCATCGAGGGCCAGATCGCGCAGCTGCGCAAGGACCTCGCGGCGGCAGCGAAGAGCGCCCGGGAGCGGACCGCGCAAGTCAAGACGCAGTTGGATCCGGACCGTGAGCGCCTCAAGCTGGCACTCAGCATGGCCGCTGAGCAGCTGCGGAGCGCCCAGGCGCAGCGGGCCAGCATCGGCCGCTCCATCTCGCAGCTGCGCAAGAGCCTTAAAGATGAATCGCTGGGCCAGGCCGACCGGACCAGTCAGCAGGCGCGCGTGGAGGACTTGGCGCGCGATACCCAGCGCCTCGACCAGGAGCTGACGACCCTCCGCGAGCATATCCGGCTCCTGAAGATCAAGCTCCTCCTCATCCGGCTCTGACGTTCCGCCGGTGCCTCCCTGCCGGCTGGGCGGTGTTATAATAGGATGTCATGCCCGCCCGTCCCGTGGCCGCGCGCTGCGGTCGGCTCGCCACGCTCACCCTCGCACTGGATCACAGCCTGGACCTGGGCCGGCTGGCCCGGCGGCTTCCCGCCGCAGGCCCCTGGGTTTGGCTCGACAGTGCGCGCCCGCACGCGGTGACCGGCCGGTGGTCACTGCTGGCCTGGGATCCATGGCTGCGGCTCGCCGCGCAGGCCGGCTGCGTGACCCTGCGGACCAGCGAGGTCTCCCGCGCGTGGTCCGCACATCCGGTCCAGACGCTGGACAGCCTGCTCCGGGAGTACCGGGTGCCGCGGGCCGGGACCCCGCTCAACCGCGCGGCGGGACTTCTCACCGTGTGCAGTTACGAGCTGAACCGGTGGCTGGAGCGTCTGCCGGCTCCGCGCGCGCCTGCGCAGCCGGCGGCACCCGACCTGCTGGCCTTCGGCATGCGCCGATCAGTCCTGGTCGATCATCTCGAGCAGCGGGCGTGGTTGGTGAGCATCGCCGATCCTGGGCTCTCGCCGCGGCTCGCCACGAGGCAGGCCGCTGAGGCGCTGGAGGAGACTCGAGCGCTCGTGAGGGAGGACCCCGGCGTGTCCGCGCCGCGCGCCTCCGCGGACGTCCTGCAGCCGACGAACTCCCGGGCCGCATTCCACCGGATGGTGCGCACCGTACTGGAGCACATCAGGGCCGGGGACCTGTATCAGGCCAATGTCTCGCAGCGCTTCACCGCCCGATGGGATGGGCAGCCGCTCGCCCTCTATGAGAGCCTGCGGGCCGTGAATCCGTCCCCGTTTGCGTGCTGTCTCGTGACCGAGGAGCTGGCCGTGGTCAGCTGCTCGCCGGAGCGGCTGGTGCGGGTGCAGGGGCGGACCATCGACACGCGGCCGATCGCCGGCACCCGGCCGCGCGGGGCGACCCCCCAGGCCGATGCGCTCAACAGCCTGGACCTGCTGCTGAGCGAGAAGGAGCGGGCTGAACATCTCATGCTCGTGGACCTGGAGCGCAACGACCTGGGGCGGCTGTGCGTAGCGGGCAGCGTGCGCGTGGACGACCTCATGGCGCTCGAGGACTACTCCCATGTCATGCATATCATCTCGAACATTTCCGGCCGGCTGCGACCCGGCGTGGGGGCCGGAGAGATTCTCCGCGCGATGTTCCCCGGCGGGACGATCACCGGGTGTCCCAAGGTGCGCTGCATGGAACTCCTCAGGGACCTCGAGCCGGTCGCCCGGGGGTTCTACACCGGATCGCTCGGGTGGATGGGCTTCGACGGGACCATGGACTTGAACATCCTCATCCGCACGATCTTGTTGGGCCCGGGCACCCTCTCGTTCCACGTCGGCGCGGGGATTGTCGCCGATTCCGAGCCGGCGCGCGAATACGACGAGACGCTGGCCAAAGCGGCGGCATTGCAGCAGGCGATCCAGCGCACGTCCCAGGCGGAGGCCGGGAGCCATGCGACGGTTGGCTAAGCCGCCCCGCGGGGCCTTGCCAATCCCGGAGATGGGGCAGGGGTGTTTTGAGACGATGCAGGCCTATCACGGGCGGATCTTCCGACTCGACGCGCACCTGAGGCGGCTCGAGGCCTCCGCGCGCTTCCTCGGTCTGCGCCTGCCGGACGACCGCCGAGGGCTCGCGGAGCAGCTGCGGGGCGCGCTGCGCCGCTCCGGGCTGCGCGATGCGGTCGTGCGGGTGGCCATGATCCCGCGGCCCGGCGCGGCGGCGGCCCCGCACATCGTCGTGCAGCCGGTCCGGCCGCCGCCGGCACGCGCCTATGCGCGAGGCATCCGGGTCGCGGTCGTCACCACACGGCCCTACCCGCTCGCGGCCATGAGCCATCAGGCCAAGTATTCGGCGCGACTGGCCAGCGTCCTTGCCGTCCAGGAGGCGCAGCTGCGCGGAGCCGACGAGGCGCTCTGGATGGACGGCAACGGCTACGTGACCGAAAGCACGGCGAGCAATTTCGGCATCGTGCGCCGCGGCGTGGTGCATACTGCACCCTGCCACCTTGGACTGCTCGCCGGCATCACCCGGGACGTCCTCAAGGACCTGGCCGCGGCGGAGGACGTGGCTCTGCGCGAGGAGCCGATGACCCGGCACGACCTCTATAACGCGGACGAAGCCTTTCTCCTCAGTACGCTCAAGGAGGTCATGCCGGTGACGGTCATCGACGGCCGGCGCATCGGCACCGGTCGGCCCGGACCCATCAGCCGCCGCCTCCAGCGCGCGTTCCGCCGGCTGGTGCGCGAGGAGCTGCATGCCGACGATTAAGCGCGCACTCCTCAGTTGCTCGGACAAGACCGGCCTCCAGGCATTCGCCAAGACGCTGGCCTCGCTGGGGGTCGAACTGGTCGCCTCCGGCGGGACCGCGGAGTTCCTCGCGGGCGAGGGCCTGACCGTGCGCACCGTCGAAGAGTTCGCCGGCATCCGCGAACAGCTGGATGGCCGGGTCAAGACGTTGCACCCGAAAATCCACGCCGGGATCCTGGCCCGGCGCGACGATCCCGCGCACGTGAAGGCGGTCGGCGCGCAAGGACTCATTGACCTGGTCGTCGTGAACGTGTATCCCTTCGAGGCGGTTGTGCGCGAGCCAAGCCACTCAATGGCCGACGCGCTGGAGCAGATCGACATCGGCGGCGTCGCCCTCCTGCGGGCCGCGGCCAAGAATCACGGCGGGGTGGCGGTCGTGTGCCGCCCGGACCAATATGCCGCGGTGGGCGAAGCCCTGAGGCAGGGGCGGGGCAGCCTCCCGGACACGCTCACCCGAGAACTGGCCGCGGCGGCCTTTGCGCTGACCAGCGCGTACGACACCGCGATCGCCGGGTATCTGGCTGGGTCCGATGGAGCCGCCGGCGCAGCCGAGCCGCCGGAGCGGGTCCACCTCAGCCTCAGGCGCCAGCAGGTCCTGCGCTATGGTGAGAATCCGCATCAGCCCGGCGCCTGGTATGTGCCGGACACGCGGAGCGTGTGGGGGCTGGGCACCCTGACCCAGCTGCAGGGCAAGGAACTGTCCTACAATAACCTCCTCGATGGCGATGCCGCGCTGCGGTGTCTCCTCGACCTGACCGATCCGGCCTGCGCGATCGTGAAACACGCCTCCTTGTGCGGACTGGCGGCCGCCGCGGACCTCGGCGCCGCGTACAGCCAGGCCTATGCCTGCGATCCGGAGTCGGCCTTCGGCGGGATCGTCGGGGTCAACCGTCCGGTGGACCGCGCGCTGGCCGAGCAGCTCGCGGAGACATTCCTGGAAGTGATCCTCGCACCCGCCGTGGAGCCGGCAGCCCAGGCGCGCCTGGGCAAGAAGCCGAACCTCCGCGTCCTGACCGTGGACTGGCCCGCCCGCCACCCAGGCGGCTGGGAGCTGCGCCAGGTGCTGGGCGGGTGGCTGGGACAGGGGCCGGACACCGCGACGGTGCTGCCGGCCGACGCCCGCGTGGCCACCAAGCGCGCACCGAGTGCCGCGGAGCGCACGGAGCTCGGCTTCGCCTGGCTGGCCGCGAAGCATGCGAGATCGAACGCGGTCGTCATCACGCGCGGGCGCGCCACGGTCGGCATCGGGCAGGGCCAGCCGAGCCGCGTGGGCGCGGTGCGCGCGGCGGTGACGCTGGCCGGGGACCGGGCGCGCGGCGCGGTGGCCGCCTCGGACGGCTTCTTTCCGTTTCCTGATGGGCTGGACGCCCTCGCCAAGGCCGGGGTCACGGCGGTCGCACAGCCGGGCGGCTCCCGGCGCGACGCGGAGGTCATCGCCGCGGCGGATGCGGCCGGGATGGCCATGCTCCTGACGGAGCAACGACACTTCCGGCACTGACCATGGACGTCCAGGAGCTCTGGGACCGGGCGCGCAGACAGACCGAGATTGTCCGCATGCGGTTGCCGGATTTGGCGACGTTCGAGTCGACGACCGTCCCCTACGTCTTCCTAGCGGAGTCGTCGCTGAATCAGGGTGATACGGTCGTCCGCCAGGGCCAGGTGGTCATCCAGCGGCCTTCCATCGTGCTGCCGAGCTTCTCGCCGCAATTCGAGGGCTTCCCCTTCGACGAGACCCTGCACCTGTCGCCCGAGGCGCTCTCCACCTTCCTGCTCATGCGGGGAATCCACTTTCCCTCGCTGCGCTACCGCCATGAAGTCTCCTCGCTGGACGTGCAGGAACGGTCGCTGCAGCAGGCCATCACGCAGTTCGCCGACCGGCTGCAGCGCGCGGAGGACGTGCACACCGGCCTCGTCGTGGGACCGGAGGATGCCTGGCAGTTCTCCGTCTTGCTCCTGACCGCCGCACTCGTGGTGCGCTCCGCGGACGGCGATGTGCGGCGGCTGCTGGACGAGTGGCGCCGCCGGCAGCAGGGGGGTGCGTGAGGACATGGCGGACACGCGGTTGAAGGTGTTGGTGATTGACGATGAGGCCCGCATCCGGCTGCTCATCCGGCAGACCCTGCAGGGCGAATACGAGATACTGGAGGCGGCAGACGGCACGGTCGGACTCCAGCAGGCCCAGGCAGGCAAGCCGCACCTCATCCTCCTGGATCTGCGCATGCCTGGGCTCGACGGCCTGAGTGTGCTGCGCCGGCTCAAGGCCGATCCCGCCACCGCCGGCATCCCCGTGGTCATCGTGAGCGCGCACGGCGAGACCGACCATCTGCTCGAAGGCCAGCAGGCCGGAGCGGTGGATTTCCTGATTAAGCCGTTCGAGGTCGAGGGGTTGCGCCGCATGGTGCACCGCCAACTGACCCTCGAGGACTAGGCGACGGTGGGGTGGGTGAGGAGGGAGGTCCTACGCGCATGACGGGTGACGAGGCCCTGGCCTATCTGGACGGTCTGGTGAACCACGAACGGCGCTATGACCCGCAGGCCATGCGGGCGGTGCGGCTCGAGCGCATGGCGCATCTGTGCCGGCGGCTCGGAGACCCGCAGCGCTGGTTCCGATCCATCGTGGTGGCCGGCACGAACGGGAAAGGCTCGATCGCCGCGATGCTCTACGCCATGTTGCGGGAGACCTCCCTCCGAGTCGGGCTCTACACCTCGCCCCATCTGGAATCGCTGCGCGAGCGCATCCGCGTGTGGGACCGGGGCCCGGCCGGCGGGTCGGTGGCGCACGGCGACGACTGGATCACCCCGGAGGCGCTGGGCGAGGCAATCGGGCGCCTCGCCGCGGTGTCTGGGCACAGCGAGACGCCGACCTATTTCGAGGCGCTCACTGCGGCCGCCTTCCTTCACTTCCAGCAGCGGGCGGTGGAGGTAGCGGTCCTGGAGGTGGGGCTCGGGGGACGGCTCGACGCCACGAACGTCGTCCACCAGGCGGTGACGGTGTTCGGGGGGATCGACTACGATCACGCCGAGGTGCTCGGCGAAGATCTCGTGTTCATCGCGCGCGAGAAAGCCGGCGTGCTGAAACCGGGGCAGACCGCGATTACGGTGCCGCAGCACGACGTGGTCGAAGAGGTGCTCCGCCTCACCGCCGAGGAGCAGGGCGTTCCGCTCTTGCGGATCGGCCGTGAGATCGTCGCCACGCTCCATGAGCATTCCTCGCAGGGGCTACGCGTGACCGTGGCAGCACCCCGCGGGCTCTATGAGGATCTGGAGGTCCCGTTGCTCGGGCGGCACCAGGCCGTCAATGCGGCCGCAGCCGTCACGGCGCTTGAGGCACTCTCAACCGCCGGCAGCCTGGCCGACGTCGTGCGGCGGGGACTGGGGGGGTGCGAGTGGCCGGGGCGCCTGGAGATTGTCCAGGAGGACCCGCTGGTCATCTTGGACGGCGCGCACAATCCGCAGGCCTTGGAGGCGCTGGGCCTCACGCTCGCTGAGCTATGGCCCGCAAAGCGCTTCCATGTCATCCTGGGATTATCGGCCGACAAGTGGCAGGAGGCGGTCGGACAGATGGTGGGGCGGCTGGGGGCGAGCGTCACGTGCACGCGGAGCCGGTCGCCGCGGGCCATGGACCCGGCCCAGCTGGCGGTGGCCCTGCGTCCGTTCACCCGCGACGTGCACGTCATGGCGGATGCCGCCGATGCCTACACCTATCTCCTCAACGGCGTGCCACCGACCGACGGCATCATCGTGACCGGGTCGATGTATCTCGTGGGAGAGCTGCGCGCGGCGCTGCGCAAGGCCGGTGTGCACAAGCCGCGGCGTGAGCCTGCCCCGGCCGCCTGAAAGGAGTCACCGGATGCCCGTGATCACCGTGGAGTGGCTGGCCGGACGCACCGCGCAGCAGAAGCAACAGTTGACCGCGGCGCTGACGAAGGCATTCGTCGACATCGCGAAGGTCCCGGCCGACCAAGTGTGGATTGTCTTCCGCGATGTGGCGCGCGCCAACTGGGCCATGGGCGGGCGTCTGCTGGAGCCCCCCGCGGCGTAACCTGCTGCCCGCCCGCACCGCGTACCCGCCCGTCGCCCCGCTCCCCGCGGCTCCCGGTTCCTGGCATCTGCCGCCGTGGGCTTGGTGGGCCGCCGTCTCCGCCATCGTGCTGCTCGGCGTGTGGCTGCGTCTCCTCGATCTCGACCAGATTCCGCTCGTCGGCGACGAGCTGGAAGATCTCGCCATCGTGGATGGCATGCAGCGCGTCCCGAACCCCTTCGCCGAAGGCGCCGCCGGGCGGATCGCCCTCGATCAGTCGCGGCTCCCGCACCAGCTCACCGCCCTCACCAGCTGGGCCACCGGCCTGCCCAGCTTGGTCATCGGCCGGCTCCTCTCCGTGGGCGGCGCTCTGCTGACGCTCCTGGTCCTGGCCGGATGGGCCCGCGAGTTCTTCGGCACCCGCGTGGCGCTGCTCGCATGCGCGCTGCAGGCGGTCTCAGCCTACGACATCGGGTTCTCGCACTTCGCCATGACCACGAGTTCGAGTCTGTTCGTGGCCCTCACGGTGCTGGCGTTGTGGTGTTTCTCGAGAGCGGTGACCAGCCGGGAGATTCGGTGGGTCTATGCGGCGGGCGTGGCCGCCGGCTGGTCGGTCGCGGCCAAACTCCTGGGGGTCTTGACCTGCTTGGTGCTGGCCGGTTGGCTCGTCGTCGAGGGGCTGCGCCATCGGGCGGTGCTGCGACCGCAGCGTGACCTGACCCGCACGTGGCTCCGGGTGCAGGTGACCCTCCTGGGGTCGCTGGGCGTGGTGGCGCTCGTTCGCTTCCCGCCGGACGTTGAGCTCACCGCCTGGGCGTTGTTGATGGCGCACGCGGTCGGCTGGCATCTCTGGTTGTTCCGGCGCGATGAGGGACGCGTGGAGGACGAGCCGGGCGTGCTGCTGGCCGGCCTCCTGCTGTCGGTGGCCCTCGTCTATTTCTTTGCGGGGTCTCCGGCGCACCTGGACATCGGCCGGCTCGCCGGCATCCTGCGCTGGTTCCCCCGCTGGTACGACAGCGGATTGATCGAGGCGACTCCGTGGGCGATGCCCTGGGTGTGGTTCGTGCGCCTCAATCCACCGTGGAATCTGCTCGCGATCGCCGCGCTCGGCGCGGCGGCGCGGCGCAGACATGAGCCGGTTATGCGCCTGCTCCTCCTCACGGTGCTCGTCCCGCTGGCCGCCTTCAGCGTGTCCCGGTGGCAGTTGACCTGGTATCCGCTCATGGTCCTGCCGGCGACCTACCTCCTGATCGCCGTGTTCGTGGACCGGCTCTGGCAAGGCGCGCGGCGGCGGCGGGTGCTGGTCGGCGCGGCGCTGGTCGTGGCCTTTGCATGGCAGGCCATCCATCTGGGCCGCCTCCATCCCTTGTACGAACTGGACGGATACCGCCTGGGCCGGAGCGCCGTCGGCCTGAATCGGCCCGCGATGCTCACGACAGAGGGTCTTCCGGACATCGTCGCGTGGCTTGACCAGCGGGCCCCGGCGGGGAGCCGCATGGCCATCCTGGTCTGGAACCGCCCGGCCTACAGCCGGTATGTGGTGCGCCACATCCAGCGCTATACCCGCAACCCCGGCGTGTCCTATGTCGCGGCGGAGACACTGGAGGACGCGCTCCAGTCGCCGATCATCGTCACCTCGCTCTATGCCGAGTCCCTGGAACCCCTCCTGACTGGGCACGGCTACGTGCCGGCGCGCACCTTCCGAGTCCGGGGGATCCGCTACGCGGTGGTGTATGCGCGGCCGGACCTGACGGACGCGCTGGGGCGGCAGGACGGCGACTAGCGCCTCGACTATTTTGAGTTGGTCGATTGGTCCGCTCGGCACGAGTGCTGAGCAGGATTGAAATGCGGCGGGGCTGGCTACTCATTTCAATCCTGTCGAAGCACTAGCGGGGCGTGTTCAAGTAGTCCAGGTAGTCCGCGACGCCAAACAATTCCTCTTTGACCGCGCTGATGCGTTCGGGCACGAAGGGGTGCGAGCGCGCATACTGCGGCCGGATCAGGGCGCGCGGCATGGCGCGGACGTGGTCACGGTCTTCCTCCTGCTGCCGCTCCAGGAAGGTCAGCATGCCCTGCGGATCGAAGCCTGCCGCCCGCAGGTACTTGACGCCCAGCCGGTCCGCTTCGAGCTCATCGTGCCGCGCGTAGGCCAGGCGCGAGGCCTGGAGCGCCACGCCGAGCCCGCGGGCGGCCTGCGCCTCGCGGCTGGCGAGGACGGCCAACGCCGCGATCTGCGCCCCCAGCCCGCCCTCGTACCGCTTGATGGAATGGCGTGCGGCGATGTGGGCGACCTCGTGCGCGATGACGCCCGCCAGCTCGTCATCCGAGGCCGCCGCCTCCACCAGACCGCGGAAGACAAACACGAACCCACCGGGGAGCGCGAAGGCGTTGATGTCGTCGCCGTCCACTGCCGTGAACCGGTAGACGAGTTCCCGGCGGTCAGAGACGGCTGCGAGCCGCTCACCAATGCCGCGCAGGCGAGCCTGCAGGGGTTCATCGGCCACCGGCGGCAGCTCCTCCTCGACCCGCCGCGCGATGCGGTGGCCCATCGCGACCTCGCGCTCCGTCGAGGTCACGGTGTAGTCCTGCTGGTGCGAGGCAAGATTGTAATGGGTCTGAAGACAGCCGCCCGCCGCCAGGCCAAGGAGGGCCGCGGCCCAGGCACGCCGACTCATTCGAGCGAGGACTGGAGCGTGTCGAACAGGCGGTCGAACACCGGCCCGAGGACCAGGATGAACGCGGTGGAGAGGACGGCGACGACGGCGACCGCGATCGTCCAGGCAATCTTCGCGCGCCGGGAGAGGCGCGGGCTTTGCCAGAGGAGGGGCAGCGCCAGGGGGCCCACGCTGGCCAGCATGACGAGGAGATACCACACCGAGGCGTTCGCCAAGAGCGGGGTCTCGCGGCCGGCCGCGCGCTGCGCGGCATCCACAGCGGCCGGCACGGCGGCGATCCCATACACGACCAGGAGCATGACCGCGCCGAAGCGCGAGCGCATCGCCGGGGGACCGGCCAGCGCGAGGGCCAGGCCCACCCAGAGGCCCAGCGTGATGCACAGCATCGCCGCACCCCCGGCGCGATGGCCCGCGTACCATTGGCCCAGACCGGGGGCGATGACGGAGAGGACCGCGGCCAGCCAGCCGGAACGGCGCATGCGAACATTATAGCGCACGATGGATGCCGCACTCCCGGAGGGCTTTTCGCTTGACGGGGCTTGTCAGGCGGCGGTAGCGTGGTGCCATGCCGCAGACGCTGCGCATTGTGTCCGGCGGACAGACCGGCGCCGATCGTGCCGCCCTCGATGCGGCGATGGCCCTCGGCCTCTCCTGTGGCGGCTGGTGTCCCCACGGGCGCCGCGCCGAGGACGGGGTGTTGCCCGCCCGCTACCCGCTGCAGGAGACGCCGCTGGCCGACTACGCGCAGCGGACCTCGTGGAATGTCCGTGACTCGGACGGCACCCTCCTGCTGGCGTGGGGGCCGCTCAACGGCGGCACCGGCGAGACGCTCGCCCAGGCCCAGCGCCTGGGACGTCCCGTGCTCACGCTCGACCCACGGACCGCGGACGTGGCAGCCCTCCGGGCGTGGATGGCCGCCCATGCGATTGGGACACTCAACGTCGCCGGGCCACGCGAGAGCAAGGCGCCGGGCATCTATGCCGCGGGGCGGGCGTTCCTGGAGCGAGCCCTGCGCCCGGAGCGATCCGGAGGGCCCGGGGTCCGCATGACCGGGCAGCCCACCGTGTACTTTGATGGGGTCTGTGGCCTGTGCAACCGCTTCGTGGACTTGCTGCTGCGAGCGGACCGGCACGCGCGCTTCCGGCTGGCCCCGCTGCAGGGGGAGACGGCCCGGGTGCGGCTGAGCGCGGACGAGGTGCGAGATCTGCCATCCATTGTCCTCGAGGATGACACCGGCCGGTACCGCGCCTCCGACGCGGTCCTGCGGATCTTGGCGCGGCTGGGCGGCGTCTGGTGGATCATGAGCTGGCTGCGAATACTCCCGCGGCCGGTGCGTGAGGGAGTCTACCGCGTGGTCGCGGACCACCGGTATCAGTGGTTCGGCAAGCGGGACACCTGCCGACTCCCGACCGCGTCGGAGCGCGCGCGATTTCTGCCATGAGGAGCGGACCATGCTGACACGGGATGGACGGCGGGCAGGGTGGGCGGCTGCCGCCTGGCTTGTCGGCGTGTGCGCCTGGCCGGCCGCCGCCGAGCAGATCCGCATCAAGGGTGGAGAGACCCTCCCCGGTCGGATCGTGCGCCAGTCGGGGACGGAAGTCATCGTGGAATTCGAGTTCGGCACCATGTCGTTCGCCCCAGGGGAGGTGGAGGTGCTGCCGGACCCCGACCCCGCGCCCACCCGCCAGGCGCTCGAGGCCGCGCCGCCGGCCGACACGGTGCCGCCCGGCCCTGGGACGGACCCGGCGGCCCCCGCGGTGACGCCCGGGGCGCCACCGGGCGCGCGGCCGACCGTGGCGGCCCCCGTCGCGGAGACGCCCGCGGCGCCTCCAGCCACCGAGTCCGTGTCCCTGGAGCACGTCCGAAAGTCCGTGGCGTTCATCGTGGGGCGGATGCCGGACGACCAATTGATGGTCGGGAGCGGCGCCGTGATCAATGCGCATGGGGTGATCATCACGAACCATCATGTGGTGGCCGCGGCGGAGGAACTCGCGGTCTGGCTGCCGGAAAAACATCCGATGCGGAAGGACCGGACGCCGAAAGCCTTCCAGGGCAGCGTGCGCAAAATCAGTCCGTACTACGACCTCGCCGTCATCGATATCGCAGCCGAGACGCCCGAGTACCTGGAATTCGCCGAGGAGGACGACGTGCGCGTCGGCAGCGAGGTGCGGGCGGTGGGCAATCCGCAGGGACTGGCGATTACCGTCTCGCGGGGCATCGTGAGCGCGGTTCGCACGAATGAGCAAATGCGGTTGCCCTTCACGCCGATTCCGGAGTGGTCGATGACCGACCGGGAATGGGATGCGATGACGTGGATCCAGACCGATGCCGCGGTGAACATGGGCAACAGCGGTGGGCCCCTCCTCAACGCGCAGAACCAGATCATCGGCATCAATACCTTCGGCGTGCAGGGAGGCGCCGGCGGCAGCATCGGCCTCAACTTCGCCTTGCATGGGAAGCATGCGCGCCGCTTCGCGGCCGGCTACGTCAAGCAATCCCGCCCCGCCCCCGCCAC
>SBAZ01000134.1 GCA_005239935.1 Planctomycetales bacterium | reverse complement strand
GCGCTACGCGGAGCTCGGCACCGCATCCGAGGAGGTGCGCGAGCTGGGGCAGCGGCTGAGCCACGGGCTCGGCATGACCCACGAGCCGTTGCTGGCGGAACTGCACGCCGGCATCCTGGCCCGGCGAGACGGGGTCTTCGAAGAGACGAAGCGCGGCCTATCGCTGCCGCTCGATCAGGTCCGCGCGGCGGTGGCGGCGTGGAGCACAGGCGAGGCACCAGCATCGGAACCGTCCTCGTAGGACGGACCGGTAGACCGGCGTCGGCACCTGTGCGAGAATACGCGCGGCGTGCGCGCGGCGGGAAGAGGATCACGCATCCATGCACGTCCTGGTCACCGGGGGCACCGGCTTTCTCGGCGCGCGCCTGTGCGAGCGGCTGATACAGGGGGGGCACACGCTGACGGTGCTCACCCGCGCCCCGCAGCGCCAGCCGGCGCGGTCCGGGCAGACGTTCGTGGCCTGGGATGACCCGGCCTGGCAGGAGGGGCTCGACCGCTGCCAGGCGGTGATCCATCTCGCCGGCGAACCGTTGGTCGGCCGCCGATGGACGCCGCAGCAGAAGCTCGTGCTGCGCGAGAGCCGCGTGGCCACGACCCAGCGCCTCATTGACGCGATGGAGGCGTCGCACGCCCGGCCGCCGGTCCTGCTGAGCGCCTCGGCCGTCGGGTACTATGGGCCGCGGGACGACGAGCCGCTGACCGAGGCCTCACGGGCCGGGACCGGGTTCCTCGCGGAGCTCTGCCAGGCGTGGGAAGGGGAAGCGCTGCGCGCCGAGACGCTTGGCGTGCGCGTGGTGCGTCTGCGCATCGGTATCGTGCTCGGGCCGGGCGGTGGAGCGCTGACGAAGATGGTGCCGCCGTTTCGGTGGTTTCTGGGAGGGCCCCTGGGCAGCGGCCGCCAGTGGATGTCGTGGATTCATCGGGAGGATGTCACGAGCCTCATGGAGTGGGCCATGACCCGTCCGTCCGTGCGCGGAATCCTCAACGCCACCGCGCCCAACCCGGTCACCATGCAGGAGTTCTGCCGCGCCCTGGGCCGCGCCATGCGTCGGCCGTCGTGGGCGCCGGTGCCGGCTGCCTTGCTGCGCGCGCTCCTTGGCGAGGTGGCGGACGTCTTGCTCACCGGCCAGCGCGTGCTGCCGGAGGCCGCGACGCGCGGCGGCTACCGCTTCCGCTATCCGGATGTCACCGCCGCCCTGCGCGCGTGCCTCGGACCCGACGCCTCCTGATGCCGACGCTGCTGGCCGTCCCCGAGCTCCTCGCGCAGATCACCGCGGACTCGGAGGCGGTGACGAAACTCATCGCGATCGTGGCGACCGTGGTCGGCGCCATCCTCGTCGGCCTCGTCCTCTATCACTTCTCGCAGCGCAGCAGCCAGGAACAATACCGGGGCGGCGGACCCGCGCCGGCCGCCCGGCCCGACGTGCCGCAGTTCGAAGACCCCAAGCTCCTCGCCCCGACGATCCTGGAACAACTGGCCCAGCTGGGCGGCAGCACCACTGTGCGGGAACGGGTCGCGCGCACCGTGACCGACATCGTGCAGAAGACCCTGGACGGCCAGGTCGAGACCGTCAAGCGGCAGTTGGACGATCGCTATGGGCAGGTGATTGAGGAGCACCGTCGGGCGAAGGCGGTGCTCGAGCAGAAGTACCAAGCGACCCTCAGCGAGCATAAGCAGACCTCGGCGGTGCTGGGCAGCATTGCAGAGGGCCTCGTCGTGGTCAACAACAAGGGCGAGGTGGTGATGATGAACCCCGCGGCGGAACGGCTGCTCGCCGTGAAACAGGAGGACCGGATCGGCCAGCCGCTCACCCGGCAGCTGCAAGAGGGCCAGCTCGTGTCGCTCGTCAGCGGGGACAAGGGCACCGATCGGGAAATCGTCGTCAATGCGAAGGATGACGCCACGCGGCGCATCCTGCGCGCCAGCAACGCGGTCATCACGGATGAGAACGGGGCCACGGTCGGGATGGTGGCCGTGCTGAGCGACATCACGAAGCAGCGCGAGCTGGACCAGATGAAAACAGACTTCCTGGCCCGCGTCAGCCATGAGCTGCGCACGCCTATCGTGGCGATGCAGCATGCCCTCGCCATCATCACGGACCAGCTGGCCGGACCGGTCACCGACGACCAGAAGAAGTTTATTGACGTCACCCAGCGCAACCTGCAGCGGCTCAACGGCCTCATCAACGACCTGCTGGACCTCTCGAAGCTCGAGGCGAAGCGGATGGACTTGCACGTGCAGCGCGCCTCGCTGGCGGAGCTGATCCACACGGTGTGCGAGACGCTGGGGCCGTGGGCGGAGTCGAAGGCGCTGGCGCTGGCCAAGCGGCTGCCCGATGTGCTCCCGGAGGCCGAGTTCGACGCGGCCCGAATCACACAGGTGCTGATCAACTTGATTGGCAACGCCATCAAGTTCACGCCGCGGCAGGGACGGATCACGATCGAGGCGAAGGTCGTCCCGGAGGGCGACGCGCTGGAGGTGAGCGTGGCGGACACCGGGGTGGGGATCGCCCCGGAGGACTTGCCCAAACTCTTCAGCAAGTTCCAGCAGGTCGGCGACCGCATGGCCTCGGACATCGGCGGCACCGGCCTGGGACTGGCCATCGCCAAGGAGATCGTCGAGCTGCACCATGGCCGCATTTGGGCGGAGAGCAGCCCGCAGGGCACCCGCTTCTCCTTCACCCTTCCGCTCGTGCACCGCCGCGAGGCCGCGACCACCTGAGTGTTCCGGTGCACGACCACCGCGTTCGCGCCCCCGTCGTCCTCGGCCTCGTCCTGTGCAGCGGCGTGCTCCTGGTCTTCGCGGCGGGCGTCACGGCCTGGGCGCGGGACGAGCAGCTCGCGGCGCGCGCACAGCAGCTGAACAATGACGGCGTGCGCGAGGCCCTGGCCGGGCGTTTCGAGGCAGGGGTCGAGCGACTGCGCGAGGCCCTGGCGCTCGTTCCCTCCGACGCCCACGTCCGCGGGAACCTCTCCGGCATGCTGACCGACTGGGCCCGCGTGCTGGAGCGGCGCGGCGACGTGGCCGCCGCCGAGGCGGCCCTCGAGGAGGCGGCCTCGCTCGATCCCGCCAACGGGTCCGCGCTCGCCCTCCTCGGCGATCTGCAGTATTTCCATCACAGCGACTTCGACCGCGCCCTCGCCCTCTGGCGGCGGGCCCATGCGGCCGCGCCGGCGGAGGCGCGCCAGGGACTGGCGGACCGCATCAGCCAGGCCGAGCGGGACCGGTACGTGGAACGCGACGCGGCCGTGACGCGCACGCCGCACTTCGAGCTCCGGCTCCCGCGCAGCGCCCAGGCGGACCTGAGCACCGTGCGGCCGCTCCTTGAGGACGAATACGCGCGTCTCGAGCGGGAATTCGGCACAGGGCCGGCCCGGGTCACCGTCATCGTCTACGCCGCCGGAGACTTGGCCCGGCTGTATTACCAGCGGGACTGGGCGGTGGGATTTTACGACGGGCGGCTGCGGCTGCGCGATGTGGAGCTGGGCGCGCCCGAGGCGCCCGTGCTCATCGCTCATGAACTCACGCATGTCTTCCTGCAGCACGCCTACGGCGCCGCCGTGCCGGTCTGGGTGCATGAGGGCTATGCCCAGGCACGCGAGGGCACCGTGCCGGGAAACGACGAGACCAGACGGCTGGTGGAGCGGCTGCGCACGCGCACGGACTGGATTCCGCTCGCGTGGCTGGACCGGCGGTTCAGCCAGCCGACGAGCGACGACGATATCCATCGGGCCTATGCAGCGGCCCGGGTGACGGTGGAGGCCCTGGTTGCGCGCCATGGGCTGCCGCAGCTCCACGCGTTTCTGCGCCGGCTGGCCGCCGGTGAGGCGGTGGAGCCGGCGTTCGAGGCGGCCTTTGCGCCGCTGGCGTGGGCGAAGGCGAACCAGGGGATCTTTGACTAGCGGCGCCAGACGATGGAACTCGTCATCCTGTTCTGGGTGGGCCTCACCACCGGTCTCTCCGGGGCCATGATTCCCGGCCCGGTATTCCTGTACACCGTGTCCGAGGCGTTCCGGGACGGGCGGCGGGCCGGTCTGAAAATCGCCTTGGGCCATCTGCTGATCGAAGCCGTGTTCGTGTGGCTGATCGTCGCCGGGCTGCGCGAGCTCCTGGCGGCGTCCGTCTTCCGCCTGACGGTGGCGTGGGTGGGCGGGATCGGCCTGGTGGCGATGGGCGTCTTCTTGCTGCGGCGCGTGCCGCGCCTCACGATGCCGACCGCCGCGCAGATGACCTTTCACCACGGGCCGGTCCTCGGCGGGGCGTTCTTCAGCCTGGTGAGCCCTGGGTTCCTCCTCTGGTGGGCCACGATCGGCGCGGCCGTCTTCCTCCAAGGCACGCTGCGCGGTCTGCTCGGGATCGGATTACTCAGTGCGGGCCATGCGCTGGCCGACCTGGTCTGGCACTGGCTGGTGGCCTACTCGGTGGAGCGCGGCCGGCCCTTCTGCCGCGACCAGACCTATCGGCTGGTCATGGGCGGCATCGCGGTGTGTCTGGTCGTGTTCGGCGTGGGGTTGCCGGTCAAGCACCTGCTCTGGGGCTGAGCTCCCGCCTGGGATTTGCCGGAGTTTGTCGGATTCTCGTGGCTTTCGACGGGGATTGTCGTTGACAAGCCCGGTCAAATTTGTTAGAAGTACCCATCATAAGTATCGGTCGTTTCAAGGGGTTACGTGCGCCGACCCAGGCGGGTGCGGGCGCGCGCAGCGCGGGGCGCCGCGGAAACGCTGCGGCGATCCGGATGCGAGAGGGTAATCACCTCGCATGAGTTATTATCGGGTGTTGGGCCTTGATCGAGAGCCCTTCTCGACCAGCCCGGACCCGTCCTTCTTCTACCAGTCCCCTAAGCACCGCGCGGTCCTGGCGAATCTCTTGATCGAGCTTCGGCTCCACCGGGGCCTGAGCGTCGTCCTCGGCGACATCGGCACCGGAAAAACGACGCTCAGCCGGAAGCTGGTGCAGATGCTCAAGGAGCGGGAGAGCTTCTTGTTGCATCTCGTGCTGGACCCCACGTTTCCCTCCGAGGATCTGTTCTTTTCCTCGTTGATCCGCACGCTCGGCATCACGGTGAGTGCCTCCACGCCCACACTGGTGGACTTCCGGGAAGTGCTGGAGCGGTACCTCTTCCGCAAGGGCGTGACCGAGCGCCAGACCGTCGTCGTGATCATCGACGAGGCGCACAAGCTGAATGCGGTGTCACTCGAGGCGCTGCGGATCCTGCTCAACTACGAAACCAACGAGGCGAAACTGCTCCAACTGGTCCTACTGGGCCAGATGGAGCTGCTGCCGCTGCTGCAGGGAATGCCAAATCTGCTCGACCGCATCAGTCTCAAATGCACCCTGGAGCCGCTGGACGTGGCCGAGACGCGGGAGATGATCCACTTCCGCTTGCGCGAAGCTGGCTACCAGTCGCGCCTGCCGCTCTTTGACGACGAGGCGACGGAGCTCATCTACCACGCGTCAGACGGGTACCCGCGGCGCATTGCAATGCTCTGTCACCGGGCGCTGCGGACGATGGTGATGCAGAAGGCGCGCCTCGTGGACGGTCCGATGGTGGACGCGCTGATTCAACAAGAACTGGATGACGGATGGCTGCCCCTCGGGAAACTGCAGAAGAGCAACTCCTCCGTATGATTGAAGGGCCCGCGAAGCGCCCCGCCGGCGGCGGCCGGTGGGGGCCCGTGGGCCGGTGGGGCGGACAGGTGCGCAGCGGTATGGGCGCGGTGGCGCAGTGGATCGGTGGCGCGCGCCGCGGGCATGCCGTGGATCCGTTCCTGACCCGCCTGCAGGTCACCGACCGGATCCTCTGGATCGCCCTGGTG
>SBAZ01000123.1 GCA_005239935.1 Planctomycetales bacterium | reverse complement strand
GGGGCTGGCGCCCCAACGGCCGCCGGCCCGGCGGCCGTCGTCCCCGGGCTACGCCCGGCTGAAGGTGTCCTTTCGGTAGCGGTGGTTGACCTTGCTGGGCGGACGATGGCTGCGAGGCTCCCGCGGTGTCGTTCGGCAACGCTGTCAGATTTTCCCTTGCCGTCGGCGGTACCCTCCTCCTCGTGTGCTGCGCTCTCGCAGCAAGGAGGTTCCTCGTGAGTACCGTCTCGAAGCAGGTCGTATCCGCTCCCGTTGTCAGACTGCGGCGCCGCCTGGAGCTGTGGCGGCGGTCCCGGCCGAAGGTCGGCCCCATCCCCGATGAACTCTGGCGCGAGGCCGTGCAACTCGCGCGCGCGCACGGCGTCAGTTTCGTGGCCCGCGCTCTCCGCCTCGAGTACTACGCGCTGAAGCGCCACCTGGAAGCGTCGCTTCCGTCACCCGGTCCGGCGTCCCAGGTGATTCCGGCGTTCATCGAGATCGCGATGCCACCTCGCCCCGCGGCTGCAGAGTGCTTCGTCGAGATGGAGCGGCCAGACGGAGGCCGGATGCGCGTCCGGCTCGCCGATCAGCAGAGCGTCGTGGCGCTCTCCGAGTCGTTCTGGAGGTGCCGCCCGTGATCCAGTTGACGCCGCACATGCGGATTCTGCTGGCCGTGACCCCCGTGGACTTTCGACGCCGGATGGATGGTCTTGCTCGTGTCTGCCGAGAAGTCCTCGGGTCCGATCCGCAAGGCGGAGCGGTCTTCTGCTTCAAGAGCCGCGGAGGAACTTCGGTGCGCCTGCTCTCGTACGACGGCCAGGGGTTCTGGTTATGCGAAAAGCGGTTGTCGGCCGGCACGTTCAAGTGGTGGCCCAGGGCGGGTCAGCAGGGCGTGGCGCGGATGAACGTCCACGAGCTGCAGCTGCTCCTCTGGAACGGCAATCCCGCACAAGCTCAGGCGGCTCCGATGTGGCGGCCGATCACGGCGGGGGCCGAGCCTCACCTGGGGCACCGCGGCGAACCGGCCGGGCCCCAGGCGGCACACGGGAGCTTGTAGCCCCATCGGGTCGCTCTGGTTCCTCCGGAGCGGCCGGAGCGGGTCTGGTGTTCACCGGGACCGTCCCGCGTCCAGTCGTTCGTGAGGGAGACGGGCCCGGAGCGCTCGCACCGCCGGCGGCCCGCGGTTCCGAGTCTGTCCTCGCGGCGGTGGTTGAGTTGGCCTGGTCGTGCAGCATGGCCTGGTAGTTCCACGGCATCCAGGACGCGGGCGAGTCGGCCACGCGGTGCATGTTCCGGATCAGACTGGTCAAGTAGTGGAAGGCGTCGACCTTGTTCAGAGCGCACGTCTCGATCATGCTCATGAAGAAGTCGCCGACGGCGGCACCGCGCTCGGTCTTGTAGAACAGCGAGTTCTTGCGGTGCCGGATCGCCTTCTTGAGGCTTCTCTCAACCGAGTTGTTATCGAGCGGGGCGCCCGCTTTCCGGAGAAACAGGGTCAACGGCGTCCATCGCCGCAGCATGTAGATGATCGCCTTGCCCAGAGCGGAGTTCGGCTCCACCGCTCCTTCCAGCAACTGGTCGGTCATCCACCGGCGAAGCCCGTCCATCACAGGAGCGCTCTTCTCCTGGTGGAGGAGAAGTCGGTCCTCCGGCGACAGGTTCCTCTCCTTGGCGATCGCATCGACGCGGTAGACCGTGGCGATGTTCTCCACGACGCGCCGGCATTCGTCCGGGAAGCAGCTCACGATATCCACGAACTGCCGTCTTCCATGCGTGAGACATTTTCCCTCATCCGTCGAGACGTTCCCGGGGTCATTACGATCGAGACCGTCCGACATGTGGGTGGGCGGAGGAAGTGCCGGATTGCGGTGCTCGAACACGGCGGCCAGGTTCTCGCCGGCGTGCTTGCGGCCGGTGAAGAACAAGGCGATCCGATGGGGGCCGGTGACGGCCACGATGCCCGTCGTGAAGACGCCGGTGCGGGCCTTCCCGGATCGGTCCGGCTGGTTCTCCTTCATCATCGCCAGGAGCGAGAGGATCTTCATGCCGGTGTCATCGTTGTGCACCACCTCGCACTGCGCCGCATACCGAATCAGGGCTTGTAGAACGGGCCGCAGGCACTCGTAGGCGTCACGAAGGAGTTCGGACTGGTCCGAGGCCGGAAGGGGAATGCCCAGCGAAGCTTGAAACTGCTCCAGGCGCTTGAACGGGAAGCCGTTTCCGAAGTGCAGGAGCCCGATCATCGCCACCGCTGTCGCGTCATACGTGGGGCCACGGGCCTCATCTGGAAGCGCAGGGCGGAAGAACTCCTGGCACAGCGAGCACCGCCACTGTTCCAGATCCCAGATCTTGGCCAGGAGCATGGGCTGGCCGAAGATGCGAAGGACCGCCCGCGGGTCCTTCTGGAGGCCCAGCTTGCCCTTCTTGCACTTCGGACAGCGGCAGCCGGGGGAGGCCCACTCCAGGGCGACGGAGATCCTCACGGCGCCGGTGTAGGCGTCCACGCCATTTCGCCCGTGTCCCTTGGCCGGTCGCTTCCGCTTCTTCTTGCCGACGGCGGCGGAACCGTCGGTCTCGTCCTTCTCCTTGCTCGCGCCACCGGCGTCGCCCGCAGCTTGCTGTCCCTGATCCGCAGCATCGCCGAGCACGTCCTTCATCTTCTCGGTTCGTCGAATGCCGAAAAGTCGTCGAAGCCGTGCCAGCGAAGTTTTCGCGGCGGACAGGGCTCTCCGGACGGTCAGGTACGCCGTCACCAGCGCTTGCAAGATCGCGAAGTCCGCGGCCGCTCCGGCCAAGGCCAAGACGTCCCGCATGCGAAGACACCACGCCTGGAGCTCTTCGTCGGTGATGTCGCGGACCTCTGGAGCTGAGCTCTTCATGCTACCCCCAGCCTCTTCCTGAAGTCCGGAGCGAGCGGGTACACGAGGACGTCCTTCAAGGACCGGTTGGCCTGGTGAGTCTGGTCATCTTTGCCGCGTCCAGTCGTGATCCCGACCCGGATCCAGTTGGCCGCCCGGTAGCACGTTCCGCGAAATCGCTCCGGGTCGACGAAGGTCTCCAGAAGCCAGATCGGATGGCCGTAGAACTGGGTCCAGTCCGCGGAGATCCGGCGGGCCACCTGTCCCAGGATGTGCGAGGCGAGGTGTGGCATCTGCGCCCACGGGAGGATCAGGAACCGCGTGTTGTACGCGACGAGGTGGACGTGGCGTCGTCGCGTCTCGGCGGACCAGCCGATGAACCGGTCACGCGGTCCGATGTGCCTGGGAGCGGACGACCATGCCAGGCAGGCGGCCGGCACTCCTTGCGCCCAGACCAGATATTTGAGGTGCTCGCCGACGGGCCGCGTGTAGCCCAGGTAGTGATGGGTCTGGATGAAGCTGTCGAAGAGCCGCTCGTCTCCGGTACGCCGAACCTGGCGGATCTCCACGGGGCGAATCCTCGACAGGGGGCCCTCGACGGGCGCCCAGGTCAGCGAGAGCGAAGCCTGAGGTCGGTCGTGCCGCACCGCGTTGTTCGGTGGCCGCCACTTCTGCACCGGGAGCTTGATCAGTCCGCTCCGGTGCAGGTGAAGAAGAAGTCCACGGGCGACCATGTCCCGCGGGGTGCCGTTCGGCTGGAACCACTTCCAGGCCTCGCAGAGCTTCGCTGAGAGCGCGCGCCGGCTCAAGCTCGGATGGTCGGCGACGAGCTGGCGGATGAACGCAATGTCGTCCGACGTGATGTCGCGGCCCCGGTAGCGGCTTTTGATGCCCACGGACCAAAGGTACCAGGTCCGGATTTGGAACGCAAGCGGTTCGCGTTCAGCAAGGCGAGAGCCGGCGCGCCGCGCATGGGTCAGCCTGTGCGTCAACCACCGTTACCGAAAGCTCACGATTCAAGCCCATGCACCCGCCTGAGGAACTTGCCCTGGTTCCTCCGTACAAGGGCCACGGGTTCGACG
>SBAZ01000007.1 GCA_005239935.1 Planctomycetales bacterium | reverse complement strand
GTGCGCGCCTGTTACAATCATCGACGCTGCCGGTCCGGTGGCAGCACACACGCCCATGGCATCCAGACGATCCACACGACAAGCAGGAAGTGTCTCCGCGCCGCTCCGGCGTGCGCGACGCCCAGCCCCTGCGGCGGCGTCCTCGGCCGCGAAGCGGCTGCGCCTGGGGCTGCCCAAGGGCAGCCTCCAGGAGGCCACCATCCGGCTCTTCGAGCGCGCCGGATTCAAGGTCCTCGTGAATGAGCGTTCCTATCGGCCTTCCATCGACGACCCAGAGATCGAGCCGATGCTCCTGCGCGCCCAGGAGATGTCGCGCTATGTGGAGCAGGGCATTCTGGATTGCGGCATCACCGGCCACGACTGGGTGCTGGAGAACCAGTCGCACGTGGAGCGCGTGGCCGAGCTGGTCTACGCCAAGCGGACCCGCACACCGGTGCGCTGGGTGTTGGCGGTGCCGGCGGCCTCCTCGATCAGGACCTTGAAGGACCTGCAGGGCAAGCGCATCGCCACGGAGCTGGTGCGGGTGACCACGGAGTACCTCGCGCAGCACGGGGTGACGGCGGACGTGGAGTTCTCCTGGGGCGCGACCGAAGGGAAGGTGAGCGCCGGGCTGGTGGACGGCATCGTCGAGTTGACGGAGACCGGTCAGACGCTCCTCGCGAACGGCCTGAAGATCCTGGAGACGATCTGTGAATCCACGACGCAGTTGATCGCCAACCGCGCGGCCCTGGCGGATCCCTGGCGCCGCCGGAAGTTAGAGCACCTGAAGACGCTGCTGCTCGGCGCGGTGGAAGCCGACGGCAAGGTCGGCCTGAAACTGAACGTCCCCGAGGCGAAGCTGCAGCGGGTCATGGATGCGCTGCCGGCCATGAAGCGGCCGACGGTGTCGAAACTCTGGTCCCGCGACAACCGGGATCCCTGGTGGGCGGTGGAAACCGTCATCGAGGAGCGGCAGGTCAAGGCCCTCCTCCCGACCTTGCGCGAGGCCGGGGCGCAGGACATCATCGAGTACCCGCTGAACAAAGTGATCTACTAGGGCGGTTCCTGTCGGCGTGTCGGGGCCAGCCGTGCGCGCGTCCATCCGCTTCAGACTGCGTCTCCTGTGCCTGGGGTGCCTGCTCCTGGGCTCCGTGTCGCTCGCCGGCTGCGCCGGCGCCCAGGCCTCGCGCCGCAGCACGACCCGGGGCGCGTACGATGCGTACCTGCGGGGACTTATGCTGGAGCGCTCCGCGCGGCTGCCGGATGCCGTGGAGGCCTATGAGGAGGCGCTGACGCTCGACCGGACCTCGGCGCATCTGCACGTGCGCATCGGCGCCGCAGAAGTCAAAATGGGGAACCCGCGTGCCGCCCGCGAGGCCTTCCGGCGCGCCCTGGCCCTGGATCCGGACAGCGCGGACGCGCTGCGATGGCTCGCGATGTTGGACACTTCCGACGGCAATTTGGAAGCGGCCATCCTGGCGTACGAACGGCTCTGGCAGTTGGACCCGAGCGATCAGTTCGTCCTGAGCACCCTGGCGGATCTCTACGTGCTCCAGGGGCGGGTGGCCGACGCGATCCCGGTGTATGACCAATTGCTGGAGTCTGTGGGGCCCTCGAGCCAGCTGTTCTTTAATCTGGGCGTCTTGCACGGCCGTCTCGAGGACTACCCGGAGGCGCTCACCGCCCTGTCGAAGGCCTTTGAGCTCTCGCCCGAGGCGGTGGAGCTGCGGGTGGCGCTCGGGTTGACGTATGAGATGGCCGGGCGCCCGGCCACGGCGGCTGCCCACTATGAAGAGGCGGTGCGCGCCGACCCGTTCAACCCGCGGTTGTACCACTACGCCGCGCGGGCCTGGCAGGAGGCCCGGGAGTACCCGCGGGCCGTCGCGAACTATCAGGCGGTGCTCGATCTGACCGCAGGCGATCTCGAGGCCATCATGGGGCTCGTGCGGGTGTGGATCGCCCAGCGGCAGTTCGATCGCGCCGCGGCGTTCTTGGGGGATAAACTCCAGGAACTGGGCGATCCACCGGAACTCTACGTCGCACTGGGCATCGTCTACCGCGAGGCCGAGTACGTGCAAGAGGCCCTGCGCGCGTTCGAGCAGGCACTGCGGCGGCAGGACGCCTATGCCCAAGCGCATTTCTACTATGCCGCACAGTTGGATGCGCTCGGCCGCAAAGTGGAGGCGCGCCAGAGCCTGCGACGGACGCTGGAGCTCGAGCCGGACCATCCGGATGCGCTCAACTATCTCGGCTACCTGGATGCCGAAGCCGGGGTGAACCTGGCCGAAGCGAAACGACTCATCGAGCGCGCCCTGGAGCTCGACCCGGAGAACGGCGCCTACCTGGACAGCCTGGGATGGGTCTACTTTCAGCTGGGCGATCTCGGACGTGCCCTCACGTTGCTCGAGCGCGCCGCCCAGCAGCTCGACTCCGATCCCGTGATCCTGGATCACCTGGGCGACGTGCACGTCCGCCGGCATGACGTCGACGCCGCACGCCGCGCCTGGCAGCGTGCGCTCGAGCTCGACCCGGACGCGGCGGAGATCCGAGAGAAATTGCAGTGCTTGCCCGCAGGGGAGGCCGCCGCCAGCACGCCATGATCCCACCACCTGTGCGGCCCCGCCGGTGGCGGGGCAGTTCGCTCCCATTGACCAGACGCTGCAGCGAACCCGGACCGGTCCGTTCGCTGTGCACACAGGCCGGACCGGTCCACGCACAGGTGGTGGGATGAGCGCCCCGGATCTTGCCAGCCTGCGGCGCACGGCGGCGGAGCTCCGTCGCGCCATCCTGCAGATGATCGCCAAGGCCGGCAGCGGCCATCCCGGCGGCTCGCTGTCGATGGTCGAGCTGCTGGTCGGCCTCTACTGGCACGCCCTGCGGCATGACCCGCAGCGGCCGGACTGGCCGGATCGGGATCTGTTCCTCCTCTCGAAGGGCCACGGCTGCCCGGCGCTCTACGCGGTGCTGGCCGTTCGCGGCTACTTTCCAAAGGACGAGCTGATGACGCTGCGCCGGTATCCGACGCGGCTGCAGGGCCACCCGGAGCGGCAGTCCGTGCCGGGCTTGGAGATGTCCTCGGGGTCGCTGGGCCAGGGGTTGTCGATGGCCAACGGCCTGGCGCTGGCGGACCGTCTGGACGGCCGACGCCGGCGGATCTACTGCCTCATGGGCGACGGGGAGATCCAAGAAGGCCAGGTGTGGGAGGCGGCGATGACCGCGCATCACCACCGCCTGGACGCGGTCTGCGCCATCATCGACGCCAACCAGCTCCAGCAGAACGGGCCGGTGAAAGGCATCCAGGACATCGAGCCGCTTCCCGACAAGTGGCGCAGTTTCGGCTGGCACACGATCGAGATTGACGGGCATGACCTGGCGCAGGTCCTGCGCGCGTATGATGAGGCGAAGACCGTGACCGGCACGCCGCAGGTCATCATCGCGCGCACGGTGAAGGGCAAGGGCGTGTCGTTCATGGAGCTCAACCCCGCGTGGCACGGCGTGGCCCCCAAGCCGGACGAACTCGAGAAGGCCCTCAAGGAACTCGAGGCGGCGGCCGGCTGATGGAGCAGAAGCCGACACGCGATGGCTTCGGCGAAGGCCTCCTCGCATTAGGCAAGACGCACCCCAACGTCGTCGCCCTCTCCGGGGATCTGGAGGACTCCGCGCGCGCCATCTGGTTCAAGCAGCAGTATCCGGACCGGTTCTTCTCCGTCGGGATCGCCGAGCAGGACATGATCGGCACGGCGGCCGGACTCGCGATGGCCGGCAAGATTCCCTTCGCCTGCTCCTTCTCCCAATTCGTGACCGGCAAGGCGCTGGAGCAGCTGCGCCTCGCGGTGTGCTATCAGCGCCTGAACGTGAAGATCGCCGGCTCGCACGGCGGGCTCTCGGTCGGCGCCGATGGGGCGACCGCCGAGGCCCTGGAAGAGTTTCCGCACATGCGTGCGCTGCCGTTCATGACGGTGATCGTTCCGTGCGACGCGCTCGAGGCGAAGAAGGCGACGCTCGCGAGTGCCGACTATCCGGGCCCGGTCTTCCTACGGCTCGGCCGCGCACCGCAGGCGATCATGACGAAGCCCGACGATCGGTTCACAATCGGCCGCGCCACGGTCCTGCGCGCGGGCGAGGATATGACCTTCGTCGCCTGCGGACTCATGGTTACGCATGCGCTGCAGGCGGCGGAGCTGTTGGCCAAGGAAGGCGTGAGCGCGCGCGTCATCAACCTCCACACGCTCAAGCCGCTTGATGCCGCCACACTCCTGGCGGCGGCTAAGGAGACCGGCGCGATCGTCACCGCGGAGGAGCACACCGTCATCGGCGGCCTGGGCAGCGCGGTGGCCGAAGTCCTCGTACAGACCCACCCGGTCCCCATGCGCTTCGTCGGCATCCAGGACCGGTTTGGCACCTCCGGCGATCCCGCCGAGTTGTTGAAGGCCTTCCATCTGATGCCGGAGGACCTTGCCGCGGCGGCGCGCGACGTCCTGCGGTTGAAGCAGTCCGTCAGTTAACCGGCGCGGGCTCCGCGCCGGCCCCGACGCTCATGCTGCGGCTTCGCGCTCCCGCGAAAATCAATCTCGTCCTGCGCATCCTGGGGCGCCGGCCCGATGGATTCCACGACCTCGAGACGCTGTTCGAGCGCCTGGACTTGGCCGATGAGCTGACCGTGGAGCCGGCCGGCACCCTGACCCTGACCTGTACCGATCCCGGACTCTCCTGCGGTGAGGACAATCTCATCCTGCGCGCCGCTCGGGCGCTGCAGGCAGCGGCCGGGACGCGGCAGGGGGCGCGTCTCCACCTCATCAAACGGATTCCGATCGCGGCAGGTCTTGGGGGCGGGTCCTCTGACGCGGCCACGGCTGCCAGGTCCTCGTCCGAGAGGTGGACCGGCCACATCCGCCGCAGGGCGCACAGC
>SBAZ01000070.1 GCA_005239935.1 Planctomycetales bacterium | reverse complement strand
TGCCGGAAGAGCCGCCGCCCGAAGAGCCTCCGCCGGATGAGCCGCCGGACGACCCACCGCTCGAGCCGCCACCCCCGCCGCTCATGCCCTGGCTTCCACTCGACGACGAGGAGCTCGAACCGGATGCGGAGGAGGCACCGGAACCCGAGGAGGCTGCGCCACCGCTCGCACTCCCTGAGGAGCGGCCGGAGGACTGGCCCTTGCCAGTCGCTGACGAGGCCGGCCCGGCGGCCACGGCCTCCAACTCCCGCCGCTTCTCTTCCAGCAGTTCGATCTGGCGTTCGTGGTCACGAATCTTCGCCTCCAGGGTCTTGATCGGCGCGGCGGTCGACGCCAGGCCCTTGGCCAGCAGGTCGGCAATCTGGCCCTCCAACTCGACAATCGCGGCGCGATGGTAGGCGATGCGGTCGTCGAGTTCCTGGAGGCGCTCGTCCAGCGCCGCGGAGGCGGACGGGGAGCAGACCACCAGCGCCGGCACGGCGCCGAGGAACAACCAGCACACGATGAGGATGGTTCGAGGCATGTACCCGCTCCCCTGAGGCCGCGCGCCTGAGGGAGCGCTTCGGCAGCAGTTCAAGTATACCTGCGCGGGCCACTGGCGACAACGAGGCCACGGCGTCTGGCCGTGGCCTCATGCTGGAGTCTCCGCGCCAGATCAATCAGGTTCGTCGCCGGGAGAGGAGTGTGAGACGCACAGCTCCCACGCGGCGCAGAAACCCCTGGCGCTCTGACGCCGGAACTACCAGATAGCAGGAGCCGTCTTTGTAGAGACCATACCGAGGCGTCAGCTGACAGCGAGTAAAACGACGGAGCATGGTGGCAGCCTGCCGGAGACCCCGGCGATTCACGGACCGCACGCGGATGCGGCCGCGAATCCCGAAGTGGGCTTCGTCATCAAAGAAGGCTTGCAGCCACGCGGCCACTACCTGGTTGCGGCCATGAAGGATTACTCGAGGAATTCGCCACGTCCTCGACTTGCCTGCCCCCAGAGGGAGCGCACCTGCCACGCCTGCTTTGAGCGGACGGTGACTCGACAACGGGCGGCTTCATCACGGGCGCGAAGGCCGAAAACGCTTTCCACATCACGGATGAATAATGCGCGCAAGTCGGCGTTGTTGTTGGAGTACCCGAAGCCGTATCGCATGCGGGAGTAACCCTGCCGAGACCGCGCCAGCTCCCCATCGTGGTCTCGTTCCATACACTTGATGAGGTGACCGTCCCCACAAACGTGGGCGCGAACCCTGGCCAACACGGGAGTCATGGTCCTTGGCATCCGAAACCGGCGCACCCAACGCTTCCGAGGAATCCGACAGACTGTGAGCGCGTCATTCACCGATGCAGGCGACCGTCCCAACCGGCGGGCTATGACTGCGATTGGCAGCCGGTCGAGCAGGAACAGATGGCGAAGTTTCCGACGCTCAGCGATGGACCAACGACGCCTGGCTGGGAGAGGAAGTGCCGTGTGGGCGACCGTGGTCGGTGCCACGAGGGGTGGCCGACCACGGGCCGCCGTGGGGCCAGAGGATTTAGCGGGGGCAGGATTTGAACCTGCGACCTTCGGGTTATGCATCCCACTGCAGCTTACGCTGCCCCGCGAGAGAGTTTTGCTATCCCCCTCTCGGGGTTTGTGGGCTGGACTATACCTTCACCCTGCTCAACGCGAGGGTGCCCGCCGTCTAGTCTCTACACCTTCCCCACACGATCGGGGCTTGGCTCGGTATCGCCCGTGAGGGTTTCACCGAATTTGGCGGGAATCACCCGATTCTTTCGAACCGGGCAGCCCGGTGGACAACAAGTCCCAACGTTCCCTGTATGCCTCTGATCGAGGTTTCCGCTGGCGCTTCTCGAACGCGACCAGACTGATGCCACTCCGATACGTCCTAACTACCGAGGCCGGCATCACGTAGCAGACGGCCCGATCAGGGACATCCAGTATGGCGAAATCGAAGTCGTGTGCCCCGTACGTCTCACGCCGCATGACGCGCCGGTTCGTCTTCGTGCGTCTCGTATCTACGGTGTAAAGCCGCTTCGAGGCCTCGTACCACGCGCTCTTGACCTGCAGGCGCGCGATGCGCCCGTGGATCTCGATCGCGAGGTCATAGGGCAACCGGTCACCCACGGGGCGCAGGACACGGAAGCCCTGCTTGAGCAACTCCGTGACGACCGCCGATTCCGCTATATCGGCCTTGAGCTTGGTGTCCACTTGTCAATGAGCCCGACGAGCTACCTGACTGCTCCACCCCGCAGCGACCATGTTCCCTCCGGTCCACAGACACTTGGGCCGGCGGGAGAGGCGTGGTCAGCATTATACGGCGAGGCCGCCCCGCGCGTCAACGCACGGACGGCGAGTCGGTGTTGTCTTGGAGGGGAATGACGAGTTCGTTGGGCTTGGCGTGCTTGAAGGTCGACCGGATGAGGCCTTCCACGTAGACCGGATCCGTCTGCAGGCGCTCGTGCTCGGCCTTGAGCGCCGCGTGGCGCGCCTGCAGCGCGGCCAACTCGCGATCCAGCCGGCGCTGGCGCCAGTCGAGCCGGACCCATTCGACGAGCCCCGGCCCGAAGAGGGCGGCCGCGGCCAGGAGCCCTACACCGAGGCGGCGACGCGTCCGTGCGTCCATCGGGTGCCGGCGTAGACGGCGCGCGCCCCGAGGGTTTCCTCGATGCGCAGGAGTTCGTTATACTTCGCGACGCGCTCGGAGCGCGAGAGGGAGCCGGTCTTGATCTGCCCGGCGTTCGTGGCCACGGCGAGGTGGGCGATCGTCACATCCTCCGTCTCGCCGGAGCGGTGCGAGATGATGGTGCCGTACGCCGCGTCCTTGGCGATCGCGATGGTCTCCAAGGTTTCGGTCAGGGTCCCAATCTGATTGAGCTTGATCAAGATCGCGTTCGCCACCTGCTCCGCGATCCCGCGCTGGAGCCGTTCGGGATTCGTCACGAAGAGGTCGTCGCCGACGAGCTGCAGGCGCGCCCCGAGCGCCTTGGTCAGCTGCCGCCAGCCGGTCCAGTCATCTTCGCCCAGCCCATCCTCGATGGAGACCAGGGGATAGGCGCTGGCCCAGCGGTCGTATTGCGCGATGAGGTCCTTCGCGGTGGAGCGCCGATCCGGCTCGCGCTTGGCCAGCCGGTACCCGCCGTCGTGGACCCATTCATTCGCCGCGCAGTCGAGGGCGAGCATCACCTGCTGGCCCGGTTCGTAGCCTGCCTGCTCCACCGCCTCCAGCACGACCTGGATGGCTGTCTCGTTCGACTCCAGATTCGGCGCAAAGCCGCCTTCATCGCCGACCGCGGTCGCGTGCTTGCGGCTTTTCAGGAGCTGCTTCAGTGCCGCGAACACCTCCGCCCCCATCCGCAGCGCCTCGCGAAACGTCTTGGCCCCGACCGGCATGATCATGAATTCCTGGATGTCGAGCGTATTGTCGGCATGCGCGCCGCCGTTGACGATGTTCATGAGCGGAACGGGCAGAACCCGCGCCTTCGAGCCGCCCAGCGACCGGTAGAGCGGGATCCCCCGGCTGGCGGCGACCGCCTTGGCCGCCGCGAGTGAGACGCCCAGGATGGCGTTGGCCCCGAGGCGGGCTTTGTTGGGCGTGCCGTCCAGCTCACGTAACCGGGCATCGAGCGCGGCCTGTTGGCCGGCATCCGCCCCTTTCAGCGCGCGGGCAATCGGCCCCTGCACGTGCCGGACGGCCTGCCCGACACCCTTCCCGCCATACCGTGTCAACGCCGCATCGCGCAACTCGAGCGCCTCGTGCGTGCCCGTGGAGGCCCCCGACGGAACAGCCGCGCGGCCCAGGCTGCCATCGGTGAGGAGGACATCGACTTCAACCGTGGGGGTGCCGCGCGAGTCAAGCACCTCTCTCGCGGTGAGCGTGCGGATGCGGAAGGGCATGGGCGGATTATAGCCTCGCGCTCCGGCTCCGGCAAGCCTTGACCGCGAGGGGTGAGGCTCCTGTCTTCATTAAGAATTTATCAAAGTTTACGTAATTTTCGCCGGCGTTCATTGACACTCTGAAATCGCGCATGATATAGTCGTACTGCTATGGCCAAACGTCGTTCCCGCTCGCTGCGTCTGCGTTGGTTCTGGGAGCTCCACAAGATCAAGGTCGCCATTGCCATCTTCGTGGTGGGCTCGGTTGCGTGGCCCATCGTGGTCATTGCCCGCCTGGATTCGTACCAGCAGAGCTACCTCTGGGCGCTCTTCTCGATGACGCCGCTGCAGTCGCTGGTGTACAGCGGCATCTTCATCGTCATGCTCTTCTGGCTGCACTATGGCGGCGGCAGTTTCAGCCGCCTGAACAAGAACCAGATCAAGGGCGAGCGGGTCAGCGTCAAGTGGGACGATGTCATCGGCATGGAAGAGGCCAAGGCGGAAGCGTGGGAAGTCGTGGAGCTTCTCAAGGACCACGCGAAAGTGACGCAAATCGGCGGCAAGGTCCTGCGCGGCGTGCTCCTCTCGGGACCGCCCGGCTGCGGCAAGACCTACCTCGCCAAGGCCATCGCGACGGAATCCGACTTGCCGTTCCTCAACATCTCCGGATCCGAGTTCATCGAGGTCTTTGTCGGGACCGGGCCGGCGCGCGTCCGCAAGTTGTTCCAGAAAGCGCAGCTCCTCGCCAGGATGCACAGCGGGTGCATTGTGTTCATCGACGAGCTGGACGCCGTCGGCACCTCGCGCGGCGCGGACCTGGGCTTCGGGGCGCAGACGGAGCGCAACAACACGGTGAACGAGCTCCTGGTGCAGATGGACGGCCTCGAGAGCCATCAGTTCAACATCGTCGTGATCGGCGCCACGAACGCGAGCGAGTCGGTGCTGGACCCGGCCCTCCTGCGGCCCGGACGGCTCGACCGCAAGATCTACGTGGATCTTCCGGGCCTGGACGACCGCGAAAAACTGCTGCGCTTCTATTTGTCCAAGGTCAAGGCGGCCACTGACATCGACATCCCGCGGTTGGCGCGCCGCACCGTGTACCACTCGCCGGCAGACATCGAGAATCTCGTCAAGGAATCCGCCTTGATCGCCACGCGCAACAAGCACACGCTCATCACCTTCAAGGATCTGTCCGAAGCGCTGGAGCGGATTGACCTGGGCTTCAAGATCAAGCGCCGATTGATTCCTGAGGAGCGCGAACGGGTCGCCTACCATGAGGCGGGGCATCTCGTCTCGGCCTACCTGCTGCATCCCACCGACGACGTGTTCAAGGCGTCGATCATCTCCCGGCGCGGCGGCACCCATGGCGTGGTCTATCACGTCCCGCGCCAAGAACTGAAATTGCGCAGCCGCCAGCGCATGCTCGCCAACGTGAAGGTGTCACTGGCCGGGTACATCGCCGAGAAAGTGAAGTGCGGCTCCACCTCCGATGGGTGCGGCAGCGACTTTCATAGTGCGATGCACGTGGTCCGGCAGATGGTCTGGACCTACGGCATGGGCAGCAATGGCTTCGTCGGCAACTACGATATGCTGCTCGACTCCTGGATGTTCCGGGGGGGCGCCTCAGGCGGCTATCTCTCCGATCACACCAAGGACAAGCTCAACGAGGAGATGTACCGCATCATGCAGGAGTGCCTGAAGGACGTGGAGCAGTTGCTCCGCACGGAGGACCGGCTCCTCGAGCGGTTTAAAGAGGAGCTGCTTGCGCGAGACGAGCTCGAGTACGACGACATCGAGGCGGTCTTCGCCGAGTACGGCAAGCAGCGTACGGTGCCGGCGCCCGCCTCCCTCCCCCATCCGG
>SBAZ01000119.1 GCA_005239935.1 Planctomycetales bacterium | reverse complement strand
GTTGGCGCGCCGTCCGCCCCGGGCGTTGAAGTCGCTGGTCGCGTAACCGGTTCGTCGCAAACACGGGGTCCATCGTCGTAGATTTATGACGCACCCTTATAGATTACCAGAAACCACGGAGAGGGTGGGATTCGAACCCACGAGATCCCTTGTGGGGACCTACACGCTTTCCAGGCGCGTGCGCTCGGCCACTACGCGACCTCTCCTGAGGGTGGACACCGCACTCTATGCTGATGAAGTTCTGCGTGCTGCCGAGCAGGAGCTGGCGGAGAGGGTGGGATTCGAACCCACGAGGGTCTTGCGACCCTACCGGTTTTCGGGACCAGCGCTTTCAACCACTCAGCCACCTCTCCGGCGCATCATCCCACTCGACGGAGGAGAGAGGATTCGAACCTCTGAGAGCCTTGCGGCCCTACCTGTTTTCAAGACAGGCGCTTTCAACCACTCAGCCACTCCTCCGATGGATTCGAACGGCTAGTAGAGAAACAACTGCTGGAACGCTGTCGCGTAGATCTCGCGCGTGCGGGCCAGACCCGCCCCCAGCGCGCGGACGAACGAATACTCCGGGATCGCCCAGGACAGACACGAGGAGCCGACGAGGAGCGTCAGCACGAACACCAGGCCCAGCGCCAGCAGATAGGTCTCGATCCGCCAGCGCCCGCGCTGGTGCTGCAAGTCATCGGCCGTCATCACCCAGTGGAAGGCGATGGCCGCGCCAATGAGGGCGCTGACGAGCCCGTCGGTCAGCCGGCGGTCCACCCACTGCCGCAGCGCGAGCCCCGCGAGGCAGACCAACACCAGGTACAGGGGCACAATGTAGGGACTGAAGGCTACCAGCGTCGAGCCCTCGGCAGGCGGCTGGCCCGGCGCCCGGCCCTTGCCCTTGCCGCCTTCCCCGCCCTCCACGCTGGCCACCTGCCCGCCGAAGAGCCACACGGCGATGGTGGACGTGATCCGATGCCCGGTGCGAAAGAGCGCCACCGGCCGGTAGAGCAGCAAGTGCAGCGCCACGTAGGTCGTGAACCCCCCAGCGATCCACCGCAAGACCGTGCTGCCGGAGAGGGTGATCGTTTCCAACTGCGCGAGGATGCCCTGCAACAGGCCCACCGCCACCGGCACCACCAGCACGGCCATCGCGGCTTTGACCAGGCGCGCCAGAATCAGCATGGGGTCAGAGGCACTCCGCGCCGTCGAGGTAGGGCCGCAGCACCTCCGGGATCCGGAGGCGCCCGTCGGCCTGCTGGTGCGTCTCCAAGACGCAGACCATGGTGCGCGCCAGCGCCAGCCCAGAGCCGTTGAGCGTGTGCACGAAGGCGGCCTTCTGTGAGGCCGCCTGCCGGTAGCGGATGTTCGCCCGCCGGGCCTGGAAGGCCTCGAAATTGCTGCAACTTGACACTTCCAGGTACTGCTGCACGCCGGGCGCCCACGCTTCGAGGTCGTAGCATTTCGCCGCCGCAAAGCTCAGGTCGCGCGAGGCGAGGCAGACGACCCGGTAGTGCAGGCCCAGCCGCTGAAGGATCGTCTCCGCATGCCCCAGCAGCCGCTCGTGCTCCGCATAGGAGCTCTCCGGCGTCGTGAACGCGACAAGTTCCACCTTGTCGAACTGATGCACGCGCACGAGGCCTCGGGTGTCCTTGCCGTAGGAGCCGGCCTCCCGGCGAAAGCACGGGGAGTAGGCCGTGTAGCGAACCGGCAGGCGGGCTTCCTCCAGGATCTCCTCGCGGTGCAGGTTGGTGACCGGCACTTCCGCCGTCGGCACGAGGAAGAGGTCATCCGCCTTGAGCCGGTACATGTCTTCCTCGAACTTCGGGAGTTGGCCGGTGCTGAACATGGCCGCACGATTGACCAGATAGGGCGGCGCGATCTCGGTGTAGCCGTGCTCTTTGGTGTGCACATCCAGCATCCAGGTAATGAGGGCCCGCTCGAGCCGCGCGCCTGCACCGGCGAGCAGCGAGAAGTGCGACCCGCTGACCTTCGCCGCCTGCTCGAAGTTGAGCCAGCCGCGTGCGGTTCCCAGCGCGAGATGATCTTTGGGCGTGAAGCGCATGGACGGCCGCTCGCCGACAGTCCGCACGATCTGGCTGGCCGCGGCATCTCCCACCGGCACGGAGGCGTGCGGTACGTTCGGGAGGTACGAGAGGCCCTGCTCGATCTTCCGCTCGCAGCTCCGGAGCGCCTCATCCTGCGTGGCGATGCGGTCGGAGAGCGCCTTCAACTCGGCCGGCGGCGCGGCGGAGGGGGTCTTGGCCTTGGTCTTCGCGAAGGCGTCCGAGCCCTGCTTGAGCGTCTGCCGGTCCTGCTCGATGGCCGCGATGAGCTCCCGGCGCGCCTTCTCGAGCGCCAGCAGGCCGTCCAGATCCGCGGAGAGGTTGCGCTTCTTCAGGCTCTCCCGGATCGCTTCCGGATTGTCCCGCAAGAGCTTTAGATCAAGCACGTGTCACCCGTCATGGATCACGCATTGGCTAGCCCTTCATCACGCCAATCGGCTTCATCCTCGCCACGCGCTTCGCCAGACCCGCCCCGTCGACCACCCGCACGACGTCATTCACGTCCTTGTACGCCGACGGCTGCTCCTCGGCCACGCCCTTGCGGCCGCGGCCCATGACGACCACACCTTGCGTCGCCAACTCGTCCTCGATGGATCGGCCGCGCGCCTCGCGCACGGCTTGCGCGCGGGACATCACGCGCCCGGCCCCGTGGCAGCACGAGCCGAACGTCTCGCGCATCGCCTGCTCTGTGCCCACCAGGAGGTAGGAGTTGCGCCCCATGTCCCCAGGGATAATGACCGGCTGGCCGATCTCGCGATACGCCGCCGGCGTCTCGGGGTGCCCGGGCGGGAAGGCCCGCGTCGCGCCCTTGCGGTGCACGCACAGGGTCTGCGTGCCACCGTTGACCTGGTGTGTTTCAAATTTGGCGATATTATGCGCCACGTCGTAGACCAACTGCATGCCCAACGCGTCCCAGGACTTCCCGAACACCCGCTCGAACGCCATGCGGGCCAGGTGCATCAGACACTGCCGATTCGACCAGGCGTAGTTCGCCGCGCAGCGCATGGCGCCCAGGTAGGCCTGGCCTGCCGATGAGCTGATCGGCGCGCAGGCCAGTTGCCGGTCCGGCACGCTGATGCCGGCCATCTGCATCGCCCGCCCGGTCACGTCCAGGTAGTCATCGCAGATCTGGTAGCCGAATCCGCGCGAACCCGAGTGGATCATCACGGTGACCTGCCCGACGGCCACCCCACACGCGGCCGCGGACACCTCATCGTACACCGTGTCCACCACCTGCACTTCGAGGAAGTGATTGCCAGAACCCAGGGTACCGAGCTGATCCGCGCCGCGCTGCACGGCCCGGTCTGACACCGCGTCGGGGTTGGCGCCGTCCAGGCACCCGTTCGATTCCGTGTGCTCCAAGTCCGCCGCCGTGCCATAGCCCTGTCCCACGACCCACCGCGCCCCCTGTCGCATGACGTTGGCAGCCTCAGCGCGGTTCACGCGGATCTCGCCGCTCATGCCGACCCCGCACGGGACGGTATTGAAGAGCGCCGCCACCAACTGCTTCAGCACCGGCCGCACATCCGCCTCGTTAAGGTCGGTCCGCACGAGTCTGACGCCACAATTGATATCGTACCCAACGCCCCCAGGCGAGATGACGCCCGTCTTCGCGTCCATGGCGGCGACCCCGCCGATGGGGAAGCCGTAGCCCCAGTGGATGTCCGGCATCGCCATGGAGGCTTTGACGATGCCCGGCAGGTGCGCGACGTTCGCCACCTGCTGGAGCGATTGGTCGTTTTTGATGTCCTCGAGCAGATGCTCGTCGGTGAAGACGAGGCCTGGCACGCGCATCCCCGGGTCGTAGGACTGGGGGATTTGCCAGCGGAACTCATCCAGCCGCTCGAGCGGCCCGTGCCAGGTTCTCGTCTCAGTCCCTGCGCGCATCATGGGTGCCCTAAATATCCACGATGACTTGTCCACTCCACTGACCGTGCTCCTGACGCACGTCCAAGAGGTGCCGGGTCACCGCTTTCACTTCCCGGCCCTGGACGTGCCGGGCAGGATCGAAGCGCTGACCCCGCACGCGCCCGCGCAGCCGCGTCGGTGTCACATCCTCCAGCTCGTACGCGACCGGCAAGAACTGGTCGGTGGAAAACCAAAAGAGCAGCTCCTGCAGCCATGTGAGCACGAGGGTTGGCGCGTCCTCGGCGGCCAGGTCGATCGGCCGCGTCTCGCGCGCCTCGAGCCGGCTGTCCTCGGCCACGAGCTCCGTCAGGCCCCGGGCCAACGCCACGCACAGGGCCCCCAGCGTCGGCGCCGTCGCGCGCATGCCGACATCGGCGGTATGGTCGAAGAATTCGTAGGGCTTCTGCGTGTTCATCCTGCGTGAAACAAACTGGGCCGCCTGGGACTCGAACCCAGTACCCACAGCTTAAACATGGTGTTAGCTGCATGTCGCCATGCAGATCAGACTATCCCACCTCCCGAGTCCGAGGAGTCCTTCTACTCGGGAGCCCCGATTATAGTCG
Organism: Planctomycetales bacterium; assembly: GCA_005239935.1. Lineage (GTDB taxonomy): Bacteria > Omnitrophota > Gorgyraeia > Aquiviventales > Aquiviventaceae > SBAZ01. The sequence goes on along the minus strand of SBAZ01000119.1, from coordinate 10,303 downwards.
TTGAACCTTCCCCACCACCTGCTGGTGCCGCCAGGGGCGGCGGGTCCCAGTGGGACCGTTCGCCGTTGGCGAACCCAGCAGGTGGTGGGGCTTGGCTGCGGATTATCTGCACCCTCGGCTTGTGACTCAGCGCGCGCTGAGTACCTTGGGATGCTCAGACGTCCCCGCAAGTTTCGGGGTTTTCGCCTACCGGTTGCCCGATAGGGGCCCTTTGGCTCAGGCTGTTGCTCTACCTGGTGAGCTAGCGGCCCAAATTGTTAAAGAGCGCTCGGCTTGTAAGACGCCAATGCCGTAAGCAGCAGTCTGTGTTTTCCTATTACCTGCTTCCAACGCCCATTTTGTCGCTCTGGATTCACGCGCAGGCCTGGGGAAAACCCGCTGCGCACAGCGAAGCGAGCCAGATGCCGGTATCCGGAAACTTCGACTGCTGACGCAGACAGATCAATCCGCGATGCGATTCCTTGGTGATTCAAATAGGCCTGCGCAGCGCGCAAGATCCTCACATCTTTTTGGGAGGCACGGACTCTTCTCGTGCTCCCAGCCCAGTGCACGTGACCCTCATCATCGCACAGCGCCCAAAGCCAGGCCCGCTGCCATCCGCGGTGCTGTGTGAGAATCCCAAGAGGAGTTCTCGTTCCCGTTTCGCCAACCAGGCTGCGATCTCCACATGAAAGAAACTGGCCATCGACATGCCATTTGAGCGTCGGCGGACCCGAGGTCTGACATGCAAGAGTTGTTCCATCAGCCTGGCGAAGTGCAGCACGGCTGAGCGCTCCCGGCTGTAATAATGGCAGCCGTAGCGGTCTACGCGGCCATCGAAGGCAAGGTGCGCAACCAGATGCACGAACTCCGCTGACCACCGAGGCCTGCGACATGCCACGCGCTTGACTGCGATTCCCCGGCGTAACCCATTCACCTCAGTCAGCCGACGCTTCCACTGCTGAAACAAGGCATCGCGTTGCGCCCTCGTGAGCCGAATGCCTCGGACATCGCGGTGCACCGTGGATTCTGCCAATTTCAATCGGCCGGCGATTTGGCCGATTGAGAAGCCCTCTTGACGCAGCCCCCTGCAGCGGCGTTCAAGCGTCGCTGGAATCCTTCTCATTGCGGCTTGACGCTCAGCACTGGCCCCGTCCCAACAAAAAAGCCCGCGTCGCCGCGGGCCCCGGCCGACCTCACCGCCTAGGCCGGGGCCTAGGCGCTCGAGAGCTCCTGCTCTTTCTGTTTCACCAGCGCGTCAATTTGGGCCACGTACTTGTCCGTCAACTTCTGCACGAACTCCTGGCTCTTGAACACGTCGTCCTCCGTGGCCTGGTTGGACGCCTTGAGCTTCTTGACCGCCTCATTCGCATCGCGGCGCAGGCTGCGGACGGAGACCCGGCCTTCCTCGGCCAATTTGTGGACGAGGCGGACAAGTTCCTGGCGTCGGTCCCCGGTCAAGGGCGGCACCGGCAGGCGCACCACCTTGCCGTCCACCGCGGGCGTGAGGCCGATCGCGGCCTTCTGGATGGCCCGCTCGACATCCGGCACGATGCTCGCGTCCCAGGGCTGGATGACCAGCAGGCGTGGCTCCGGGGCGGTGATCGCCGCCAACTGCTTCAGCGGCGAGGAGCCACCATACGCCTCCACATGGACGTTCTCGACGAGCGCCGGCGTCGCGCGCCCGCCGCGGATCTCGGCAAACTCATGCGTGACGGCGCCGATCGCCTTCTTCATCTTGTCCTCGATGTCCCGATAGAGGTTCTGCAGCGCGTCCATCGTCAGGTCACCCCTTGGGCGCGACCACGGTCCCAACCGGCTCCCCGCAGACGACCCGCTGGATGTTCCCGGGGCGCCGCACGTCAAAGACCACGATCGGCAGGTTGCCTTCCATGCACAGGCTCACCGCGGTCGCGTCCATGACTTTCAGCCCGCGCCGCAGCACGTCCATGTGGCTGAGCGTCGTGTAGCGCTTGGCCGCCTTGTTGGTGGCCGGATCGTCGCTGTACACGCCGTCGACGGTACTGGCCTTGAGGACCACTTCGGCGCCGATCTCCATCGCCCGCAGCGCCGCGGTCGTGTCCGTCGTGAAGAACGGGTTGCCGGTGCCGCCCACGAAAATCACCACGCGCCCCTTTTCGAGGTGCCGGATCGCCCGCCGGCGGATGTAGGGCTCCGCGACCTTGGCGATCTCGATAGCGGTCTGGATGCGGGTGGCGACACCCAGCTGCTCGAGGGCGTCCTGGAGGGCGAGGCCGTTGATGGCCGTGGCGAGCATGCCCATGTAGTCGGCCGTGGCCCGCTCCATGCCGGTGGCGCTCGACTGGGCCAGCCCGCGGAAGATGTTCCCGCCCCCGACCACCACGGTCACTTCGACTCCCAGCGCACGCACGTCCTTGACCTGCTCCGCCAGGCTCTTCAGGATGTCCTGGTCGATCCCAAAGCCGAGCCGGCCCTGGAGCGCCTCCCCGCTCAATTTCAGGACGATGCGTTTGTACTTCGGCTTCTGCGCGTCGCGCAGGAATGCAGGCTTGCCCTTGAGGCGCGACGCGGCCACGGTCATCGGCCGTTCGCTCCCTCGGCGCCCTCACCCAGTGCGAAGCGCACGAAGCGCGTGATGACGACCTTCTCACCCGTCTTCGCGACCAGGGCTTTGAGCAGCTCACCCGTCGTCGTGCCCTGGTCCTTGACGAACGGCTGTTCGAGCAGGCACGCGGCCTTGCGCGCCTCAGGGCTCGTGCCCGGCGGCGCGTCCTCCGGGGCGATGTACGCGGGATTCATGGCCGCCACCTGCATGGCGAGATCCCTGCAGAATTGCTGGAAGTCCGGCGTGCGGGCGACGAAGTCGGTCTCGCAGTTGACCTCGACCAGCACCGCGAGTTTGCCGTCGTGGTGCACGTACGACTCCACGCGCCCCTGGCCGACCGCCCGGCCCGAGCGCGTCTCCGCGATCTGCGCGCCCCGGGCACGGAGGTACTCGAGCGCCTTCGTCTCATCGCCGCCGGACTGCTCGAGCGCCTTGCGCACGTCGCCCAGCGGCGCACTCGTCTTGTCCCGCAGCGCCTTGATGGCCTCGACGCTGATCTTCTTCATGCCGTCGCCTCCGGCGCTTCCTCCGCCGGCGCCGATCCGGCCTGGGGTTCAACCGCCTCGGCAGCAGCCTCGCCGTTGGACGCCGCGGCCTCGGGCTTGGCCACCGGCTGCAAGGCTAGGTAGCGCTCGCGCCCCGCCAGAATGCGGTCGGCCAGCAGCGACGTGATGAGCCGGATGGAACGGATGGCGTCGTCGTTGCCCGGAATGGGATGCGTCACGAGGTCCGGGTCTGCGTTGGTGTCGCAGATGGCCACAATGGGGATCTCCACCCGGTTCGCCTCGCGCACGGCGATCTGCTCGCGCTTGGTGTCCACCACGATGAGCGCGCCGGGCAGCCGCTCCAGGTCCGCCAGACCGGCGAATCCCTCCTCGAGCCGTTCCAGCTGGCGCGTGAGCTGCTTGGCGTCCTTCTTGGAGAGCCGGTCAAAGTAGCCTTCGGCGCGCTGGGTGCGCAGCTCACGCATGCGCTCGATGTTGCGCTTGATCGTTTGGTAGTTCGTGAGGGTCCCGCCGAGCCAGCGAGTCACCACGTACGGCATGCCGCAGCGGGCCGCCTCGGCCTGCAGGATGGCCCGCGCCTGCTTTTTCGTCCCGATGAACACGATCTGCTGGCCCTTGGCCGCCAGGTCCTCCAAGAAATCGCCGGCCGCCGTGAGCCGCTGCTCGGTCTGCTCGAGATCGATGATATAGATCCCGGCGCGGCTGCCGAAGATGTAGCGCTTCATCTTCGGGTGCCAGCGCTTGGTCTGGTGCCCGAAATGCACCCCCGCGTCCAACAACTGTCTGACCAACGTGCTCGCCATCCCTGCTCCTTCCCTGGAGACGCCCGACGCCGCCCTCAGCGCGCCTTCGGCGCGTGGGTCGACGTCGCGGGCCCTGCATGGATGAGCTGGAGCTCACAGAACCGCCGGTAGAGGGGGCTCTTGTGCAGGAGCTCGTCATGACGTCCCGATTCCACGATGCGCCCTTCCTGAATCAGCACGATCCGGTGGGCGAGTCGGACCGTCGAGAGCCGGTGTGCGATGATGACGACCGTGCGAGACGTGCGGATCTGGTCGATGGTCTCGGTGATGAGGTGCTCCGACTCGGCATCCAGTTGGCTGGTGGCCTCGTCGAAGATGAGCACCGGCGGATCCAGCAGCAACGCGCGGGCAATGGCCAGGCGCTGCCGCTCGCCGCCGGAGAGCAGCTTGCCGCGCTCCCCGATCACCGTGTCATAGCCCTTGGGCAGGCGGCTAATGAACGTGTGGGCGTTGGCCGCCTTGGCGGCCGCGATGATGTCATCCAGGCTCGCCTGCGGATGGCCAGCGGCGATATTGGCACGCACGGTGTCATCGAACAGCATGGTCTCTTGGGTGACGAGCCCGATTTGCCGCCGCAAGGAGTCAAGGGTCACGTGCCGAATGTCGATGCTGTCCATTTTCACCCGCCCGCTGCTCGGGTCAATGAAGCGCGGCAGGAGATTGACGAACGTGGTCTTGCCGCCGCCGCTGGGCCCGACGATCGCGAGCGTTTCGCCGAACGGAATCGTGATCGCGACGTCGCGCAGGACCGGCTGTCGGTCATACTGAAACGATACGTGCTCGTAGGTGATGTCGCGGTGGACGCGCGGCAGGAGGCGCGCCCTGGGATGCTCGATGACCGTCGGGCGCGTATCCAGCACCTCGAAGATGCGCTCGCCCGCGGCGAGGGCTTGCTGGTTGATGCTGTGGAGGCGCGAGAGCCGCTTGAACGGCCGGATGAGCGAGAGGATCGCGCCGAGGAAGACGAAGAAGGTGCCCAGCGTCATCTCCCCGGAGAGGACCGCGCGGCCGCCGGACCAGAAAATGACCGCCCCTCCCACCGCGCCGATCGCCTCGGTGAGCGGCGACAGAAAGTTCATGCGCTTCTGCAATTTGCGGTTGATCCGGTACGAGGACTCGTTGACGGCGGCGAACTTCTCCTGCACCGCCTGCTCCATCCGAAACGCTTGCACAATCTGGATGCCGCTGATCCCCTCGAGAATCGTGCTGTTCAGCTGGCTCATCACGCTCTGCGCGGCGTGGGAGAGCTTCTTGAGGATCTTGCCGATTTGCACCATCGGCCAGGCGATGAGCGGCCCGACGAGCAGGATGACCACGGCCAGTTTCCAGTTGATGGCCAGCGCGATGGCCAGGAACATGGCCACCTTCGCGCTCTGGTAGAAGAGGTCGTAGAACCCCTCGGTCACCGTGTTCTGGATGACGCCGGTGTCGTACAGAATACGCGACATGGTGGCCCCGGTCGGCTGCCGAGCATGGTAGTCCAACGACAGGGTCGTGAACCGTTCAAACAGCGCGCGGCGCAAGTCGCGCAAGACCCGCTGGGTCGCGTCGTTGATATAGAACGTCTGCCAGAATTCAAAGAGCCCCTTCAGCAGGAAAAGCACCGGAATGGCGAAGGCGAAGCCTATCAGTAACTGCATGGGCTCCAAGGCGTTAAGCCATCCGATGAGGCCGCTGAGCCAGCCCGGCGCCCAGGTCGGCGTGGGCACCACCTTGTCGGTGATGATGCGGTCGGCCAGCGGGATGAGGCCTCCCAGCTGGATGCCTTCCAGCACGCTGGACACCAGGATGCAGCCCACCGCGATGCCGAACACCCCCAGGTGGGGGCGCAGGAATCTGAGCAGTCGAAAGTACGTGCGCATAAGTGGACTATCCTACCACGACGATTGACGGGCGGCAAGCCATTCTGCTAGACTCAAGGCTCTATCACACGGGCACTTACGGCGATTTTCCAGCCATGTCTCAGCTCACAGTCGGGGTCATCGGGGTCGGCCATCTGGGTGCGCGCCATGCCGAAATCTACGCCGGCATGGACGGCGTGCGCCTGGGGCTGGTGTGCGACGTGGACCAGGCCAAGGTCCGAGCCGCGGCCCAGCGTGTCGGCTGCGAGGCCGTCACCGACTACCGGCAGGCGTTCGGCCGCATCCAGGCGGCCAGCCTGGCGGTACCGAGTACCCTGCACGGACGCCTGGGGCGCGACCTCCTGCGCCACGGCATTCACGTACTGATCGAGAAGCCGCTCGCGACCAGCCTGCGTGAGGCCGACGCGCTCATCCGCACGGCCCGCCAGCGCCAGCTCACCCTGCAGGTCGGCCATGTGGAGCGGTTCAACACCGCCATCCGGGCCGCCCGGGAGCGCCTGGCGCATCCGCGCTTCATCGAAGTCCATCGCCTCTCGCCGTATCCTGTCCACCCGTCCACAGGTTCCGAGCGCGCGGGCGTGCCGAGTGCCACCGAGGCACGCGGCACCGACGTCAGCGTGGTGCTCGACGTCATGATCCACGACCTCGACCTGCTGCTGGCCCTCGTGCGCGCACCCGTCACCCGCGTGGCAGCCGTCGGGGTCACCGTCCTCTCGCGCAGCGAGGACATCGCCAACGCCCGCGTCGAGTTCGCCTCCGGCTGCGTTGCGAACCTCACCGCCAGCCGCATCAGCGAGGAGTCCGTGCGCCGCTTCAGGGTGTTCGAGGAGCAGCAGTACCTGTCCATCGACACCCGGGAGCAGCGCGTCGAGCTGGCCCACTTGGAGGGCGGGGCGATCCGGCGCGTGGACCTGCCGGTCAACAAGCGCCCGCCGCTCCAGGATGAGCTGGCCGCGTTCGTGGACGCGGTCGCCCACCGGCGTGCCCCGCTCGTCACCGGCGAGGACGGGCGTGCGGCCCTGGCCCTGGCGCTGCGCATCGAAGCCGCCATGCGCCGGTCGCGCCGAGTGCCAGCGCGCCGAGCCTAGGCGTCGCGAGCCCCGCATGCCCTCGCTGTTCGTGGTCGCCGGGGACCCGTCCGGCGACGCCCATGCGGCGCGGCTCGTCCACGCGCTGAGGGCCCGCGTCCCTGGGCTGACCCTCGCGGGCCTCGGCGGCCCTGCGCTCCGCACGGTCGGCGTCACCCTCCTCCAAAACCTGACCGCCGCCGCCGCCATCGGCCCCTTCGACGCCGCGCGCCACCTGGGCCGGCTGCTCGAGGCCAAGCGCCGCTTCGCTGAACATCTGCGCAGCCGCCGGCCGGACCTCGTGCTTCTGGTCGACTTCGGCGACTTCAACCTGCCGGTCCTCGCCCCCCTTGCCAAACGGCACGGCGTGCGCGTCATCTACTACATCAGCCCGCAACTGTGGGCGTGGGGCCGGTTCCGGCTGCGCTACGTGCGCCGGTATGTGGACCGGATGCTGGTGCTGTTTCCGTTCGAGGAGGCGTTCTACCGCGCGGCCGGGGTCCCGGTCACGTGGGTGGGCCACCCACTCGTGGAGCATGCGACGCCGACCCTGAGTCGCGACGAGGCATTCACGCGCTTCACCCTGAACCCCTGGCGCATGACGCTCGGCGTGCTGCCGGGTTCCCGCACCGACGAGGTGCGCCGGCTGCTGCCGCTTATGCTGAAGGCCGCCGCCCGGGTCGGCTGGGAGATGCCGGGCGTGCAGGCGCTCGTGGCGAAAGCGCCCGGGGTGCCCCCGGGGCTTGTGGAGCGGATGATCGGCGCGTGCCCGACGGATGTGCGCGTGGCGGAGGGATCAATCTACGACGCGCTGCAGTGTGTCGACGCGGCACTCGTCGCCTCCGGCACCGCCACCCTGGAAACCGCGCTGGCCGGCGTGCCGATGGCGGTCGTCTACCGCACCTCGTGGCCGACGTACGCCGTGGCTCGCACGCTGGTGCGGATCCCGCAGATTGCCCTGGTCAATGTCGTGGCGGGCCGGCGGGTGGTGCCTGAACTACTCCAACACCGTGCCACCCCCCGCGCGCTGGCCCGCGAGGCGGTCGACCTCCTGCGCAACGCGGAGCGGGCGGAAACGATGCGGAAGGACTTGCGGGGAGTGGCGAGCCTGCTTGGCTCACCTGGTGCTATCGAGCGCGCGGCCGCGGCGCTCCACGCCGAGCTGGCGCCGGCTTAGTCGTCGCGCTTCTGGAACTTGCGGCTGGGGAGGATGGACCGCACGTGCGGGAGGCTGAGATACCCTTGGCTGACGCCCAACCCGCTGGGCTCGATGACCAGGAACTCGACGGAGCCGATGCGAACGAGATCGACGACGCGCGCGTTCGCGATCGTGCGCGCGGTGTTCCCGCTGATCTCATAGACGACCTCGAAGTACTCGTCCGGGTCAACGCCGGTCACCGCCGCGTGCGCGCCGGAGGGCGCGGCCAGTAGCACACCGAGCACGAGCCAGCCACCCCGATGTCCCCGCATCGCCCCTCCTACAGCAGCGGCAGGTAGGTTTTGAGTTCGTAGTCCGTCAGCGCCCGGCGAAACCGGTCGTACTCGATCTTCTTGTTCTTGAGGAACGACTCGAAGACGTGGTCTCCCAGCGCCCGGTGGAGGAGCTTGCTGCCCTCAGCCAGCGCGATGGCCTCCCCGATCGTCCCCGGCAGCGTGCCGATGCCCCGCCGGCGGCGCTCCGTCTCGCTCATCTCGAAGACATTCTCCTCGGTCGGCTCCGGGATCGGATACTGCTTCGCGACCCCCTCGAGCCCGGCCGCCAGGATCACGCTGAACACGAGATAGGGGTTGCAGGCCGGATCCGGCGAGCGCAGTTCAATGCGTGTCGAGGTCTCCCGCCCCGGCTTGTAGCGCGGGATGCGAATGAGATCCGAGCGGTTATGCTGGGCCCACGTCACATGGACCGGGGCCTCGTAGCCCGGGACCAGCCGCTTATAGGAATTGACCCACTGGTTCGTCACAAGGGTGATTTCGGGCGCGTGCTTCAGGAGGCCCGCGAGGAAGTGCTTGGCAGTTTTTGAGAGGTGCAGCCGGTCTTTGGCGTCGAAGAAGCTGTTGCGCTCGCCCTTGAAGAGTGACATGTTGACGTGCATGCCGGAGCCGTTCTTGTCGGCCAACGGCTTGGGCATGAAGGTCGCGTAGAGACCCTGCTTGAAGGCGATCTCCTTGACGACGAGGCGGTAGGTCATCACGTTGTCCGCCATGGAGAGGGCGTCGGTGTAGCGGAAGTCGATTTCGTGCTGCGAGGGCGCGGCCTCGTGGTGGGAGTACTCGACGCCGATGCCCATCTCCTCCATGGCCAGGATGATGTCGCGCCGCAAGTCGGAGGCGGCATCGAGCGGGGTCAGGTCGAAGTAGCCGCCGGCGTCGATCGGCACCGGGTTCTCCGCGCTCGTGAACACGAAAAACTCGAGCTCCGGCCCCACATAGAAGGTGTGGCCGGCTTTGGCCGCCCGGGCCAGGTTGTGCTTGAGGACCAGGCGCGGGTCACCCTCGAAGGGCTGGCCGCCGGGGTGGACGACGTCGCAGAACATGCGCGCGACCGCGTTCTCCTTCGGCCGCCACGGCAGGAGACAGAAGGTATTGGGGTCCGGCATGGCGAGCATGTCCGACTCGTCAATCCGGGCGAAGCCCTCGATGGACGAGCCATCGAAGCCCATGCCCTCCTCCAGCGCCTCCTCGAGTTCGTCAATCGTGATCGCGAACGACTTGAGGAAGCCGAGGATGTCGGTGAACCAGAGTCGGATGAACCGGACGTCGTGTTCTTTGGCGAGGCGCAGGACGTAGGCCTTGTCCTTGCGCAGCGCGGGGCGCTTGGTGGCGGGCATCAGGCGGACGCCTCTCTGCGGGGACGCGACGGCGCGCGCCCTGGACTGGTCGACGTCACGAGCTGGCAGAAGGCCCCGGCCACATGCTCCGCCAGCTCGCCGAGCCGGCCGAGATGCTGGGACGATTGGCGCCGGATCGTCATGGGATCAATCTGGCCCCGCAGCGATTCGAGTTCCCGCCGGTTCCCCGGCTGGCGCATCCACGCGCGGATCATCGCCTCGGTCACCTCCAGATGGAACTGCAGCGCGTAGGCCGACTCCCCGTAGCGGAAGCCCTGCTCCGGGCACAGGGGCGAGGAGGCCAGCCGCACCGCCCCGCGCGGGAGCGGGAAGGTATCGCCGTGCCACTGGAACACGGTCTCGGTGTGGCGGAACGGCTCGAAGAGCGGGTCGCCGTCGGCACCTGCCTCGCGCATGAGGGGATACCAGCCGATTTCTTTCTGGGCCGCGGCCCGCACGGCGGCCCCCAAGGCCTGGGCGAGCATCTGGGCGCCCAAGCAGACGCCGAGGACCGGTTTGCCGGCCTTCACCGCCGCCTGCAGGAGGGCCAGCTCCTTCGGAATGAACGGATGGCGCGCCGGCTCATAGACGCTCATCGGGCCGCCCATCGACACCACGGCATCGAACTCCTCTGCCGACGGCCAGCGCGCCGCCGCGTCGAAGGCGCGCAG
>SBAZ01000053.1 GCA_005239935.1 Planctomycetales bacterium | reverse complement strand
TCGCTCCGCAGGAGGGAAACCTTGGTTTCCCTCCTGCGGAGCGAGCGCCGGCGAGCGACGGTTCATATCCCAGCGCCCCGATATGCCTTCCCAGGCCGGCGCGGGCTCAGGTTCTGAAGCGGCCGCCTTCGGAGCGGACGCGGCCAGCGCCGCAAGCTTGCCGCTCCTGGTTCTCCCAGCGGCTGCCCCATGAAGAAGCGAGTCCACGTTTTCTATTCCGGCAACGTCCAGGGGATCGGCTTCCGGCATACGACCGAAGAGCTGGCCCACCAGATGGGGGTCCTGGGCTGGATCAAGAACCTCCGCGACGGCCGCGTGGAACTGATGGCGGAGGCCGAGGAGGACATTCTGCACCGATTCCTTGAGGCGGTGCGCGGCGGGCCCTTCCGCAATCTGATCAAGCAGATTGACGTCTCGTGGGTGGACTCGACCAACGGCTTCGACGACTTCGACATCCGGTATTCCTGACGGCGCCGGCCGCTGACGCGGCCGGTGCGACGCGATGCGACCCGTCGCCCATTGACCATGCGCTACGCCGTCCTCTCCGACGTCCACGCCAACCTTGAAGCCCTGACCTCGGTCCTTGACGCGGCGGCAGAGGCCCGGACCGAGAAGATTCTCTGTCTAGGAGACCTCGTCGGCTACGGCGCGGACCCAGGCGGCTGCCTCGAGCGGCTGCGGGCAGCCGGGGCGGTCATGGTCGCCGGCAACCATGAGCACGGCTGCCTCGGCACGCTTGACCTCGACTGGTTCAACGGCGCCGCACGGGCCGCGCTCGAGTGGACGCGCGAGCAGCTCTCCGTCGGCGACTTGGACGCGCTGCGGCGTCTGCCGCTGCACACGACCGAGGGCCCCTGCACGCTCGTGCACGGCACCCTGCGCCACCCGGGCCGCTTCGAGTACCTCGTGGACATCGCGCAGGCCGTGGACATCGCGCGGATGTGCAAGACGCTCTTCTGTCTCGTGGGCCACACGCACGTGCCCTGCGCCATCGAGTATGATCGGCGCGGCCAGCGCGTCGGCCGCGTCGTGACGAGCGGCGACGCGGTCACCCAGATGCCCTTCACGGACGATCCAGCGGGGTTCTGCTACGTCGTCAACCCAGGCAGCGTGGGCCAGCCGCGCGACGGCGACCCGCGCGCCAGTTTCCTCATCCTGGATACCACCGAGCACCGGCTCTCCATCGAGCGGGTCCCCTACGACGTGCCGGCCGCGCAACGGAAGATCCGCGAGGCCGGGTTGCCGGGGTTTCTGGCCGATCGGCTGGCGGCTGGCCGGTGAGCGGCATGGCCAAGACGAAGGCCACCACGGGCACGGCGGCGCTGGCTGCGAGAATCCAGCGGCTGCGGGAGGCCATCCGGCACCACGATCACCGCTACTACGTGCTGAATCAGCCGGAGATCGCCGATGCCGAGTATGATCGCCTCCTGCGCGAGCTGGGCGCGCTGGAAGCCAAGGCGCCGCACCTGATCACCCCCGACTCCCCGACCCAGCGCGTTGGCGGCGTGTCGGATGAGGCCTTCAAGCCGGTGCGGCATGCGGTGCCGATGCTGTCGCTCGAGAACGCCTTCAACGAGGAGGAGTTCGCGGCGTGGCATGAGCGCGTCCGCAAAGGCCTGGGGGGCCGTGAGCCGACCTACACCGTCGAGCCTAAGATTGACGGCGTGAGTTTGGCGCTGGCGTACGAGCGAGGTGTCTTGGTCCGCGCGGCGACGCGCGGCGACGGGACCACGGGCGAAGATGTGACCGGCAACGCGAAGACGATTCGCGCGATCCCACTGCGGCTGCGCGGGGAGGCCCCCCGGCGGCTCGAGGTGCGCGGGGAAGTCTTCATGGCTCTGGCGGCGTTCCGGCGGTACAACGAACGCGCCGCGCGCGAGGGCGGGGAGACGTTTGCCAATCCCCGCAACGCCGCCTCGGGGAGCCTGCGGCAGAAGGATCCGGCAGTGACCGCGGCGCGTCCGCTGCGGTTCTGGACGCATTCGGTCGGCGTCATCGAGGGGAAGACGCCCGGCACCCAGTGGGAGTTCTTTACGGCGTGCCGCGCCTGGGGGCTGCCTGTGCAGGCGGACTCGGTCCAGTGCGGAACCTTCGACGAGCTGCGGCGCCAGTACCGGCGCATCGAGGGGCTGCGCGACCGCCTGGACTATGAGGTGGACGGCGTCGTGGTCAAGGTCAACGAGCTCCCCCTGCGGGCGCGCCTGGGCATGACGCACCGCTCGCCGCGCTGGGCCATCGCCTACAAGTTCGCGGCACACCAGGCGACGACGCGGGTGGTGGGTGTAGACCATTCGGTCGGGCGCACCGGCGTCATCACCCCGGTGGCGAAGCTCGAGCCCGTGGCCTGCGCCGGTGTGACGATCTCGAGCGCCACCCTGCACAACTATGATGAGGTGAAGCGGCTTGGGATCAAGATCGGCGATCGGGTGCTGATCCAGCGCGCCGGCGATGTGATCCCCCAGGTCGTCAAGGTCATCGAGAGCAGCCGCACCGGCGCGGAGCGCGGCATCCGTCCGCCGACCACATGCCCGGATTGTGGCGGTCGGGTCGTGCGGGAGAAGGAAGCGGACGTCGCGTATCGGTGCATCAGCCCGTCGTGTCCGACGCAGGCGGTCCGCAGCGTGCTGCACTTCGTCAGCCGCGGGGCCATGGACATTGAGGGCCTTGGCGACGTGCTGGTCGAGCAGCTGGTGGCGAAACGGCTCGTCCGTGATGTGGCCGATATCTTCCGGCTGGCGGAGCGCGACCTGCTCCAGCTGGATCTCGTGGCCGAGAAGAAAGCGCACAAGCTCCTGACGGCGATCTCAGCCAGCAGGAACCGGGGACTCGCCCGCGTGCTCTTCGGGCTCGGCATCCGGCATGTCGGCGAGAAGGCCGCGCAAGTCCTCGCCGAGCACTTCGGCTCGATGGCGGCGCTGGCGAAGGCCGGCCCGGCGGCGTTGGAAGAGGTGCCGGACGTGGGGCCGGTCATGGCCGAGAGCCTCGCGGCATACTTCAAGCAGCCGGCGACCCGCGAGGTCCTGCGCCGGCTCGAAGCGGCCGGCGTGCGGATGACCGAGCGGATCGCGCAGGGCCCGAAACCGCTGGCGGGGCAGCGCTTCGTGTTCACCGGGGGGCTGTCGGCGATGGCGCGCGACGAAGCCGAGCACCTGGTGCGGCAGCTGGGCGGGAACACGTCATCGAGTGTCAGCAAGGAGACCACATACGTCGTCGCCGGCGAGGCGCCGGGGTCGAAGATCGAGAAGGCCAAACAGCTGGGAGTGCGCATCCTTGATGAGTCAGCGTTCAAGAAACTCATCGGCCAATAAGCGCCCGGGGCCCAGGGCCCGGGGCCCAGGGCCAGGCCGGACCCACGCTGGGCTGGCGCTGTGTACCATGCTGTGCCTCCTGGCTGGAACCGGGTGCGAGTCCATGCAGCGGAAGTTCACCCGCAAGCCGAAAAAGCCGCAGCTACCCCCGGCGCCGATCGTCAATTTCCTGGACTACAACCGGCTGGTCTCTCCGATCGACCTCTACCGCAAACACTACCTCCTGTTCGACTACTGGAACAGCGACCTGGTGCGCGCCCTGGAAGAGCGCAATCTGAACCCGAAGCGCATCCGGCGCGCATACGAAGAATCCTTGGCGGAGCTGCAGGAGCTGCACGGCCTGGTGACCGAAGAGAAGGCGGCGGTGCTCGCCCCGCTCATCGAGGAGCGGGTGCGGCTCAACGGCCAGTTGCGGATGCTCGGGGGACAGGACTTGGCGCGCTCACAGGCGGTGCGCCGGATGCTCGAAGCGCAAGGGCGTGAGCTGGACCGCACATTCGCCTGGCGCAAGATGGAGGATCACCTCAAGCCGAAGTCGGAATTGTTCCCGGAGGAGCCGCCCCAGCCGGCCGCGCAGCCGGAAGAACCCGTGAGCGATGCGGAAGGATCTTGACGCCTTCGCGACGTACCTTCACTTAGAGCGGGGTCTGAGCCCCACGACGATCGCGAGCTACCGGGAGGACGTGGCGCTCTTTGAGCGCTTCCTCTCGCGGCACGGCATCAGCGCCTGGCGGGGCGTGGAGCCGCTGCACGTGCGGCAGTTCCTCCAGTCGTTGCGGACCAGCCGAAGTCCGACCACCGTGGCGCGCAAGCTGGCCGCGGTGAAGGGACTCTTCCGCTTCCTGGAGAGCCAACAGATGATTACGGACAATCCCACCGCGTACATCGAGACGCCACGCCTGTGGCAGCGCCTGCCGCAAACGCTCTCGCTGCAGGAGGTGGAGCGTCTGCTGGATGCCGTGCCCCGGGAAGGGCTCGGGGTGCGGGACCTGGCGATCCTGGAACTCCTCTACGGGGCCGGTTTGCGCGTGTCTGAATTGGTCAATTTGAACCTGGAGCACTGCAATTTCGACGCCGGCTTCCTGCGGTGCATCGGGAAGGGCAACAAGGAGCGCATCGTGCCGTTGGGCCGGCGGGCCTCCGCGGCGATCGCGGCGTACCTTAAGCGCGAGCGGCCTCGGCTCGTGAAGCGCCGCTCGGATACCACGACGCTCTTCGTCAACCAGCGGGGGGGACGGCTGACGCGGCAACGGGTGTGGCAGGTCCTGCGCGCTGCGGCGCGGACCGGCATGGTAACCAAGCCGATCGGGCCGCATACGCTGCGCCATTCGTTTGCGACGCACCTGCTGGAGCGCGGCGCCGATCTGCGGACGGTGCAAGAGCTCCTGGGTCATGCCAACATCAGCACAACCCAGCGCTACACGCACGTGGATCGCGGGCGTCTCAAAGCCGTCCACGAGAAATACCATCCTCGGCCATGAGCAGGGCGAAGGTCGTGACACGGCGAGGGCGTGGGCTCCCGGACATCGTGAAGGTTCCGGCGACGGTGCGACCGATCCTGGCGCGCCTCGGGCGGCTGGCGCAGGAACGGCGGGTCCAGGCGTATGCCGTGGGCGGCTGTGTGCGCGATTGGCTGCTGGGCATGAGGACGACGAAGGACCTGGACGTGACGGTCGACGGAGACGGGCTCGCCTTCGCGCGCGCCGCGGCCGACGCGCTGGGCGGCACGGCCGAGGCGCATCCAGCCTTCGGCACGGCGACCGTCCGGTGGCGGGGGCGCACGGGTGGGCGAGTGGATGTCGCGAGCTGCCGCAAGGAAACCTACCGGAAGCCGGCGGCGTATCCGACGGTATCACGCGGCACGCTCCGTGAGGACCTGTGCCGGCGGGACTTCACGATCAATGCCATGGCGGTCAGTCTGCACCCGGACACCTTCGGGCAGCTGGTGGATCCCTTCGGCGGCGCGCGGGACCTGCAGGCCCGCACCCTGCGGATCCTGCATCCGAAGAGCTTCGAGGACGACCCGAGCCGGATCCTGCGCGGCGTCCGCTTTGCCCACCGCTTGGGACTACGGTGGGAGCCGCGCACGGCGAGCGCGCTGCGGGCGGCCATGGCCGCGGGCGCGCTCGGATGGTTGAACGCTGGGCGGCTGCGCCGCGAACTGGACCGGATGCTGGCCGAGCAGGACCCCCGGGGTTGCCTCGAGACCTTCGGGCGGCTCACCGCACTGCGATGGTGATCGGGGTGTTGCGCGCAGAGTTGCACCTACCGAT
>SBAZ01000091.1 GCA_005239935.1 Planctomycetales bacterium | reverse complement strand
GCCATGACCGCGCATCAGGTATAGTTATGGTGACGCCCCGCGCGGATGCGCGGGGCGGCCTGTTGTGGGAGGTCAGGGATGGCCGAGACGAACGGGAGCAAGCGGATACTCGTGATTGACGACGACGAGAAGCTCCTCGGCATCACGGAGGAGCTCCTCGCGCGGCACGGCTACGCCCCGACCACGTGCCACGACAGCACACGGGTCGTGGAACTCCTCAAGAGGCAGCCCTTTGACGCGGTGCTGCTGGACATCCGAATGCCGGGCTTCGAGGGGACCGACCTCCTCCCGCTCATCAAGAAGCTGCACACGGACTTGCCGGTCATCCTCGTCTCGGCCTACTGTGACAAGACGAACGCCGGCTACTACCACTCGCTCGGGGCATTCGACATCATCGGCAAGCCGTTCAGCCATGAGGTCGTCCTCGACACGGTCGGGCGGGCGGTGAACCGGCAGGAGCACATCCCGCTCGTGCTGACGGGGCTTTCCCTGCGGAGTGCGCGCGACCAACTCTACCGGAAACTCATTCTGGCCGCCCTGCGCAAGACCGACTGGAACCAGGTGAAGGCGGCGGAACTGCTCGGGGTGAGCCGCTACTGCCTCATTCGGTGGCTCAAGAAGCTCGGCATCTCGTACTGACCCCCGCCTACGCGCCCAGCCGCGCGTGCAAGACCGCCTTCAGGTACTCGAAGCTGACCGGCTTGAGCACGTAGTCATTGACGCCCAGCGCCTCGGCCTGCGCGCGCAGCTGTTCTTCGTCCATGTGCGTGAGCACGATGACCGGGACCTCAGGGTGGCGTGCGCGGATGATCTGCAGTGCCGCGAGGCCGCCGATGCCCGGCATACGCATGTCCAGCAGGACCGCGCCCGGTGCCTCGTGCACCACGCGCTCGATGCTTTCCTCCCCTGAGGAGGCCGAGGTGACCGCGAAGCCGCTCAGCTCGAGGAAGTTCTGCAGGATGTCCCGCAGCCGTTCATCGTCATCCACCAGCAGGACAGTTCTCGGGCGCGCCGGGCGCGGGCGCTCCGCAGCCTGGGCCTGCCGGGCGACCAACTGGATCAGATCATCTTCCGGGAGTCCTGGGGACAGGGTGTGCGTGTGCGAATCGTCCGGGGCGTGCTCGCAGGTGTGAAGCAACACGATCGGCACGTCCCGGTCATGGGCCCGGATCGCCGACACGGTCCTCGACGGGTTGAGCGGTTCCCCCAGGTGTCCCACGATGATCACCCCGGGCCACCCATGGCGTGCGACCCCCACCGCCAAGTCGCCGGACTCCACGTAGTCCACGACCAGGCCCTGGCTCGTGAGGAAGTCGTGCAGCCGCTGGCGCTCATCCTGGTCTTGCTCGACCAGGAGCACCGGCAGATGAGACGTCGAGGGCAGACGTCGCGTTGGCATCGGGTGGCTCCAGCGTTCGTCCGTCTCAAGCCTACCACAGCCTCCACGGTTTGCTCGTCGTAACCTCTTGCTGTACAATGCCTTCTGTGCGGCAATGAGTCGCACACAGCCCTGAGTGTGGCCATTCTGCAACACTTCTTGCTGTGCATGTGGCTGCGGTGCACCAGCGGTTTTTTGCGCGTCAGGTCTTGACAGCTCGCGCAGATGCCGCGCAAACGCCTCATCGTCTACGACCTCGACGGCACCCTGGTGGACACGGCCCAGGACATCACCGATGCGGTCAACCACATGCTGGCCGCCCTGGGACGCCCCGGGATGGCTCCGGCGCAGGTCCAGGGGTACGTGGGGCGCGGGGTCGTGGAGCTGATCCGTTCCTGCCTTGACACGGACGACCAAGCGAGGCTGAATAGGGGGCTGGAGCTGTACCGCGCGCGCTACGGGGCGCATCTGTTGGACCACAGCACCCTCTACCCGGGGGTTCGTGAGGTGCTCGCACACTTCCGCGACCGCCGGCAGGCGGTGATCACCAACAAGCCCAATCCCGACTCGCGGCGTATTCTGGAAGGGCTGGGCGTGGCTGACTGCTTCGTGGACATCATCGGCGGCAACTCCGGCTTCCCGAAGAAGCCGGATCCCTCCTCGCTGCGCGCGCTGCTCACCCGGGAAGCCTGCGCCCCCGGCGAGGCGGTGTACGTGGGCGACAGTCCGACCGACGTCGCCACCGGGCGGCAGGCCGGGGTCTTCGCCGTGGTGGTCGAGCATGGCTTCACTCCGGCCGCGGCGCTGCGCAAGGCCGGCGCAGACCTGATCGTGAGAGACTTCGCGGAGTTCCTCCACACCGCCCGCCGGGAGGGATGGTAGCCATGCCATGGGAGCGCATCGGCCTGATCGCCGCAGTCATCCTGCCCCTGTGGAACATCCCGCTCATCATCCGTATTGAGCGCCGGAAATCGTCGGACGACGTGAGCCTCTGGTGGGTCTTGGGTGTATTCATCTGCCTGCTCTTCATGCTGCCGTCGGCGCTGCTGTCGGCCGACCGAGTCTATAAGACGTTCTCGCTGGTCAACATCGTGTTTTTCGGCGCGGTGGTCTTCCAGGTGGTCCGTTACCATTGGCGGCCGGATGGCGGCAGGAGAGTCCGATGAGCGCGCTCCAGCGGCACGTCATGGGGGCGGTGGCGGCGTCGTGCCTGCTGGCTGCGACGGCCGAGGCCGCACTCCGAACTTCGACGGTCGAATACCGCCACGCCGACGCCGTGCTGGAAGGCTACCTGGCCTATGACGATGCGCTGCAGGGGCCGCGCCCGGGCGTGCTGGTCGTCCACGAATGGAAAGGGCTCAACGACTACGCCAAGCGGCGCGTCGAGCAACTCGCCCAGCTGGGGTACGTCGCGTTCGCCGCGGATATGTACGGGAAGGGCATCCGCGCCACGGACCATGAAGAGGCCGCACGGTTGTCCGGCATCTACCGCAGCGATCGGCAGCTCATGCGGGCCCGTGCGCAGGCAGCCCTAGATGTCCTGGCCGGACATCCCTTCGTGGAGGCCACCCGGCTGGCTGCAATCGGCTACTGTTTCGGCGGCACGACCGTGCTGGAGCTCGCCCGCAGCGGGGCCGACCTCGACGGGGTGGCCAGCTTCCACGGTGGGCTGAGCACCCCACATCCGGAGGATGCGGCGCGGATCACCGGCCGGGTCCTCGTGTTCCACGGCGCGGATGATGGATTCGTCGGGGCGGAGGAAGTGGCGGCCTTCGAGCAGGAGATGCAGGCCTCCGGCGTGGACTACCGGCTGACCCGATACCCGGGCGCGGTGCACAGCTTCACCGTGCCCGAGGCCGGCGACGATCCATCCACGGGGATGGCGTACGACGCCAAGGCGGATCAGCAGTCCTGGCAGGCGCTGCAGGCGGCCTTCCAGGAGTGGTTCGGACCCTGAGCCCATGCGGCTGCGCCAGCAATTCAGTCTGTGGCTGCTCTTTATCGCGGTGTGCGTCGGTCTCATGAGCGTCGCGTGGGTGCAGCGCGCACACCGCATCAAAGCGCAATTCGACGCCTTTGCGAACCTGACGACGCCGGGTCTGGTGGCCCTCGGGCAGATCAAGGCCTCGGCGCTCGCCCAGTTGCAATGGGCGGAGGTGTTCGCCTCGGCCGAGGGTGATGCGCGCGTCCGGCGCGAGGCGGACGAAGCGGTGGCGCGCGAGCGGGCGCGGTATCTGGAGTGGACCGGGGTCTATCGCGGCATCGCGCGCGCCCCGGAAGAACACGAGACGCTCGACACCGTGGAGCGCGCCGGCGCGGCGCTGTCCGCGCGGAGCGTCGAGTTCATGGCGCAGGCCGGGCAGGGACAGGACCTGGCGGAGGTCCACGAGGAGTTGCGGAAGATTGAACGGCGCTTCGCGCGCGTCGTGGACCGCGCGATCGGGTGGCACCTGGAGGACGCGCAGGCCCAGAAGACCGCGCTCACGCAGGACCTTGACCGCGCGGCGCGCCTGAGTCTGGCGTCCGGGGCCATCCTGGCCCTGCTGGCCGTCGGACTGGGCGTCTTCATGGCCGGGCGCATCGCCCGGCCGCTCGGGCGGTTGGCCGATGACATGCGGGTGGTGGGCCAGGGCGCGCTGGACCGCCGCACCGCCGTGCGGTCCCGCGATGAGATCGGCCAGGTGGCGGCCACGTTCAACCGGATGGCCGAAGACCTCCAGCAAACCACCGTGTCCAAGCACTATGTCGACCGCATCATCACCTCCATGGCTGACACGCTGGTGGCGACCGACCTGGAGGGCCGCATCCAGACGGTCAACGCGTCGGCGGAGCGGGTGCTGGGCCGCCGGGCAGCGGAGCTCGTCAATCGGCCCCTGAGCAGCCTGTTCGCCCCGGGCGCGACCGCCCCGTCCGTGTCCGACCTGCTCACGCAGGGCACGGTGCGGAATCTGGAAACCGCCTACACGGCGTCGGACGGACGGGCCGTCCCCGTGCTCTTCTCGGCCGCGGTGATGCCGGATGCGCAGGGGCGTCCCGCCGGGGTGGTGTGCGTGGCCTCCGACATCACCGAGCGCACGAAGGCGCAAGAGGCCCTGCGTCGCGCGCAAGACCAGCTGGCGCAGTCCGAGAAGCTCGCGGCCCTCGGGCGGTTCGCCGCCGGGGTGGCCCATGAGGTCAAGAACCCGCTGGCGATCATCCAGGGCGGCGTCGAGTTCTTGGCCCTGAAGGTGGGCGGACAGGATCAGGACCTGCGCGAGACGATGCAGATGATCGAGGAATCCGTCCAGCGGGCGGACACGATCGTCCGCGACCTGCTCAAGTTCGCCCGACCCTCCACGCAGAAGCGGGAAGTGGTGGCGCCGGAAGAGCTGGTGCAGGGCACGCTGTCACTCCTGACCTACGGGCGCGCGCTCAAGACCATCTCAGTCGAAACGCGATTTGCTCAGGACGGCCTGCGGGTGGCCGTGGACAAAAATCAAATCCAGCAGGTGCTGCTGAACCTGATGATGAACGCCCTGGACGCGATGGGCGAGCAGGGGCGGCTGACCGTGTCGACGGCGCCAGCGAGCCTGCCCGGCGAGCAGCTCGGCTGCGCCATCGCCGTGGCCGACACGGGCTCCGGGATCGCCCCGGAGCACCGGGACAAGCTCTTCGAGCCGTTCTTCACCACGAAGCGGGACAAGAAAGGGACCGGACTCGGGCTGTCCATCTCGAAGACGATCGCCGAGAGCCATGGCGGCACGCTGACGCTCGAAAGCGAACTCGGCAAGGGCACCGTCGTGACGTTGGTCTTACCACTGCAGGGAGGACCGGGATGAAGACCGATGTGCTCGTCGTGGACGATGAGCAGGACTTCACATTTTTCGTGAAGAAGAACCTTGAGGCCTCCGGCCGGTTCGAGGTGTCGGTCTGCACCGACGCGACCAAGGCGGTCGAGCGGGCACGCCAGCTGCGGCCGCACGTCATCCTCCTCGATATCATGATGCCCGGCATCGCCGGGGAGGAGCTGGCGGTGCAGCTGCAAGCCCACCAGGAGACCAAGCACGTCCCGGTGGTCTTTCTGACGGCGCTCGTCCGCGAAGACGAAGCCCCGACCGGCGGCAGCCATGAGATCGGCGGGCACACGTTTGTCGCCAAGCCGGTCAAGATCCAAGAACTGATGCGCGTGCTTGACGAGGCGACCTCCAAGCGCCCCTCCTGAATGCGGGGACGTTTCTCACGGGGACACTGCTCGGGGCGGCTGGTGCGCGATCCCTCGTTTAGGGACTTCGTGGAAGATCAGCTGCGGGATCTAGCCGGCCTGCGGATGCGGCCGATGTTCGGCGGGCACGGGCTCTACCAGGGCCCGGCCTTCTTCGGCATCCTGTTCAAGGGCCGGCTGTATTTCAAAACGACCCCAGCCACCCGACCCGGATTTGTCGCGCACGGCATGCGGCCCTTCCGACCGAACGCCAGGCAGACGCTCCGGACGTACTATGAAGTGCCGGTGGCTGTGCTGGAGGACCCGGAACAGCTTGCGGCCTGGGCCCGAGAGGCTGCCGGCCGTCCGCGCGCTACGGGCGGATCGCGTCGGTGATGCGGACGAGGAAGGGCTCCTGCACGACGCCGATGACGACGATGGCGGCGAGCAGGAGGAAGAGCGTGGTCCGGGTGATCCCGGACACGCGGATCGGGTCGGGTGCCCGCGGAGCAAGGAGGTACATGCGGCGCACCACCATCAGGTAGTAGTAGAGGGAAATCGCCACGTTCACGGCCCCGATCGCCACCAGCCAGATCAGCCCGCTGTCCGTCGCCGCCAGCAGGACGAAGAGTTTTCCGACGAACCCGGCCAGCGGCGGCACGCCCGCAAGGGAGAGCATGCCCACGAACAGCCCGGCCGCCAGGACCGGCGAGCGCTTCGACAGGCCGTCGTACCGGTCAAGCTCGTCCCCGCCCACCGCGTCTGAGGCCACGACCACCACCAGAAAGACGGCCAGCGTGCTGACCAGGTAGGCCAGGAGATAGTACGCCACCGCCTGCGCGCCCGCGGCGCTGCCCGTGGCCAGACCCATCAGCAAGTACCCGGCATGGCCGATGGAGGAATAGCCCAGCAGGCGCTTGATGTTGGTCTGCGGGATGGCGGCAAGGTTGCCGTAGCACATCGTGCCGGCCGCCATCAGTGCGAGCACTTCGCCCCAGATGTGCTGGAGCGGCGCGAACGCGCCGTAGAGCACGCGGAGGATGGCCACGACCCCGGCCATCTTCGATCCCACCGACAGGAACGCCACGACCGGCGTGGGCGCGCCCTCATACACGTCCGGCACCCAGAAGTTGAACGGCAGGGCCGCGATCTTGAACCCCAGCCCGGCCAGGATGAGCAGGACGCCGGCCGCCACGGACGGCATTGTCGCAGTCCGCAGCAAGGCTCCGCGCACGGCGTCGAACCCGGTGCTGCCTGCCGCCCCGTAGAGCAGGGCAATGCCGTACACCAGGAACCCGGAGGAGATCGAACCGAGGACCAGGTATTTCATGCCGGCTTCCACCGAACGGGCTTCGGTCTTGAGGTACGCGGCCATCACGTACAAGGAGAACGTCAGCAGTTCGAGGCCGATGAAGAGCATGAGGAGATCGTTGACCGATGCGAGCACCAAGGCACCCAGGACGGCCGTGAAGAGGAGTAGGTAGAAGGAGCCCGCGCGCTCGGCCAGCGGCCGAAATTCCCGCGTCATGAGCACGACGACCGCGGCCGTGAGGAGGAAGAGTGTCTTGAAGTAGGCCGCGAACGGATCCAGCAGGAACATCCGCTGGAATGTCGCCCCGGCAGGCGGCACCTCCACGAGCTGCAACACCCCCCAGGTGACGGCGATGCCGGCCAGTGCGACGAGCCATAAGCGGGCCTTGCGCGCGGCCGGCACGATGAGGTCCGCGCCCAGGAGCAGCAGGATCCAGCCGCTCACGGTCAGTTCGGCGGTCAGCAGCGCCCAGGGCATCATCCCACCACCTGCCGGGGCCACACCGCGAGTGTGGCCGGGCCGGCGCTGAGATGGTGTGCCAGATGAATGTCGGCCCTGGCGACGCCGTCATCCCAGCGGACTCTCGGGACTGCGTTCAAGGACATGTAGGCGGCGTCGCCGCCGGCAGGTGGTGGGATCAGTGCACGCCCTCCGTGGGCGCGACCAGGCCGACCGCCGCGGTCGTCGCCGACGCCGTCGGGGTGGCCAGCTGGCGCAGCGGCCTCGGGACAGGGTTGACGCGCTCGATGAGCGGCCGCGTGCTCACGTCAATCGTGTGCACGAGGGGCCCGGGCCAGCAGCCGACCCACAGCAGGGCCCCGATCAGCACCACGTACGGGAGCCGGTCGAAGGCCCTTCGCGCATCGGTGACCTTCGCGTAGGCCGGTCTGGCCGGACCGAAAAAGACACCTCGGACGACCCGCAGCATGTACACGGAGGTAATCACGACGCCGAGGACACCGCAGACCACCTGGACCGGATACGCGTCCCAGCCGCCCACGAAGACCATCAACTCCGACACAAAGTTGGCGAAGCCCGGCAGCCCGCTGGAGGCCATGGCCGCGATCACGCCGCAGCCGGCGATGAACGGAAGCTGGTGCGCCAAGCCCCCGAGATCAGGCAGCCATCGGGTGTGGGCGCGATCGTAGACGTGGCCGACCAGGGCGAAGGCCAGGGCGGTCATGAGGCCGTGCGCGAACATGAGCAGCACGGCGCCGTTCAGGGCCAGCGGGGTGAGGCAGGCGATGCCGAGCAGGACGTAGCCCATGTGGCTGGATGAGGAGTAGCCGATGATCAATTTCAGGTCCTTCTGCGCCATGGCGACGAAGCCGCCGTAGACGATGTTGAAGACACACAGCACCGCCAGCCAGGGCAGCCAGGCCTGCGCCCCCGCCGGGAGCAGGCTCACGGCGAGCCGGATGACGGCGTACGACCCCAGTTTCATCAGCACCCCGGCATGCAGCATGCTCACCGCCGACGGAGCCGCGGCGTGGCCGATGGGGGACCACGAATGCAGCGGCCAGAGCGGCGCGATCACGCCGAAGCCGAGGGCCAGTAGCGGGAAGAGTGTGCGTTGCAGCGAGGCGGGCAGGGGCCGCACGGCGAAGTGCTCCTGCAGCGCCGTCAGGTCGGTCGTGCGCGCACCGGTGCTGGCATACAGCCACAGCAGCCCGACGAGCGCGACGACCGCCCCCAGCGTCAAGTAGATCGTCAGCTTCATCGTGGCGTATTCCTTCGAGAAGCGCACGACCCCCTGCTCCTCCACGTCACTGCCCCAGATGCCGATGAGCGGATACATGGGGACGACCGCCATTTCGTAAAAGAAATAGAAGAAGAAGAGATCCAGAGAGAGGAAGACGCCGAACACGCCGGTAATGAGGATCAGGTAGAAGATGTAGTACTCCTTCACGCGGGAGCCGATCGCGTACGAGATGAGGACACCGGTGAAGGCGCACAGCGCGTGCAGCAGGACGAGGACCGCGTTGATGCCGTCCACTCCCAGATGGAACCCAATGCCGAGCGAGCGCACCCAGGGCCAGAAGACCTCATGCTGGAACCCGCCCAGGACGCGGTCGTAGGTCAGCAGCGCGGCGACGGCGCCGGCCAGCGACACGCTGACGGAGGCGAGGGCCACTCGGCGCACCACGGCGGTCTGATCCTCCCGGACGAAGAGCAGGAGCAGGGCTCCGACCATCGGGGCCAGCAGGATGGTCAGCAGGAGTGGCATGCGCGTCACCGAGCCGCAAAGAGCAGCCAGACGATCCCCAATAGGAAACCGAACACATACGTCTGGATGCGCCCGGTCTGCAGCAGCCGAAGGGTCGACCCGAGGAATCGCGTCCCAGACGCGGTTCCGTTCACCAGCACGCCGATGATGAGGACGCGCTCCACCCAGGCACACGCCCCGGCGATCACGCGCTGCTGCACCTCGGCGACGTACCAGTCGTAGAGCGCATCGAGATAGTACCGTTCCTGCAGCCATCGGTAGGGGCCGGGCAGCGCGCGTGTGATGCGCTCCGGGCTGAGGCGCTTGACGCCGTACGCGAGCCAGGCGAGGACGAGGCCGCAGGCCACGGCCGTCAACGATGCGCCGGCCACGCCCCAGTGGATGCCCTCGTGGGGGTGGGCGCCGAGGAAGGCCGGAAAGCCCAGGTAGCCGCCGATCACGGAGAGCACCGCGAGCAGGACGAGCGGAACGACCATCGTGGGCGGAGACTCATGGGCGTGGCCGTGTCCCTTCCCCAGGAACGCCATGAACCACGCGCGCCCGGTGTAGAAAGCCGTCAGTCCCGCCGTCAGGGTGCCCAAGAGATAGAGCGCCGGGTTGCGCTGCGCAGCGAGCACCAGAATCTCGTCCTTGCTGAAGAAGCCGCTCAGCCCTGGCACGCCGCACAGCGCCAGGCCGCCGATGCAGAACGTCCAGGCGGTCCAGGGCATCTGCCGGATAAGCCCGCCGAGCCGGCGGATGTCCTGCTCATGCGTGCCATGGATGACGCTGCCCGCGGCCAGGAAGAGCAGAGCCTTGAAGAAGGCGTGCGTCGTCAGGTGGTACATGCCGGTCACGGGGCCGCCCAGCCCGACCGCCATCACCATGTAGCCCAGCTGGCTCAGCGTCGAGTAGGCGAGGATGCGCTTGAGATCGAATTCGACCAGAGCCAGACATGCGGCGAGCAGCGCGGTCGCCCCGCCAGTCCAGGCGATGGTGGTCAGCGTGATCGCCGAGGCCTCCACGAGCGAAAAACTCCGAGCCAGCATGTAGACGCCGGCCGCCACCATGGTGGCGGCGTGGATGAGCGCGGACACCGGCGTCGGGCCTTCCATCGCATCGGGCAACCACACGTGCAGGGGGACCTGAGCGGACTTG
>SBAZ01000073.1 GCA_005239935.1 Planctomycetales bacterium | reverse complement strand
GCGCGTGGAGCTCGACCCGCGCCCACCCCGTCAGGGTGTCGGGCAGATCCAGGGAGAGGGCGTCGCGGGCCTGGGCAGCCACGGTCACCTCGCGCTCCGCCACGGTCCGGCCCTCGTGCGTCACGCGCAGCCGCACCGGGCGGGCGGCCGGTGAAAAGTTCTGCACCGTCGCCAGCAGACGCGGCTGCTCCTGCGCGCACAACGCACCCTGCGTGTCCACGCCGAGGAGTGCCACGTTCGGCGCCGGGCGCCCGATGGAGACGAAGGTCACGTGGCTGGGCAGCGTCTGGGCCGGCCGCGGTTCATCCGTCACCACCAGGATCTGCGCCGGCGGGCGGCCGAGGACGGCCTGCCCGACGCGCACCGCGCTGCCCAAGTCGCCCGGGACCTCGACGGCTTCCAGGCCGGCGATCACCTGCTCCCACAGCCCGCGCTCCGCGGTGGGGCCGTCGGTCAACAGCCGCACCGGCGCGCTGGCCACGAAGAGCGCCGGCGCGCCGCCCGGCACCCGCCGCACGTGCTGGCCCAGCGCCCGGCGCACCCGGGCCATGGCCTCGCCGCTGCGGGCGCCGGCGAGCAGGCTCGCGGAGGTGTCCACGATCACCAGCGTGGCGCCTGCCTGGGGACGCAGCCACACCGGACGGCACAACGCCGCCACCGCCAGCAGGACCGCGAGCACCTGAAGCCAGAAGAGTGCATTGAGGATCAGGCGGCCGCGGCGGCGCGGCGGGCGCTGGAGCAGGTGCTCGAAGGGAATGAGGCTCGGCACCACGGCCTGGCGCCGGGTCGCCGCGAGGCGCCAGAGCCACAGCAGCACAGGGAGCGTGGCGAGCCACGCCAATCCGACGGGTGCGAGCAACTGCATCGGTGCGGAATCAGGCCGGAGGGCGTCCGGCCAGTGCTATTCCAGGATGCCGCGTTGGGGCAGCGTCGTGGCGATGAACGACTCGAGCGACTGATCCGTCACATGCCGCGCGAATGGCACGCCGTGCTGCTTGCAGTACCGGACCAGCTGCTCATTGTGCTCGGTCACGGCACGGTCCAATTCCGCCGGGGTGTAGCCGAGTTGGTGCGTGGCGCCGGTTTCCGCATCCACCAGCCGTCCGCCACGGGTCAGCGCAGCCGGGTGCAGCTCCTGCGGCGTCAGCACCTGGATGACCCGGACCTCGAGGTTGCGCACCATGAGCAGATGCAGCGCGCGGAAGAATTCCGCAGGCCGGACCATGCCGTCCGTCAAGAGCAGCGCTTGCCCGCCGTGCAGGCGCAGCGCGGGGATCGCGCGCTGCATCCAGGCGGCGAGGTCCACCTGACCCTCGGGCCGCGCAGCCTCGGCCAGGGCGGCCATGCGCACGGCGTCCCGCCGCCGGTGGAACCACGGGGTCGTGCGCAGGACGCCGGGGCCGATCCAGGTGAGGCGCACGTGGTGCCCTCCGGCCACCGCGACGTACCCGAGGCAGACGGCCAGCCGCGCGGCCCGCATGAACTTTTCCGGTGACGGGAGCGCCATCGAGCGGGTCGCATCGATCAGGATCTCAACCGTGAGCTCGATTTCCTCCTTATACGTCTTCACGAAGAGGCGGTCGAGCCGAGCGTAGAGGTTCCAGTCGATGGTCCGGATGTCATCGCCGGCGTAGTACGGGGCGTAGTCGGCGAACTCGATGGAGGAGCCACGGCGGTTGATGGGAAACCGGCCGCCGATGCGCCGCCCCGCGCGCACGGACCGCACCGCAAGACGCAGCACCTCCAGCCGGTTCAGGAGTTCCGGCGTCAACCAGGCGGTGGCCGCCGGCGCGGCGGCGGGACCTGAGCCCTGGCGGGCCGGCATGGGTGCGCGATCAGGTGCGGCTGCGCCGCACCGGGTCGGTGAGTTCCGTGAGAATCTCCGACGACGTGCGCCGCTCCGCCTCCGCCTCGAAGGAAAGGACGACGCGGTGGCTCAGCGCCGGGGTGATGAGGCGGTCGACGTCTTCATAGCTGACGTTGACGCGCCCCTGGAGCAGCGCCATCACCTTTGCGCCCAGCAGCAGGGCTTGGGCGCCGCGCGGTGAGGCGCCGTAGCGCAGCCAGCGGCGGGCCGGCGTCTGGCTGCCGCCTGCCGCGGCGCCGTCGGCCTCCGGCCGCGTGGCCGTCACCAGGCGCACCACGTATGCTTCGACCGGCTCGGCGACGAGCACCTCCCGAACGAGCCGCCGGGCGTTGAGGATCCACGCGGCCGCGCCTGGCTGCGGCAGCACGGTGCGCGCCACAGCCACGTCGGCGGCTGTGGTCTGGCGGATGATCCGAGAGAGGTCCTGCCCGGATGGGTAGCCGACCAGCACCTTGAAGAGGAAGCGGTCCAGCTGGGCCTCCGGCAGGGGATAGGTGCCCTCCATCTCGATGGGGTTCTGCGTCGCCATGACGAAGAACGGCTCCTCGAGGGGGTGCGTGGCGCCCGCGATGGTCACCTGGTGCTCCTCCATCGCCTCGAGGAGAGCGGACTGGGTCTTCGGGGTCGCGCGGTTGATCTCGTCCGCCAGCAGGACGTTGGTGAACACCGGTCCGCGCGAGAATTCGAAGGCCTTGTGGCCGTTGCGATCCACGACCAGCTGTGTCCCCAGCACATCCGCCGGCATGAGATCCGGCGTGCACTGGACGCGTTTGAACGACAGCCCCAGCGCCTGCGCGAACGATTTCGCGAGGAGCGTCTTCCCGAGTCCGGGGACGCCTTCGAGGAGGACGTGCCCGCCGGCGAAGAACACCACGAGCAGCCGCTCGACCACCTCGGCCTGCCCGACGATGATGCGCGAGAGCTCCTTGCGCAGGGCCTCGACGGTGCGGCGAAATTCGTCCGGGGACAGCGGCAACGCGGCGCTCATGGGGCTCCTTCTGCTTGGGGCGTGGTCGTCTGCAACCGCTCAAACACGCTGCGGTATTCTGGGGGAATCGGCTGGGCGTCCACCGGCAGCTCCTCGGTCGGCTGGGCCGAGAGCTCCACGTCGCGGCGCGCGGCCTGCGGCCCCTGCGTGTCCACTTCGCCGGAGGGCGCAGCCAGGCCGCTGCGC
>SBAZ01000132.1 GCA_005239935.1 Planctomycetales bacterium | reverse complement strand
GTTCGCTGGGCATCACGCTGGGCCTGGGGGGCGCGGTCTGGCAGGGGATGACCCTGGCGGTGCGCTGGCCGTGGCTGTCGGCGAGCACGCCGCTGTGGACCGTCGGATTCGTCGTGGACGGACTGACGTGGCTCATGCTCGTGGTGGTGACCGCGATCGGGACGATGATCCAAATCTACTCGATCGGCTACATGCACGGCGACCCGCGCGCGTCACGGTTTTTTGCCTATCTCTCCCTCTTCTGCACCGCGATGCTGCTCCTCGTGCTCGCCGACAGCCACGGCCAGCGCACCGCCAGGGTCATCCCCTGCCAGACCGCGCCCCCCAGGCCCAGCGTGATGCCCAGCGAACACGCCAGGGCAATGACCGAGCACCAGGCCGCCCAGCGGCCGAGTCGGCGGCCGACGAGAATCAGCACGGCGAAGGCGGCCGCCGGCAAACCCGGGATCAGGGCGAGGAGCGGGGCGTCCACGACCGCGGCAACCGGAGGAGGGGCGACCATCACCCACGCAGCAGATCGACTTCGTCCGCACAGACGGTCCGGGCGCTGCGCGTGAGATTCAGGACGATCGCGAGGCCCACAACGGCTTCACAGGCCGCCAGCGCGATGATGAAGAGCGCGAAGACCTGGGCATGGATGTGCGCGAAGAGCCGGCTAAACAGCACGAAGTTGAGCGCCGCGGCGTTGAGGATGAGTTCCACGGCCAGCAGGAGGCCGATGGCGTTGCGCCGCGTGAGCATGCCGTAGACGCCGAGCGAGAAGAGCGCGCAGGTGACGGCCAGCAGGAGCCGCGTGGTCATGGCGACGGCCGTCCCTGCCGTGCGGCCACCGCGATGGCCCCGACGATGGCCGCCACGAACACCAGGGAGATCACCTCGAAGGGCAGCACGAGCCGCGTGATGAATTGCTGCCCCAGGGCCGCCGTGGTCACCGCCTCGCCCGCTGGACCCGATGGCCATGTCAGCCGCTGGGTCACGGTGACCAGCAGCCCGCACAGCCCGCCGGAGACCAACGCCGCCGGCAGCGTCCCACGGCTGGCCGGGGCCTGGGTCTCGGTCTGCAGGCGCGCCGTCAGCATGATCGCGAAGACGATCAGCGTCAGGATGGCCCCCACGTAGACGAGAATCTGGACGAAGGCCAGGAATTCCGCTTCGAGGACCAGAAACAGGCCGGCCA
Organism: Planctomycetales bacterium; assembly: GCA_005239935.1. Taxonomy (GTDB): domain Bacteria; phylum Omnitrophota; class Gorgyraeia; order Aquiviventales; family Aquiviventaceae; genus SBAZ01. The sequence continues at coordinate 16,352 of SBAZ01000132.1, read as the reverse complement.
CACCGAGCAGGACGAGCCCGAGGCTTAGTGCGGCCCGGAAGAGGTTGCGGAGGGTGACGACCCAGAGCCCGCCGACGAGGACGGCCGTCGCCAGCAGACCGGCGGCCAGGAGGCTACCGGGCGTGTCGGTCATGCCCTAGGCGTCTGGGGAGCCCGGCGAGAACCCGCCTGCTCAGAGGATGACTCGGGCCGGACGGCCCGGACGGGTGACAGGAATATGCTCGCTGCACAACGGACAGGACTCCGGCAGGAAGGCCTCGAAGTGCAGACGGAAGAGCGGATTGAACTTGCGCCGCGGAAAGCGCACCTTGCCGCCGGAGCGGTCCACGATGCACGAGATGCCGACGACCTTCGCCCCATAGCTCTCGAGGAGCGCGGCCACCTTGCGGGCCGATTCGCCGGTGGTAATCGCGTCCTCGGTGATGAGGACGCGATCCTTGCTGCTCACGGCGAACCCCCGGCGCAGTTGCATCTCTGCATCCACCCGTTCGGCGTACAGGGCCCGCGCGCCCAGCTGCCGTGCGGTCTCATAGGCCACCACGATACCGCCCGCCGCCGGGCCGATGACCACCGTGGGTCTGACGCTGCGGAAGCGCCGGGCGATTTCCTTGCCGATCGCCTGGGCCTGCGCCGGATACTGCATGAGCTGGGCGCACTGGAAGTAGTGCCCGCTGTGCAGCCCCGAGGAGAGTTCGAAGTGGCCCCGCATGAGCGCGCGGCTGCTCCGGAACATCTCCAGCAGGCGCTCGCGCGAGAGCTTCGTGCCCCGGTTCTTGCGACTTCGCGTCGTCATGTCAGGTGTCGCGCATGGCGTCCAGCAGAGCGGCGGCCGCGGCCCGCGGACTGGCGGCGCCAGTGACCGGACGACCCACCACCAGCCAATCCGCCCCGGCCTCGACCGCCTGTGCCGGGCTGGTGGTCCGCCGCTGATCGCCGCGCGCCGCCCCGGCGGGCCGAATGCCCGGGCACACGATGAGAAACCGTCGGCCGCACTGCCGACGCACCGCGCGCGCCTCGCGCGCGGAGACCACGACACCGTCGCACCCTGCCGCCTTTGCGGCCCCGGCCCGCGCCAGGACCAGTCGGCGCGACCCGGACGAGGCCGCGACACTGGTCAGCAGGGTGACGGCGAGCACGCGGGGACGGACTACGCCGCGCGGGGTGCCCTGACGGGCGCCGCGCACCGCGGCTTCCAACATCGCCCGCCCGCCGCTGGCATGGACCGTGAGCCACCTCGCGCGGTGCCGCGCGGCCGCGCGGCAGCTCGCTTCTACGGTGTGTGGAATATCATGGAACTTGAGGTCCAGCATGACCTGGAACCCCAGCGCCCGCAGTCGCCGGATGGCGTCCGGCCCCGCGGCCGTGAAGAGGATGCTGCCGACTTTGACCGTCCCGACAAGTCCGCGCAGCCGGTGTGCCACGCGCACCGCGCCGGCCAGCGAGGGCGCGTCGAGTGCGACGATGAGCCGGGCTGCGTGGGGGAGGCTCATGCCCGATTCACCACGCCACGCAGCGCGTCTATGGACTCCAGCTTGTGCCGCTGGAGGTAGCGTGCGAGTCCGTCGGCCACACGGACCGCGGCATCCGGCCGGGCGAAGGTGGCTGTGCCGACCGCCACGGCCGCGGCGCCCGCCAGGAAAAACTCCAGCGCGTCCTCAACTCGGACGATTCCGCCCAGGCCGATGACCGGGATGTCAATATTTTGCGCAGTATACCACACGCGGTAAAGCGCCAATGGGCGAATTGCCGGGCCGCTCAATCCCCCGGTCATGACGCCCAGCCGAGAGCGCTGCGTGCCGGGGTCCAGGCTCATGCCGACGAAGGTATTCCCCACCGTGACCGCGCACGCCCCGGCCTCTTGGGCCGCCTGCGCCACCGGCACGAGGTCCGTGACATCGGGGCTCAGTTTGGCGATGACCGGCTTGCGTGTCGCGCGGCACACCGCCGCCACCACCACTCGCGTGGCCGCCGGGTCCTGGGCGACGATCGGCACGAAGCCCCGATGGGCGCCCTGGCCGGCCGCACGCACATTCGGGCAGGAGAGGTTCACCTCCACCGCCGCCACGCCCTCGGCGCCCTCCACCAGGCGCGCCATGGCCTCCGCATCCTCCGCCGACTCGCCCAGCAGGCTCACGATGATCGGCACGCGCAGCGCTCGCAGGGTCGGTAGCGTGTCCTGCAGGAACGCGGCGAGGCCCATGTTCTGCAATCCGACGGCGTTCAGCATGCCCGCGGGAGTCTCCGTCAGCCGCGGGGGCGGGTGTCCCGGCCGGGGATGCCGCGTGAGCGTCTTGGTGATCACGGCCCCTAACCGCTCCACCCGCACGCGGGCGGCAAACTCGATTCCATAGCCCATCGTCCCGGCCGCGGCCAGGACCGGATTCGCGAGGGTCAGGGACCCCAGGCGGACGCGCAGGTTCACCATGTGGCGAGGCGGGTCACTTCGAGAGGAATTTCACGAGCTCGTCAATCTGCTCGCCTTGCTGCGGTGTCACATCAATGAACTCACAGCCGTTCTCGGTCACCCCGGAGGCCATGGTCTGGCTCCAGATGATTCGGCCAAGTACCACGAGCGGCTCCCGGAGGCACGGAAGGTTGATCGCAATCTCCAATTTCGCACTATCCTCGATGAGGTCGGCGCTGCGAAACCGCATGCCCATCGCACTGATGTTGAGGGTGCGGATCCGCCGCCAAGACTCGGTCAGCTCGCCGTAGATCCGGTAGTTGGCATCGAAGGGCTGGGTGACCCGTGTGAACCGACGACGCTCCGTGGTCATGAAGACGTCTCTCCGCGCTTGAGGAAGGCGTCCACGGCGATCTGCAAGGCGGCCTGGGCTTCCGGCGTCAGGGGCTCGAACCGCACCCCGTGCTCCACCAAGTCCATCGGTCCGGGTTTCGACCAGCTGACCCGTCCCTGCACTGGGACGGGCTCCTTGATCATCGGGAGCAGGAGCTGCAGCTCGAGCAGCGCATCCGGCTCAAAGGCGCCCTTCGTGAGAAACCGCACGCCGCCGAGACTCACGTCGCGCAAGGCGGTCGCATCCCATGAGCCGCCCTCTGCGCGGCGGTACCGCACCATGAACGGCCGCTGAATCCGCGGCTGCTGGCGCTGCTCATCGCCCATTCCCGTTACGCGGCGTGCAGCGCCTCGTGATGGCGCTGGAGGGATTTCACACCGAGCCGACGCTTCAGCATAGCGGCGATGCCGTTCACCGACGCCTGCGCTCCCGCCACCGTCGTGATGCACGGAATTCCCAGCAGCGTGGCGGCCGAGCGGATCTGGATCTCATCCGCCCGCGGGAGCCGGCCCGACGGCGTGTTGATGACGAGGTGGATCTGTCCATCCGTGAGCAGGTCCAGGACATTCGGGCGGCCCTCATGGATCTTGTTCACGGGGCGGGTCGGCACGCCGTGGCGCTGGAGCGCTTTCGCCGTCCCCTGCGTGGCCACCAGGTCGAACCCCAGCTCCGCCAATTCCCGCGCGAGCAGAACGACCGCACGCTTGTCGCGGTTCTTCACGCTGATAAACACCTGGCCCTGCCGCGGCAGGCGCTGGCCGGCGGCCACCTGCGACTTCACAAAGGCCAAGCCAAAATCCTCATCCAGTCCCATCACCTCGCCGGTCGACTTCATCTCGGGCCCGAGCAGGATGTCCACGCCGGCGAACCGCGAGAACGGAAACACAGACTCCTTGACCGCGAGGTAGGGCGGCGTGACTTCCGCCGTAAAGCGCTGGTCCTGGAGGGACACGCCGAGCATGGCGCGGGTCGCCAGCTTGGCCAGCGGCACGCCGATGGCCTTCGAGACGAACGGCACGGTCCGCGACGCGCGCGGATTCACCTCGAGGACGTACACGGCATCGTCCTTGATGGCGAACTGGATGTTCATGAGCCCGACGACGCGCAGGGCGCGCCCGAGCGTGAGGCTGGCAGCCCGAATCTCCTCCAGGAGCTCGTCGCTGAGCGTATGCGGCGGCAACACCATGGCGCTGTCCCCCGAGTGGACGCCGGCTTCCTCGATGTGTTCGAGGATGCCGCCCACGACGAAGGTCCCGCCGTCGCCCACGACATCCACGTCCACCTCGATGGCGTCCTCGAGGAACTTGTCGATGAGCACCGGAAATCCCGGTGACACGTCGAAGGCCGCCTGCGCGAAGCGCTTCAGCTGTTCGTCGTCGTACACGATCTCCATCGCCCGGCCGCCGAGCACGTACGACGGCCGCACGAGGCACGGGTAGCCGACGCTCCGCGCGGTTGCGCGGGCGTCCTCCAGCGTCATGGCCGAGCCACTGGGCGTCTGTCGAAGCCCCAGCTCATCCAGCAGCCGGCGGAACTTGTCCCGGTCCTCGGCCGCGTCCACCGCCTCCGCCGGTGTGCCGAGAATCGGCACGCCGGCCTTGGCCAGTCCCATGGCCAGGTTCAGGGGCGTCTGGCCGCCGAATTGCACGATCACGCCCTCCGGCCGCTCCCGGTCGACGATGTTGAGCACATCCTCCAGCGTGACGGGCTCGAAGTAGAGTGTGTCGGACGTGTCGTAGTCGGTCGAAACGGTCTCCGGATTGGAGTTGACCATGATGCTCTGGATGCCCATCTCGCGCAGGGCGAAGGCGGCGTGCACGCAACAGTAATCGAATTCGATGCCCTGGCCGATGCGGTTCGGTCCTCCACCCAAGATGATGACCTTACGAGTGGGGCGAGGGGCGAGGGAGACTCGGAGTAGCCGCACCCCTCGTCTCCCGCCCCGTGCCCCCCAGCGAGAGCGCGGGAGTTTCATATGTGGAATAGTAATACGGCGTCTTGGCCTCGAACTCCGCCGCGCACGTATCCACCAGATAGTAGGACGGCAGGATGCCCCACCGCAGCCGGGCGCGCCGCACCGTCTCCTCGTCGGTCTGCCACAGCTTGGCGAGCTGCCGGTCGCTGAATCCCCGCGACTTCGCGTGCCGCAGCAGCTCCCCGGCCGCGGTCTGCGCAGCGGTGTCCGCCGTCCCGTGCAGGCACGCCCCCATCTGCTCCTGCGCAGCCGTCACCTGTTCCTCGAACGCGACCAGGTCCGCCAGCTGCCGGAGAAACCAGCGGTCGATTTTCGTCAGGTGGTAGACCTCGTCGAGCGAGAGCCCCGCGCTGAAGGCCCGCCGCAGGTAAAACAGCCTCTCGGCCGTGGGACTCGCCAGCTTTTGCCGCAACACGTCTGGCGGTGGCACCGGCGGCGACAATTCCCAGCCGTCCTTCTTGATCTCGAGGCCGCGCAGGGCCTTCTGGAAGGCCTCGGGGAAGGTGCGGCCGATCGCCATGGTTTCCCCGACCGACTTCATCTGAATGCCCAGCGTGGGGTCCGCGGTCGGGAATTTCTCGAACGCAAACCGAGGCACCTTGACGACCACGTAGTCGATCGTCGGCTCGAAGGAGGCCGGGGTCTGCTTGGTGATGTCGTTGGCCAGCTCATCGAGCGTGTATCCCACCGCCAGTTTCGCCGCGATCTTCGCGATAGGAAATCCCGTTGCCTTCGAGGCCAGGGCGGAGGAACGCGACACGCGCGGGTTCATCTCAATCACGAGCAGCCGGCCGGTGTCCGGGTGCACTGCAAACTGGATATTGGACCCGCCGGTCTCGACACCGATCGCCCGGATCACGGTGATGGCTGCGTCACGCATCTCCTGGTATTCGCGGTCGGTCAGCGTCTGCGCAGGGGCCACCGTGATCGAGTCTCCCGTGTGCACGCCCATCGGGTCCACGTTCTCGATTGAGCAGACCACCACGACGTTGTCCATCCGGTCACGCATGACCTCGAGTTCGAATTCCTTCCATCCGACCACCGACTCCTCGATGGAGATTTCGCGGATCATCGACAGGTCCAGGCCCAGTTGCGCAATGCGTTCGAATTCCTCGCTGTTGTAGGCGACGCCGCCGCCGGTGCCGCCCAGCGTGAAGCTCGGCCGAACCACACACGGGAAGCCGATGCGTCCGGCGAGCGCCTTCGCTTCCTCGAGCGTGCGCGCGAAGTCGGCCTTCGGTACCTCGAGCCCCACCGACTCCATGGTGTGCTTGAAGCGTTCTCGGTCCTCCGCCCGGCGGATGGCCTCGAGGCTGGCGCCGATGAGGACGACACCGTACTTGTCGAGGGCGCCCCGCTCCGCGAGCTGCACGGTCACGTTGAGGGCCGTCTGACCTCCCAGGGTGGGCAGCAGCGCATCGGGCCGCTCCACCTCGATGATCTGCTCAATCACTTCGGCGGTGATGGGCTCGATGTAGGTGGCGTCGGCCGTCTCAGGGTCGGTCATGATGGTGGCGGGGTTCGAGTTCACGAGCACGATCGAGAAGCCTTCCTCCCGTAGGGCCTTGCAGGCTTGTGTGCCGGAATAGTCGAACTCGCAGGCCTGGCCGATCACGATCGGCCCGGAGCCGATGACCAGGATTTTCTTGATGTCGGTCCGCTTGGGCATCTTCAAGTCAGGTTTCTGACCTTGCAGGGGACTGGGCCCCGCAGCGGGCCTGTCCCCGGACTCAGGTTGTTGGCCTTGAAGGGGTCTGGGCCCTGCAGGGGCCTGACCCCGTCGTCAAAAGAGCGTCAACTGCTCGCTCGGCGCCGCCACCGGTTCTTCATCCCCGAAGAGGCGCACCGTGCCGAATTCGCCGTCATAGCCGGGCTCGACATGCACCCGGCCCTGGCGCACTCGGAGAATTCCCTCCGCCACGCGAGCGTCGCCCGCCTTGCGCAGCGCGTCTCCATCCGCCTCGACCAGCGCCCGGAACTCCGTGCCGCAGCCATGCACGACCCGCTGATACTCGCGCTCCACCGTCTGCGTGCCGACGCCGACCCCGAGCGCTTCGGCAATAATCTCCTCGAGCGGCACCAGGCGGGTGAAGGACGGGCGCCGTCCCGCCGCAAGCCCTTCCGCACGGTCGGCCAAGTCCTCCACCCGGTGCATGACACCCACGGTCACCCGCCGGCCGCACTGCGGGCAGCGGTAGTTCGCGCGCTTGGTCTCCGCGGGAGCCCAGCGGACCTTGCACGCGCGGTGTCCGTCATAGTGGTACTTGCCTTCCTCCGGGAAGAATTCAATGGTCCCCAGCAGCGTGGCCGGATCGCGAGTGCGCAGGGCGTCCATGATGCCGTCGTAGGTGCGCGCGCAGTTAAACCGCGTGGCCTCCCGGCCGATCTTGCGTGCGGAATGGGCATCGGAGTTGGAGACGAGCGCGAACCGGTCCAGCGCGGAGAGCCGCCAGTTCATCGCTGGGTCCGAGGAGAGGCCGGTCTCGAGCGCCAGGAGCTGGCCGGTCTGCTGCCCAAAACACGCCTCGATCGCATCAAAGCCCGAGTTCGAGCCGAAGAGCGAGAAGTGCGGCGTCCAGATGTGCGCCGGCACGACCTGGCCGCGCGCGTCGACGCCTTTCACGACCTGGACCAGCCGCTCGGCCTCGAGACGCAGCGTCGGGCGCCCGTCGACCGACAGGTCGCCGAAGGCCGCCAGCTCGCCGTTGAGTCGCTCGACGGCCTCCAGGCCCGGCATGAGCAGGACGTGATGAATCTGGTGCGCCCGGCCCCGAAGATAGAAGAGCGTGTTGACTTCGGCGGAGAGCATGAAGCACGCCCCCGCATGCTCGTAGAGCCCGCCGCCGGCCGGCCGGAGCGTCTCCTGCAGTTCCTGGAGCCACCGGGGATGCGTGAAGTCGCCGGTCCCGAGGACCCCGATGCCCTTCAGAAGCGCCCATGTGGCGAGCTCGGCCACCGTCAGGTCCTTGGAGCACGCGCGGCTGTAGCGCGAGTGGAGGTGCAGATCCGCGAGAAACTCAGGCATGCGCGGTCCCCAGCAACTCGAAGAACCGCTGGAAGAGGTGCCGCGCGTCATGCGGCCCGGGCGCGGCCTCGGGATGATATTGAATGCTGACAATCGGCAGCGTGGCGTGCCGCATGCCCTCGACCGTCTGGTCATTGAGGTTCAGGTGCGTCAGCACCGCCGCGCCGTGCGGCACGGAGTCCAGGCGCACGGCGAAGTTGTGGTTCTGCGTCGTGATCTCCACCTTCCCGGTCGCGACGTCCTTGACCGGATGGTTACCGCCATGGTGTCCGAACTTCAGCTTGAACGTGGCGCCGCCGAAGGCCAGGCCAAGCAGCTGGTGGCCGAGGCAGATGCCCAGCATCGGCACCTGGCCCATCAGCCGCTGGATGGTCTTGACGGCGTACGTGACCGCGGCGGGGTCTCCTGGCCCGTTCGACAGGAGCACGCCGTCCGGCCGCCGCGCGAGCACCTCCTCCGCCGAGGTCGACGCGGGGACCACGTGCACGCGAGCACCCAGCGCCGCCAGGCTCCGCAGGATGTTGTGCTTCACGCCGAAGTCCATGACGACAATCGCCGGGCCCTCCGCGGCCGCCGCGCCGCCTCCGGGCGGCCAGTCATATGGGGCCTCGCACGTCACCCGCCGCACCAGGTCCACCCCCACGATGTCGGGCGCCTGCTGCACCCGGCGCCACAGCGCGTGCGGGTCGGGCTCGGTGGTCGAGAGGCCGGCTTTCATGGAGCCGCGCTCGCGCAGCCGCAGGGTCAAGGCCCGCGTGTCCACGCCATCGATGGCCACGAGGTCGTGGCGCGTCAGATACGCCTGCAGCGTCTCCTGTGCGCGGAAGTTGCTGGCGATGGGCGAGCAGTCCCGCATCACGAACCCCTCGACCCAGGGGCGCCGCGATTCCCCGTCCTCGGGATTGATGCCGTAATTCCCGATGTGGGGGTAAGTCATCGCCACGATCTGCCCCGCATACGACGGGTCGGTCAGGATCTCTTGATAGCCCGTGATAGCGGTATTGAACACGGCTTCCCCGAACGCCTCGCCATCGGCGCCGACCGCGCGACCCTTGAACGCGGTGCCGTCCTCCAGCACCAGCCAGGCCGGTCGGGCCGGACTCATCGTCCGGTCACCTCGGTACCCCGGCACCAGACCCGGGCCACGCGGGCGGGCAGCTGCCGGCCGGCGAAGGGCGTGTGCCGGCCTTTCGAGGCGAACTGCTCCGGCTCGACCGTCCAGCGCGCGTCCGGGTCAATCAGGAGGAGGTCGGCCGGCGCGCCGATGTTGAGGGTCCCGGCCTCCGCGCCGATCAGCGCGGCCGGGGCCCGGCTCATCTTCTCAATCAGCTGCGGCCACGTGAGCGTCTGCGGGATGACCAGCATCGCCACGCACACGCTCAGCGCCGTCTCGAGCCCGCTGATGCCGAAGGGTGCCGAGTCGAACTCGGCGTCCTTCTCCCACGCCGTGTGCGGCGCATGGTCGGTGGCGATGCAGTCGATGGTGCCGTCGCAGAGCCCCTCGATCAGGGCGCGCCGGTCCTGCTCGGGCCGCAACGGAGGGTTGACCTTCGCGTGCGTGTTGAAGGTGCCCACCGCCTCATCCGTCAGCGCCAGATGGTGCGGCGTCACCTCACACGTGACGCGGACCCCGCGCCGCTTCGCCTCCCGGATGAGCTGCACGGACTGTCCGCACGACACGTGCGCCACGTGCAGCCACCCCCCGGTGAGCGCCGCCAGCGCCAGATCGCGCGCCACCATGACGCTTTCCGACTCGGCCGGCATGCCCCGCAGTCCAAGGGTGGTCGCCACCAGCCCCTCGTGCATGACGCCGCCGGCCGCCAGCACCGGATCCTCGGCATGCTGGATGAGCGGACGGCCGAACACCCGCGCGTACTCGAGCGCGCGCCGCATGAGGAGCGCGTCGGCGACCGGGTGGCCGTCGTCCGACAACCCCACGCAGCCCGCCTCGAAGAGCTCTCCGAACTCCGTCAAGTCCTTCCCCTGACGCCCGACCGTGATCGCGCCGATGGGCTTGACCGCCGCGAGGCCTGCGCGGCCGGCCGCCTGCTGGACGAACTCGACCACCCCGGGGCTGTCCATGGCCGGGTCGGTGTTCGGCATGGCGCAGATCGTGGTGTAGCCGCCGCGCACCGCGGCGCGCAGGCCGGTCTGAATGGTTTCCTTGTCCTCCCGCCCTGGTTCGCGCAGGTGCGTGTGCAGGTCGACGAGGCCCGGCGTGACGAGCTTGCCGCTGGCGTCCACCACCTCGGCGCCGTTGGGCGAGATGGCGGGCTCCACCCGCGCGATCAGGCCATGCTTGATGAGGACGTCGAAGACCCCATCCCGGCCGTTGGCCGGATCCACCACCCGGCCGCCTTTGAGGAGAAGGCTACTCATGGTGCGACTCGCTGCGGCTCGCTCACCATGATCCTGAGCGAGGCGGCCTGGTGGGCGCCGAGTCGAAGGATCATGCGTCGGCGTCCTCGGCCTTGCCCCCGCCGGCCACCAGATACAGCACCGCCATGCGCACCGCGAGCCCGTTCGTGACCTGGTCCAAAATGACGGAGTGCGGGCCGTCGGCCACCTCAGAGTCCAGCTCGACACCGCGATTGACCGGGCCCGGGTGCATGATGAGGAGCTCCGGCTTCGCGGCGCGCAGCCGCTCGCGCGTCACGCCGTAGCGCAGGCGGTACTCGCGGAGCCCGGGCACCAGCCGCGACTCCTGCCGCTCGTGCTGGATGCGCAGCAGCATCAGGACATCCGCGTCGCGCACCGCCTCGTTGAGGTCATAGGTGACCCGCACGCCCAGCTCCTCGACCCGCGCGGGCATGAGCGTGGGCGGCCCGCAGACGGTGACCTGGGCGCCGAGCTTGGTGAGCCCCCAGATGTTCGAGCGCGCCACGCGGGAGTGCGCGATATCCCCGACGATGGCCACACGCAGCCCCTCCATGCGACCCTGCTTCTCCTGAATCGTGAAGAGGTCCAGGAGGGCCTGGGTCGGGTGCTCGTGGGCGCCGTCGCCGGCGTTGATGACGGCCGCGCGGCTGCGTGCGGCGATGAGATGGGGGACCCCTGCGGCCGCATGCCGGACGACGAGGATGTCCACCTTGAGTGCTTCCAGATTGCGCACGGTGTCGAGCACGGTTTCGCCCTTCGAGAGGCTCGAGCTCTGCACGGCGAGGTTGACGATGTCGGCAGAGAGCCGCTTGGCCGCCAGCTCAAAGGAGGTCCGGGTGCGGGTGCTGGGCTCGAAGAAGAGGTTCACCACCGTCTGGCCGCGGAGGGCCGGGACTTTCTTAATGGGTCGCAAGGAGATGCCGCGGAACGACTCGGCGGTGTGCAGGATGAGACGAATCTCCTCCGCCGTGAGCTCCCGCAACCCGAGGAGGTCCTTGCGGGTCCAGGCCGCGGTGTCGGTCGCCTGGGCGGTCGCCGCGAGCGCCATCACCCCCCCACCTCCCGAGGTCCCGCCGGCCGGCGGGACACGCGGCTCTTCTTGGAGCGAGCGGTCTGACGCCTGTCATCTCCGCCGCGCCTGCAGCACCAGGCACTGGCGATCCTCAAAGGATCGCTGCAGTCGGCAGGTGGTGGGGTCACAGACGCTCCTTGAGCGGCAGCGCCTCCACGAGCACGACTTCCTCCTGCTCGTCGAGCTCATTGAGCCGCACGTCGACCTGCTCGCGCAGGTTCGTGGGAATATTCTTGCCGATGTAGTCCGGCCGGATCGGCAGCTCGCGGTGTCCCCGGTCCACCAGGACCGCCAACTGGATGCTCTTCGGCCGGCCGAGATCGCTCAAGGCGTTGAGCGCGGCCCGGATCGTGCGCCCGGTGAAGAGCACGTCATCCACCAGCACCAGGCGCAGGTCGGTCACATCAAACGGGATGTCGGTGGCGTGGACCACCGGGTTGGGGGCGATGCGGGACAGGTCGTCTCGGTAGAGGGTAATGTCCAAGATGCCCACGCGGATGGGCTGGCCGTCGATGCCCTGAATCTCCCGCGCCAGGCGCTGCGCCAGGAGGGCGCCCCGGGTGCGGATCCCGATGAGGGCGACATCGCCGGTGCCCTTGTGGCGCTCCAGGATCTCATGGGCGATGCGCACGACCGCCCGCCGGATCGCCTCGGCATCCAGGACCTTGGATTTCTCGCGGAAGTCGGCGCCGGACTTATCCATGGCGTGGCCGGGCACTCGGGCCGGCAGGCAGGCACAAAAAAAGCCCCGGCCGGTCGGCTCGGGGTTCCTGGTTCGTGGCCCACACCTGGGGCATCGCGCTCCCTTTCCCGCCTCACAGGACGGGGCTTAAAAGGTAGGACAAGTACACCCATTATACGAAAAAAATGGCCTTCCTGTCAACGGGGGGCTGGAAAAAAGTTTGCACCGGCCCTGCTAGGCAGGACCGGCTGCCCGTGCCGGCTTCTTCGGCAAGAGGGTCTCCCCCTCCTCCTGCGCCTCCTCAGAGCCGATTCCAGCACAGATTCCCCGATCGGAAGACTTCACAAAGTCCACGAGCACTTGGACTTCCGATGTCTTACACTCGCGTTGGATTGCCTCCAGGGCGTGGGGGACATTCAGGCCCTCCCGGTAGAGCAGCTTGTAGGCCCGCTTGATGTCCTCCCGCACCGGTGCCGGGAGTCCAGCTCGCCGCATGCCGACCACGTTCAGCCCCTGGATGACCCCGGGACGGCCCCCGCAGAGCATGTAGGGGGGCACGTCCTTGTTAATCGCAGAGAGGGCGCTCACCATGGCCAGCCGCCCGATGCGGGTGAACTGGTGCAGGCCCACCATCCCGGAGAGGAACGCCCCGTCCTCCACCACGCAGTAGCCGGTGAGGCTGGCCAGGTTGACCAAGATCACCTTGCTGCCGATGCGGCAGTTATGCGCCACGTGGGCATTGGCCATGAAGAAGCACGCATCGCCCACCTCGGTCGCGGTGCCTTCCGTGGTCCCCCGGTGGATGGTGACGTATTCGCGGATCACGTTGCGCGAGCCGATGCGCGTGAAGGACGGCGCCCCGCTGAAGGCCAGATCTTGCGGCACATGACCGACCACGGCACCCATGTGCAGTTGGTTCTCATCGCCCAGGGTGGTCCCGGGCCCGAGATACACATTCATCCACAGCCGATTGCCGGAGCCGAGGATGACCCCGTCTTCGATCACGCACCCGGGCCCGATGTCGTTGCGGTCGCCCATCTGCGCCTTCGGGCTGATGACGGCGCTGGGGTGGATCTTATTGGCCATCGTGCCCCTGTCGAATCGGCGGCAGGACCAGGACGAACTCGCCGCGCGGCGCGTGGGCCGCGAAGTGGGTGCGCAGTCGGCTCACCGGTTCCCGCCGCGTCTCCTCAAACTGTTTGGTCAGTTCCCGGCAACAGGCCATGCCGACATCCCCGTAGACCGCTTCAATGTCGTCGAGCGTCTTGCGTAACCGGTGCGGCGACTCATAGACCACCGCCGTGCGCCCACCTGCCCGCAGCGCCTCGAGCCGCCGGCGTCGCGGGCCGGGCTTGATCGGCAGGAAGCCCTCAAAGGTGAACCGATCCGTCGGTAGCCCGGAGAGCACCAGCGCCATGAGCGAAGCCGATGGGCCCGGGATCACCTCGACCGGCAGCCCGGCCTCGATCACCGCCTGCACGAGCGCAGTACCAGGATCCGAAATCCCCGGCAGCCCGGCGTCCGACACCAGCGCCACACGCTTGCCGCCCCGGACCTCCTCCACGAGGCGCCGCGCTTTGCCTGGTCCGCTGTAGGCGTGGTAACTCGTGGCCGGTGTCGTGATCCCATGGGCCGTGAGCAGGATCGTCGTGCGCCGCGTGTCCTCGCAGGCGATCAGGTCCGCGGTGCGCAACGCGTCGAGGGCCCGCAGGCTGATGTCCTGCAGGTTGCCGATGGGCGTCGCGACGACGCGCAGCGTACCGCCGCTCGTCACGCGGCGGGCTTCGGCTTCCGGAGTTCGGAGAGCCGCTGGTAGCCGATCCACAGGAGCACCACGAACGCCACCAAGAGCACCGCGAATCGTCCCGGCCGCGACAGGTCCGCCCAGTACCAGGCACAGCCCCCGGTGAAGGTGAAAATGCCCCCAAGCATCAAACCGCCGCCGATCGCCTGGGCGTGCACGAACGACCCGATCAGCGTCACGAGAATCCCAATGGGGGCCCCCACGAAAAAGTGAATCCGCCCGGACTGCTCGCGTTGCGTCTCATGCCGCTGCTCGTACGCTTCGCGCTCCGCCCGCAGGCGCGCTTTCTCCGCCGGCGCCTCGGCGTCGTTCTCGCGCTCCCGCAGCCGGTTGAGCTCCTGGTAGTGCGCACGCCAATCCGTCTGAGGCAAGAACACATCGATGCCGTAGTGAATGAGCATCGGCATGAGCACGGCGAACCCGAACCCCAGGATGATCTTCCGCGCCAGCATCGCGCCTCCTCTGCCCTCGGCTATTCCACCGTGACACTCTTGGCGAGATTGGGCGGCTGGTCAATGTCCGCCCCGTTCGCATCGGCCACGTAGTACGCGAAGAGTTGCAGCGGCGCGGCCGCGAGAATCGGCGAGAAGAATTCGTCGGTCTTCGGAATCGTGATGAGGCTGTCGGCGTAGCGCGTGATGTGCGCGTCCCCCTCCGAGGCGATCACGATGCAGGACCCGTGACGCGCCCGCACCTCCTCGATGTTCGACACCACCTTCTCATACACCGGTGACTGGGGGGCCACGAAGACGACCGGCCACCCCTTGCGGATGAGCGAGATCGGCCCGTGCTTCATCTCGCCGGCCGCGTAGCCTTCGGCGTGGATCACCGGGCAGATTTCCTTCAACTTGAGCGCTCCCTCGAGCGCGCTGGGGAAGTTGTACCGGCGGCCGAGGTAATAAAAGTTCCGTGCCCCGGCGTACTTCGCCGCCGTCGCCTTGGCGGCCGCCTCACTCGTGAGCGCCTGCCGCATGAGGCGCGGCAGGGCCTCCAGCCCATCGAGGAGCCGCCGCCACTGCGCCAGCGGAATCCGTCGGAAGTGCTTCGCCAAGTAGAGGGTCAAGAGGGCGAGGGCCGTCACCTGCGAGGTATACGCCTTGGTCGAGGCGACCGCGATCTCCGGGCCGGCATGCGTGTAGAGGACGGCGTCCACCTCGCGCGCGATCGAGGAGCCCATCACGTTGCAGATGGCCATGGTGCGTGCCCCATGGGCCTTGGCCATCTGGATGCCCGCGAGGGTATCGGCGGTCTCCCCGGACTGCGTGATGGCCAGCACCGTGGTGCGCCGGTCGAGCTGGGGGCCGCGGTACCGGAATTCGCTGGCCAGGTCCACGTCGACCGGCAACCGCGCGACTTCCTCCAGCATGTACTCGCCGACGAGCCCCGCGTGGTAGGCCGTGCCGCACGCGATGATCACCAGCTTCTCCGTCGCGTCCAGCGTGTCCAGGAACCGCTTGGTCCGCCGGTCGAAGACGAGCCGGCCCCGCGCAGGATCCAGCCGGTTGGCCAGGGTCTGTTCGATGGCCGAGGGCTGCTCATGGATTTCCTTCAGCATGAAGTGGGGGAAGCCTTCCTTGCGAGCGGCCGACACGGTCCACGCGACGGTCGTCGGACTGCGGCGGATGGGCCGACCTTCCAACGTGAACAGTTTCGGCCCGGCCGCGCTGAGCTCCACGGCCTCGCGGTCATTCAAATAGATGATGCGGCGCGTGTGGTCGAGGATCGCGGGCACGTCGCTGGCAACGAAGGCCTCACCCTTGCCCACCCCGATGATGAGCGGGCTGCTGTTGCGCGCCCCGAAGAGCCGGTGCGGCTCCTTGGCGCTCACCAGGCATACGGCATAGGACCCGCGCAGCTCCTTGAGCGCCTGGCGGAACGCCCGGTCGAGCGGCAGGCGCTTCGCGTGCTCTTCGACAAGGTGGGCGATGACCTCGGTGTCGGTCTTTGAGCGGAACCGGTGCCCCTTCGCGAGCAGCCGGGTTTTCAGCTCCGCGTAGTTCTCGACGATCCCGTTGTGGACGACGGCGAGGGACCCACTGCAGTCCGTGTGCGGGTGCGCGTTGATCTCCGACGGCTCGCCATGCGTCGCCCATCGGGTGTGGCCGATGCCCAGGTGCCCGGAGCGGATCGGCTCGCGCTTCACCGCGTCGGCGAGCACACTGAGTTTGCCTGGCCGCTTGCGGACGGCCAGACCGCGGGCGTTGAGGACGGCGAGCCCTGCGGAGTCATACCCGCGGTACTCCAAGCGCCCCAGCGCCTCCAGGACCGTCTCGACGACCGGCTTCTTCCCCACGTAGCCCACAATGCCGCACATCACGCCCCGTCCCTTCCGCCCGCTGTGCGTCCAAACACCACGCGCCCGTTCACGACCGTCATCACCGGACGAAACTGCCGACTAAACACCGCCAGGTCTGCTCGCGCCCCCGGGCGCAGTACCCCGCGGTCCCGCAGGCCCAACAGGCGCGCCGGGACGCTGGACGCCATTCCGACGGCCTCCGGCAGTGTGGCGCCGGCACGCGTCATGACCTGCACGGCCCTGAGCATCGTCAGGTCGCTGCCCGCCAGGATCTCGCGCCGCATCATCTATTTGAATGACCGCGAGGCCGTGGAGCTCAGC
>SBAZ01000142.1 GCA_005239935.1 Planctomycetales bacterium | reverse complement strand
GTGCCGCCGCGTCGAAGGCGCGCAGCGGCACCCGCCGTACCCCGGCGGCCTCGAAGGGCGCCTCGAAGGCGCCGAGCCGCTCATACGGGACGTGCTCGATCACGAGGAGCGTCGGCATGCTCGGACGCAACACGGGGCGCTCGTCTGAGCGCCCCGTCCGCGCGATACGCTGAACTTCGGCGCCCGATTACGCGTCGTGGTTCGACTCGCGTCGCTCATCCTTCGACACGCGTAGGATGAGCCCCTCTCGCGACGTCGCGCGACGCTCGCTCACCACGATCCCGAGCGAGGCCGAAGGCCGAGTCGAGGGATCGAAGTAGCGGTCCAACGCTTAGGCGTCAAAGTACAGATAAAACTCGTACGGGTGCGGCCGCAGGCGGATCTTGTCGATCTCCTGCCGCTTGTACTCGAGCCACACCTCGATGACGTCCTTGGTGAACACGTCCCCCTTGAGCAGGAAGGCGTGATCGCGCTCCAAGGCATCGAGCACCTCCGTGAGCGAGCCCGGCACTTGCTTGGGCGCTCGCTCCGGGGGGAGCTCGTAGAGGTTCTCGTCGACCGGCTGGCCTGGGTCGATCCGGTTTTGAATCCCGTCCAACCCGGCCATGAGCATGGCGGCGAAGGTCGTGTACGGATTACACGACGGATCTGGGGCGCGGAACTCCACCCGCTTGCTCTTCGGGTAGCTGACGTACACCGGGATGCGGCAGATCGCCGAGCGGTTCCTCGCGGAGTACGCGAGATTCACCGGCGCCTCGAAACCCGGGACCAGCCGCTTGTACGAGTTGACCGTCGGCGCGGCAAACGCCAGGAGCGCCGGGGCATGCTTCAGGAGGCCGCCAATGTACCACTTGCACTGCTGGCTGATGAGCGCGTAGCCGCCCTTGTCGAAGAAAATGTTCGACCCGCCCTTCGCGATGCTCTGGTGGGTGTGCATGCCGGAGCCGTTGTCGCCGAAGAGCGGCTTGGGCATGTACGTGGCGACCTTGCCATGCTTGCGGGCGACGTTCTTCGTCACGTACTTCAGCATCAGGAGGTGGTCGGCCATCTTTGTCAGCGTCGAGTAGCGCATGTCGATCTCGGCCTGGCCGGCCGTGGCGACTTCATGGTGATGCTTCTCGACCGGGACGCCGGCCGCCCGGGCCTTCGTCATGATCTCGCTGCGGATGTCCTGGAAGGTGTCATGCGGGGGCACCGGGAAATACCCTTCTTTGTACCGGGGCTTGTAGCCCAGGTTCGGCTTCTCATCCCGGCCCGTGTTCCAGTCGCCTTCTCCCGAGTCCACGAAGTAGTAGCTGGAGTTCTCCGTCGAGTCGAAGCGAATATCGTCGAAAATGAAGAACTCCGGCTCCGGCCCCCAGTAGCTCACGTCCCCGATGCCGGTCTGCTTGAGGTACGCCTCGGCCTTGCGGGCGATGTAGCGGGGGTCACGCGTGTAGGCTTTCTTCGTCAGGGGGTCGTAGATGTCACAGATGAGGCTGAGGGTGGGCGCTTCGCAGACCGGGTCGAGCACCGCGGTCGCAGGGTCGACGAAGAGATTCATGTCCGACTCTTGAATCTTCTGGAATCCGCGGATGGAGGAGCCGTCGAACCCGATGCCATCCACCCAGATCCCCTCTTTCGCGCTCTGGGCCACCTCTTCCACGGGGATTGAGAAGTGCTGCCACAACCCGGGCAGGTCATTGAACTTCAGGTCAACGACCTTGATGTTGTGCTGCTTGATAATCGACCACACCCGCTTGACGGCTTCATCCGTGACGGTCGCCCCAGGCACCGAGTTCGTGCCGCCGGCGGGACGCGCCGTGGCGCGGCTGGCGGTGCGGGTCCTGGACCCGCGGACAGCAACAGCTCCTCGTGGCATAGCGCTAGACCTCCTTGTGGAGAGTGGTTGGACGCCAGGGCTCGCCGCATCCCCGGGATGGGATGCGCCCCGCCGAGGCGGGGAAAACGTGCCTCAGTATACCACCGGCCAACCGCCGGTCAATCCGATTGTGTCGTCGACACGGGCCGGCGCACCACACGCCGGTAGTCCACCAACCTCTTGTCTTGCAAGAGGTTAGATGGCGCTTTCACCGCGCTCGCCGGTCCGGATCTTGACGACTTCCCGGATATCGGAGACAAAAATCTTGCCGTCCCCAACCGCCCCGGTCTTCGCCGAGCTGATAATCGCCTTGATGATGCGCTCGACGTCAGCATCGCTCACCACCAGTTCCAGCTTCACCTTTGGTAGAAACTCGACGCGGTAGGTCTCGCCGCGCCACTGCTGGGTGATGCCCTTCTGCTTGCCGTGCCCCTCGGCCTCGGTGATGGTGATGCCGGGGTAGCCCACGTCCTCGATCGCCTTGCGGACCTCATCCAGCTTCTCCGGCCGGATGATCGCCTCAATCTTCTTCATGGTCGCCACTCCGCTTCGGCCGCCCGTCTCGGGCCGGCCCGGGGCATACAAGGTCTCCGCCATCGCTCACCCTTTCGTTGGCGCCGGGCTGGCCGCGAAGGCCCCCGCGGATACCGGCAGCGTCTTGCGCACCACGAAGTCCGGGTAGGCCGAGTTGCCGTGCTCGCCGATGTCCAGGCCCTGGATCTCCTCCTGGACACTCACCCGCACGCCCATGATGGCCTTGATCGCCAACCAGGCAACCAGCGAGAGGGTGAAGACCGCTGCGGCCGCAGAGACGACGCCAAGTGCCTGCGCACCCAGCTGGGTGACGCCGCCGCCGAAGAACAGCCCGTTCGCCTTGTTGGGCATCCACTGCGACTCGGCGAAGAGCCCCACGCACAGCGTGCCGAACACGCCGTTGACCAGGTGTACCGACAACGCACCGACCGGGTCGTCAACGTGCAGCTTGTCGAACATGATGACCGAGAACACGACGATCACGCCCGCCAGGGCGCCGATGATGGCCGAGCTCTGCACGCTCACGAACGCGCAGGGGGCCGTAATCGCCACCAACCCGGCCAGACAGCCGTTGATCGTCATGCCCAAGTCCGGCTTGCCCAAGAGGAGCACCGACGTGATGGTGGCGGTCGCGATCGCAAACGCCGCCGCCGTGTTCGTCGTGACGCAAATGCGGGAGATGGCCTCGACATCGGCCGCCATGGTCGAGCCTGGGTTGAACCCGAACCATCCGAGCCACAGGACGAAACAGCCGATCAGGCCCAGCGACAGGTTGTGCCCGGGAATCGCGTTCGGGGTGCCGTCCTTGTTGTACTTCCCGATGCGCGGCCCCAGCACAAGGATGCCGGCGAGCGCGGCCCAGCCGCCGATCGAGTGCACCTGCGTTGAGCCGGCGAAGTCCAGGAAGCCCTTGGAGGCCAGCCAGCCGCCGCCCCAGATCCAGTGCCCGACCACCGGGTAGATGACCGCCGTGATGAGCAGGCTGAACACGATGAACGAGAAGTACTTGATGCGCTCGGCGACCGCTCCCGAGACGATCGTCGCGGCGGTGCCGCAGAAGACCAGTTGGAAGAAGAACTTGGCCAAGAGCGGCACGCCGGTCCAGTTCAGCGAGCCGTACGCGCCCTGGTAGGCATCGGCCGTGGCCGGGCTATTATCCGCACCGCCCAGGATCCATAGCCCCTCGCTGCCCCAGAAGGGCGAGCCATTGCCGAACATGAGCCCGAACCCGAGCCACCAGAAGCCGATGGTCGAAATGGCGAACACAACGAAGTTCTTCGAGAGGATGTTCACGGCGTTCTTGCTGCGGCAGAACCCCGATTCCACGCACGCGAAGCCCAGGTTCATGAAGAACACGAGCATGGCAGTGATCAACACCCACAGCGTATCCGCGACCACTTTCGGATCCATCTCCTCCTCCTCGTTGCCTCAGCCGTCTCTGTAGGGGACCCCCACCACCCACTGCACGGCCCGCAGGCCGGGGCCGCTCCTGCGGCCCGCCGCTGCGCGGCGGCAGCGGGTGGTGGGGCCCTGTCCGGGTAGGCGACGGACAGGGGTCAGAAATCAGAACGGCGCGATGAACTCCAGCGCGATCGTGTCCTGGTACGACTTCTCGCCGACGCCGTCATCCGTGTTGTAGATGGCGGCGTTGGCGGCGTCATGCCGGTACTCGAGCCGCGCGAGCAGGTGCTCGTGGACCTGGTGCTCGCCCGTGATCGTGAATTCGTACAGCTTGATGTCGTCGTCCGTAGTGCCATTGATCCCGCTGGTCAAGGCCGTGCGCACCCCGTCGACGTCGTTGAAGTACTCGGTGCGCACCGCCACCGAGGTCTTGTCCGTCAGCGCGTACTTGGCGTAGGCGGCCAGGCCGTGCCAGACCGCATTGTCATCGTTGGCAAACCCGCCCACGGTGCCGGCCCCGTCATCCTCGACCGCGTAGTCGTAGTTGAGCTTCAACTGCAGCGCCTCGGTCGGCTGCCAGCTCGCGACGAGGTCGAGCAAGTGACGCTGGTTGGTGTTGTTGCCGGTCGTCTGCTCGGCGCCGAACATATAGGTGCCGCCGATCATCGTGGTTTCGGTCGGCATGGCCATGAGGTTCCACTCGACGGTCTTCGCTTTGTTCGTGTCGTCCACCAGGTCCCACCCATTGCTCAGCCCGACCGTCGTGCTCAAGGACTCGGTGATCGGATACGTGGCTCGCAGGCCGGTATGGGTGAACGGGATCGCATAGCCGAAGAGGAATGACCGCGAGATGTTCCAGTTGTCCTTGGACTCGATCACCTCGGCGCCGTGCAGGGTCGCGAATTTCCCGACGCGGACATCCAGGCCCTGGCCCACGGGCGCCAGGTATTGCACGTAGGCTTCCTGAAGCTCGACCTCATCGGTCGCGCCCGTGCTCACCGCACCCGCATGGGTGTGCGCATTGTCACCGAGACCGGTCGTGACCCCGCCGACCACCTCCGCGTCCGTGCCGAACATGAGCTCCGTCTTGAACCCCACGGGACTCTCAGCGGACGCGACTTTCTCGACGGCGAGTTGCGCGTTGTTGATCATGAATCCGTTGGACTGCGTATCGAAGACGCGCAGCGTGTTCGTGCCGCCTTCGGGCTCGTTCAGGTTGTACGTGTACATGGTGTCCACGAATCCGCTGATCTGCACACCATGAAACCCGCTGGGAACCAACACCACAGCGCTCCCCTCCGGGGCGCCGGCCGCCACCGCCTGCTGGGAGGCCAACTTGCCCTCGAGGGTGTCCAGCCGGTCGCGCAGAACTTCAATCTCCGCCTTGAGCCCGGCCGTGGCCGGCTCATCGGCCCGCGCCATCACGGCACCGCCCAAGAGCACGCTGCCGCCTAGCACCACGACCAACGCTGCACGCTGCATGCTTCCCTCCTCCCGTTGCGTCCCCACCCAACACTCCAGCCTACGGGCGCGAGTGTAGCCGCTGCCCGTTACGTCCGAATGACCGCCATGTTAATTCGATGTTACAGACGCCCGGCCGTTCAGCAGAGCCGGGTCAAAGCGGTAGCCGACCTCGCTGACTTCCTCTAGGACCGGGCATCCGGCCCGCTCCAGCACCCCCCGGAGATGCCGCATCTGTTCATCCACCACCCGCAGCCCCTCCCAATCGTGCCGGCCCAGGCCCTCCTCCAGCAGCTGCCGCTTCTGCACCACTTGGCCGGCCCGGCCCGCGAGATAGACCAGCAACGCGTACTCCCGGTACGGCAGGGCCAACGGACGGCCATTGAAGACAATGCGGTAGTGTTCCAAATCCACCACCAAGGGTCCAAACGCCAGTTGCAGAGACGGCATGCTCGTCACCACGTGACGGCGGCAAGGATAGCGGAGGGATGTTACGGGCAGATGACGGCGGGATAAAATCGCTGTAACAGGCGGAGAACGGACTAGAAGTTGCGCAGGCTCTCGCGCAGGTCGAGGAAGATCTGCTTCTGGGTGAGCCAGAGCGGATCGCTGGGCGGGAAGCTGGTCACGTACTCCCGAAAGGCCGTGTCCAGGTCGCGCAGGGGCACGCCGACCGCGTCCAGCAGCCACTGCAGGTCATCCGTCTCCCCGGCCTTCTCGTCGCGCGCGATCCGGTCCAGGTACTGGAGGAATCCTGGCCGATGGCGGGTCATCAGGAAATGGGTGAACGCCCAGCTCTGGCCATAGGCGAAGAGCCGTGCCTTGTCATCCATGCGGGGGAAACTACCCATCTTGAAGACATGCAGGAACTCCGGCGGCAGCAGCTGGTTCTCGCGCATCGCTTCTTGCACCGTCGGGAGCCACTCCGGGCTGGGCTCGCCGACCGGCTCCGCCTCCATGTAGGCCGCCGCGCCTTCCGCCAGCCACGAGTTGGCCGCCTGCATCTGCGGCACATCGGCCTTGGCTTCCGCGGCCAGCAGGGCCTCTAACAGCTCCCGCTTCTGCTCGACATTCTGGCTCTGAAGAAACTCGCGCTTGGCCTTCACCCGCTCCGCATCCAGTCCCTGCGTCGTGGACAGGAGGATGCTCTGCAGCCCCCAGTTGTGGAGCAGCCCGTGCGTCAGCTCGTGCCGCAGGGTGCTGGTCGTGAGATCCACGTAGGACTGCCGCAGCCGGCCGTACGCGGTCTCCACCTTCTGCTTGATCTCGCTGCCCAGGCCCTCGAGAAAGATCTCGTATCGGCTGTCGATCTGCCCCCTGACCTGGTCCACCGCCGCATCCACCGCGCGGCGGCTCGAGCCGAGAAAGCCTTCATAGAGCAGGTCGGAGAAGTCCTCGCCCATCATGTTGAAGAGGTACAAGACGTCATCGTCAGGAGAAAAGTACCCTCCGATGGCCCAGCCCGGCAGGCCGTCGGTGGCCGCGTACTCGATGAAGGCGCCCCAATCGTCGAAGATCACGATGAACTGCTGCACATCGGGAGTCCGCGTCCCCAGCAGCGGATAGTACGTCAAGTACCAGTCGGTCGCCAGATCGCGAATCGCGCGCCAGTAGCCCTTGACGGCGGACGCAGGCGAATCAGTCATAATGGTGAAGATCCCTTCTTCGTCCCAAGTCATCTTCGGGAACAGTTCGAACAGCTGCTTGCGGATCTCGGCCGACCGTTCGCTCTCGACCGGTTTGAACAGCACGTGGTGCAGGTCCTTCCGCAGGAGCGGCAGTTCCACCAGCCCGCCCCCGTCGAGCTCCTGCACCAACTGGAGCGTCTCGCCCTCGACGGCCCGCAGTGTTGCATCAATCACCGAGCCGTTCATGAGTTTGAACACCACCGGGCGTTGGTAGGGCCAGCCGCTCTCCTCGGCCTTCTTGGGCAGCACCACGTCCTCTGCCCCTTCGACCTGCCGGCCGCGGACCAGCTCCTTGACCTCGCTGGGATGAAACCCGACGTCCCCATAGTCAAAGCGGAGCGTGATCTCCTCCGGGGTCTGTGCGACCAGTTCACCGGTCACCATGCCGCCGTTATGCAGGTAGAGCGTGACGGTATTGGCGGTGATGCGGGGCTCAGGGGGGGTGTC
>SBAZ01000126.1 GCA_005239935.1 Planctomycetales bacterium | reverse complement strand
GGAGAATACCGCGGGGGCCGGGCAGGGAATCGGGGAGACATTTGAGCAGCTGGCGGCGATCCGCGACGCGGCCGGCGCGAGCGAGCGCGTCGGCGTGTGCCTCGATACTGCGCACCTCTTCGCGGCAGGCCACCCCATTCACACCGCCGAGGGGTTGGAGCAGGTCGTGCAGGACTGTGCGAGGACGTTAGGGCTGGCCGCGGTGCGCGCCGTGCACCTCAACGACTCCAAGGTCCCCTTCGGCGCGAAGAAGGATCGTCACTGGCACATCGGGCGCGGGTACATCGGGCTCGAAGCCTTTTGGCGCATCCTCACGCATCCCCGGCTCGCCGCCTTGCCGTTCATCCTGGAAACGCCGAAGAGCACGTGGCAGGAGGACCGCCGCAATCTCACAACGGTTCGCAGCCTGGTGGAGGACCATGCCCCCCGACGACGGGCGCGCCGCGTTCCTGCGTGAGCCGGCCGCGCACCAGCTGGCCCAGGTCGGCGAGGCCTTCGCGCGCATCGCGCAGGCCGTGGCCGGCCGCGAGTCTGCCGAGCGCGTCGCAGCCGCGTGCGCGGACGCCGAGCGCTGCTGCGACTGGGCGTCGGAGGGCGCGCAGCCGGCGCAGACGAAGGCGCTGCTCGAGAACGTGACGACCGCAGTGAGGACGTGGCGCGAGGTCTGGCCGCGGCTCGGCGGCCGGACCGAATTCCGCCAGGCGGTCGCGCGCGAAGCCGACCGCTGGGCGCGACAGTTCGAGTCCACCCGGCGTGCCTCGGCGAGGCCATGACAGGATTCCGCCCCTTTGGGCCGGATCATCTCGTCGTGCTGGCGGCGACGGCGGCCGCGGCGGCCTGGATGATCGTGGCACGCGGCCGGCTGCGGGGACAGGACGACCGCCGGCTGCGCGTGGCGCTCGCGGCGGTCCTCGGCGTGAATGAACTCGCCTCGTGGCTGGTGGCCGCCGCGCACGGCGTCGTCCGCGTGCCACTGCAGCTGTGCGATCTGGCGCTCCTGCTCGCGGTATGGGGCCTGCTGACCCTGCGGCCGCGTGTGTGCGAGGTCGCGTACTTCTGGGGACTGGCGGGCAGCCTGCAGGCCACCGTGACCCCGGACGTGCACGAGGGGTTTCCAGACTATTGGTGGATCAAGTTTTTCATCGGACACTGTGGGGTCGTCCTCGCCGCGGTGTACCTGGCCGCCACCGGGCGAGTACGACCGACGCAGCGGTCGGTGTGGCGCGTGTGGGCCGTCACGAACCTCTACGCCGGGCTCGTGGGGGCGCTCAACTGGGCCACGGGCGCAAACTATGGCTATCTCGCCCGCAAGCCCGTCCAACCCAGCCTCCTCGACTACGTTGGGCCCTGGCCGTGGTACATCCTGGCACTGGAGGGAGTGGCGCTCGCGTCCTTTTACCTGTACTATGCGCCCTGGGCGCTCGCGCGGTTGTGCCGGGGCGACCCGAGAACCCCATGACGGCCTCCCTCACGATCGAAATCCAGGGGACGCCCAATCCGAACGCGGCGAAGTTTACCCTCAACCGGCCGGTGGCGGCGCGGGGCGTGACCTACCGTGACCCAGCGGCCGCGGAGGCGGACTGGGCGAGGCAGCTGCTGGCCCTGCCCGGGGTCACCCAAGTCTTTGGCCTCGGGAACTTCATCTCGGTGACCAAGACGGCCGACGCGGACTGGGCGGCGCTGGCGCCGCAAGTGGAGCAGGTTCTGCGAGAGGTCTTCGCATGAGGAGGTGCGCATGAGGCGACGCGCGGCAGCATGGATGGCCGCCCTGGCGGCGGCGGCTCTCGCGGGCTGCGGCGGGCCCAAGGCCTATGTCCGCGAAGGCTTCCTGGAACATCCGCCCCGACAGGTCGCCGTGCTGCCCTTCGTCATCACGTATCCCTATGACCTGGCCCCCGGGGATAGCATTCCCGCGTCCCACACAACCTGCCGGGATGTCGTGCGCAAGACGTTCTACTACGCCTTCGCGACATATGGCTACGACGACGTGGCCATGGATGTAGTCGATGAGCTGCTCGGCGCCGCGTGGGGGCCGCTCGAGGAGGCCAAGTGGCGGACGGCCTCCCCGCAGCTCCTGGGCGAAACCCTCGGCGTGGACGCGCTCATCTATGGCGACCTCCATCGCGTCGTCTTCATTGCGACCCCGCTGTATACCGAGGCCAGCGTCGAAGCGACGCTGCGCATGGTGGAGGCCAAGACCGGCGAGGAACTGTGGCGCCAGTCTGTCAAGACCTCCGAGCGAGGCGGGGTGGCCATCCAGAAGGGGCAGGTGGTGGATTTCATCCAGGATCAAACCCGTAGCTACAATCCCGAGGTGAAGTTCCTGCGCATCGCAGACACGATGGTCAGTCAGGTGCTCGCTGGACTGCCGAACCCCGAGGCGTCCATGGGCCGGTCGGCGGCAGCGGACCCATCCGGCCGCCTGCGATTGGCCGTTCTCCCCCTGAAGGTCCCACACGAGAAGGCGACGGAGGGATCGCAGCTGCTGCGCCGACAGCTGGCAGCCACGCTGGCCGAACAGGGGCCGTTCGCATTGATCGAGCTGCACCAGGTGGATGAGACGCTGGAGCAGTTGGGCTGGCAGCCGGGCCAGCCGGTGCCTGAGCAGGCGCTCGCGAACGCCCTCGGCGCGGAGGCGATCGTGCGTGGGGAGGTCACGAAGTGGGGACGGACCTACCTCGTGGCGGCGTCGTGGGCGAGGGCCGGCATGCGGATGGAACTCGTAGATGCCGGCAGCGGCGACGTCATCTGGTCCGGCCAGGAGACCAACAGCCACAGCGCGGGCCTGCACAAGGGGCCGACCGGCTACAAGTCGGCGATCTCGGCGCCCATCAGCGGCATGAAAGCGAGCCATCTCGAGCGCGTGGCGATCGATCTGGCTCGGCGGATGGCGGCACGCCTGGCTCGCGCTCCAGCGGTCCTCACGTACCTGAGCGAGCAGCGCGCCGGCCCCCCGCTCGCCCAGCGGTAAGTCGCCCGCCGCCCGGCCCCGGGCGGCCTGACACACGACACGGTATGGCCGAACGCTATCCCTTTCAAGACATCGAGCCCAAGTGGCAGCATCGCTGGGAGGAGCGCAAACTCTTCCAGGCGGTCGACGGCGACACCGCGCGCCAGAAGCTCTACGTCCTCGATATGTTTCCATACCCGTCGGGGGCTGGGCTGCACGTTGGCCATCCGGAGGGCTACACCGCGACCGACATCGTGGCGCGGTTCAAATGGATGCAAGGCTACAACGTCCTGCACCCGATGGGATGGGACGCGTTCGGCCTGCCGGCCGAGCAGTATGCGATCGAGACCGGCACACACCCAGCGCAGACGACTCGCAAGAACGTCGAGACCTTCCGCACGCAAATTACCCGCCTGGGCTTCGCCTATGACTGGGACCGGGAGATCGACACCACCGATCCGGCCTACGTGCGATGGACCCAGTGGATCTTCCTCAAACTCTACGAGCGCGGCCTGGCCTACATGGCCGAGGCGCCGGTGTGGTGGTGCCCGTCCTGCGGCACGGTCCTGGCCAACGAGGAAGTCGTGGACGGTACGTGTGAGCGCAAGGGCCACGAGGTCGAACGCCGGCCCATGCGCCAGTGGATGCTCAAGATTACCGCGTACGCCGAGCGGCTCCTCAACGACCTGGAGACGCTTGGCTGGCCCCAACACATCAAGGACATGCAGCGCCACTGGATTGGCAAGAGCGAGGGCGCAGACGTGTGGTTCGGCCTGGACAGGGCCGTTCAGATACCGGAGGCCCTTCTCGACGGCGTGCGCCTTCGGCGCCGCGAGGGACACGTCGAGATGAAGGTCTACACCACGCGGCCCGACACTCTGTTCGGCGCCACGTACATGGTGCTCGCACCGGAGCACCCGCTCGTGCCGCTGGTGACCGCAGCCGGTCAGCGCCAGGCGGTCGAGCGCTATCGCGAGGCGGCCGCGAAAAAGTCCGAGTTGGAGCGCGCCGAGCTGGCGAAAGAGAAGACCGGTGTCTTGACCGGGGCGCAGGCCGTCAACCCGGTCAACGGGGAACACATCCCGATCTGGGTTGCGGACTATGTGTTGGCGACGTACGGCACCGGCGCGATCATGGCGGTGCCGGCGCATGACCAACGCGACCTGGAGTTCGCCAGGACCTTCCAACTGCCGGTACGCGTCGTCATCGTCCCAGAGGGCCGGCCGCTCGGCGACGATCTGCCCGAGGCGTACGCCGACGCAGGACGCATGCACGACTCCGGAGCCTTCACGGGCCTGCCGAGCGAGGAGGCGGCGCGCAAGATCACCGAGTGGCTCGCCGCGCGCGGGTTGGGGCAGGGGGCGGTGAACTACAAACTCCGCGACTGGCTCTTCTCACGGCAGCGCTATTGGGGCGAGCCCATTCCGATCGTCCATTGCCTGAAGGACGGCGTCGTGCCGTTGCCGGAGTCCGCCCTGCCGGTGACGCTGCCGGAGATGCAGGACTTCAAGCCGACCGGAAGCGCCGAGCCGCCCCTGGCGAAGGCCGCGGACTGGGTCAAGACGACGTGCCCGAAGTGCCGCGGCCCGGCCCAGCGCGAGACGAACACGATGCCGCAATGGGCCGGCTCATGTTGGTATTACCTGCGGTACCTCGATCCGAAAAACGACCGCCAAGCCTGGGACCCGGCGAAGGAGCGCTACTGGATGCCGGTGGACCTCTATGTCGGCGGCGCGGAGCACGCGGTGCTCCACCTCCTCTATGCGCGCTTCTGGCACAAGGTGCTGTATGACCTGCAGCTCGTGTCGACGCCGGAGCCGTTCCAGCGCCTGGTCAACCAGGGCCTCATCCTGGGCGAGGACGGCGAGAAGATGTCGAAGTCGCGCGGCAATGTCGTCAATCCCGACGATGTCATCGCGCACCACGGCGCGGATGCGTTCCGCTTGTACGAGATGTTCATGGGGCCGCTCGAGGCGGTGAAGCCGTGGAACACGCGCTCGATCGAGGGCATCGACCGCTTCCTGAACCGCATGTGGCGGCTCGTCGTGCGAGAGGATGGTAGCCGGAACTCCGACCTGCAGCCCGGGGAGCCCACCGGAGACCTGCGCGCGCTCCTGCACCGGACCATCAAGGGCGTGACCGAGGACCTTGAGGGCCTGCGGTTCAACACGGCCATCTCGCAGCTCATGGTGCTCTCCAACGCCTTGGGCGACGTGCGGCCGCTGCCGCAGGCAGGGGTGGAAACCCTCGTGCTGCTCCTCTCGCCATTGGCGCCGCACGTGGCCGAGGAACTCTGGGAACGTCTGGGCCACCGTGAGAGCGTCGTGCGCGCCCGCTGGCCTGCCTACGATGCCGCCGCGCTGCAGACCGCCGAGATCGTCCTGGTCGTGCAGGTCAACGGCAAGGTGCGCGGCCGCATCACCGTGCCGACGGAGGCCTCGGAGGAGTCGCTCAAGCAGGCCGCGCTCGCCGATGCCGGGGTGAAGAAATTCCTGGATGGGGGGCGCGTGAAGCAGGTCATCGTCGTGCCCAAGCGGCTTGTCAACATTGTCGTCGGATGACACGCAAGGAGCAGCGCGGGGCGTGGGGCCTTGGCGGGCTGGCAGCCATGGCGCTGAGCGTCGTGGCCTGGCAGCAGCATCAGGAGGCGAGGGCTGCGCAGCATGCGCCAGAACCGGTCCAGGCGGCGGCGTGGGACCGGCGGCTCGCGGAGGCCAGGACAGTTGACGTCAACCACGCAGGTGTAGCAGAATTGGAGCGCCTCCCGGGGGTCGGACCGGCCCTCGCGCAGCGCATCATCGTCTCCCGGGAGCGTGAGGGGCTGTTCCGGGACGTGGACGAGCTGCAGCGCGTGCCGGGCATCGGACCGAACACACTCGACACGATCCAGGGCTACGTGCGCGTGGAGTAACCATGGGCAACTTGGGGCTCTCCGAACTCCTGGTGATCTTCGTCGTCGCGCTCCTGGTCATCGGGCCGCGCCGCCTGCCGGAAGTCGCGCGGGGACTGGGGCAGGCGGTCAAGGCGTTCCAGGACGCCATGAAGGGCGGCGCAGGGAGCGACCGCACGTAACTTGGCATGAACCTGGGGCTCCGGCAACAGTTGGCCGAGGCGGCGCAGGACGTGCAGGTCCGGGAGATCCTGACGTTCCTCTACCGCGATCACCCGCAGGGCGCAGCGTTTGAAGGCCTGAAGGAAATGCTCTTCATCCACGACGACTTCCCGGAAGACCGGCTCCAGACCTTGGTCGCCAGCCGCCTCCTCTCCCACGACGGCACCCGCTACCGGATCGCAGCGGATGCGCGGCAGATCCTGGACCGCGACCCGACGATCCTGATGGACGAGTTCCTGCGCTGATCCCACCACCTGCCGGCCGCCCGGCCGCGGTGAGTGGACGGCTGCTGAAGCGGCCGGGCGCGGCCCGCGGCTGAGTGGCGGACGCTTGGGACGCGGGCCGCGCCCGGCCGCGGTGAGTGG
>SBAZ01000135.1 GCA_005239935.1 Planctomycetales bacterium | reverse complement strand
CTTGCGCTCGGTCTGTATCCGTCGGTGGAACGCATCAACCGGATCCATGACACCAGTATAGGGCTGGTGTCAAATCATTGATAATTACCTAAAGGGGAGCAGTATAAATCGTTTCAGAATATGAAACGATTGATGAGGTGATCGGGCCGAAAATGGCTTGATTTGTTATTTTCGATAGTGTATTATTTCGCTAATAACGTGAACTGGTCTTTTCACCTGGTTATGACCCATGAAACCGCCAACCCGACCGTCAGGACGCTCCATCCGCACGCCCCAAGGCTATACCGCCTTTGTGCCGGATCCGCTGCCTCCGAAGCTGGTATGGACGCCGGTGCTGACCCGGGCGCTCTCGGATGCGGATCGCCTGATCGGTCAACTGGCCGGCGAGGGTGGGCAACTGCCCAATCCGCACGTCTTGATCCGGCCGTTTGTGCGCCGCGAGGCGGTCCTGTCCAGCCGGATTGAGGGGACAAGAGCGACCTTAGGAGAACTGCTGGCGGCGGAAGCAGGTGCGCCAGTGGAGCGCAGTCCGGATGATCTGCGTGAAGTGGCTAACTACGTCAAGGCGCTAGAGCAGGGGGTGAAGCGCCTCAAGACGCTGCCCCTGTCGCTTCGGCTCTTGCGTGAACTGCACTCGACGCTGATGGCGGGCGTGCGCGGCCAGCATGCGACCCCTGGAGAATTCAGACGATCGCAGAACTGGATCGGGCCGCCGGGCTGTACGCTGGCTAACGCCTCGTACGTGCCGCCTCCTGTGGAGGAGATGACGGAGTGTCTGGGGGCGTGGGAGCGGTTCTTGCATGACCGTACACTGCCTCCGCTGGCACAGGCTGCATTCCTGCACTATCAGTTTGAAGCCATTCACCCGTTCCTTGATGGCAATGGCCGCATCGGACGGTTGCTGATCACGCTGTTCTTGGTCGAGCGGGAAATTCTGCCGAGTCCCTTGTTGTATCTGAGTGCTTTTTTTGAAGCCGCTCGGCGCGACTACTATGAGGGGTTGCGGGCAGTGACCGAAGAGGGTCATTGGGAAGGGTGGCTGCAGTACTTCTTGAACGGTGTGGCCCGCCAATCCGAGGACGCGCTGGGCCGTGCGGCCAAGATCAACCAGCTCTTGGGTGCTTGGCGCAAGGCTGCTGCCGACACCTCCTCCAAAGTGCCGTTGAGGCTGGTGGACGCCTTGGCGACGAACCCCTATCTCACCCTCACCGGTGCTGCTCGCCAGCTTAAGGTGGCGTTTACCACGGTCCAACGGGCAGCGGAACGGCTGGAGAAGCTTGGCATCGTCAAAGAAGTGAGCGGCCAGCAGCGCAATCGGGTCTACTGTGCGACGGCGCTGCTGTCCATTCTCGAAGCGCCGGCGCAATTGTCGCCTGTATCGTAACTGATCGGCCTCCGGCGTCTGGGACGGATCGGGAACCCGTTGTCGATCAAGAGGATGTGGGGAGGAGCGTCGCTAGCCTCTTCCATATCCGGATCCCAGGGAAGCGGACTCTGTTGGTGCTCCAGTCTGGAGATGGACCCCAATTTCCTCTGGAGGGGACGGGTCCCGAAGGGACCTGTCCCCGACGAGTAAGAGGGTCTGAACCCATGAGGGGACACGTAGCGCTGTGCGGGCTGCTCCTCCTCGGCGGCGCGGTGTCCGCCGAGGCCGCACCCTACCTCGAGGCCGGCGGCGAGGTCGTCATGGAGGCGGAGCACGCCGATACGCTCATCGGCCGCAGCGGCCATGACTGGACGCTGCAGACCAGCAAGAGCGGCTACTCCGGGACCGGCTATCTCCAGGCGCTGCCGAACAACGCCGGGCAGTGGAGCGCCGGGTACGACACGACCAGCCCGGAGATGATCTTTGAGGTGGAGTTCGCCACCGCCGGGACCTACTACGTCTGGATCCGGGGCCAGGCTGACTCTGGCAACGACGACTCCTGCCACGCCGGTGTTGACGGCACGACCCCGGCGTCGGCCGACCGCATCAGCGGCTTCAACAACACCGACTGGGTTTGGAAGCCGGGGACCATGGATGGTGCGCCGGCGACCATTGTGGTGCCCGCCGCCGGGCTGCATACCATCCACCTGTGGGCGCGGGAAGACGGCCTCAAGGTAGACAAGCTGCTGCTGCGCACGAGTGCCTCCTCGACGCCGCCCGCAGGGACCGGACCGGCGGAGAGCCCGCGGGGTGCGCCTGGGCCGGACGTGACCCCGCCTCAGATCAGCGCGGTGGGTGTGTCCGCGCTGACCCCGACCGGGGCGACCATCACGTGGACCACCGATGAGCCGGCCGACTCCCAGGTCGAGTACGGCCTGACGAGCGGCTATGGTGCGGTGACCCCGCTCGACCCTGCGTTGGTGACCAGCCACGCCATCGCGTTGAGCGGCCTCAGCCCCGGCACCCTCCACCATTTCCGGGTGCTCTCGGCCGATGCCGCGGCCAACCTCGGCAGCTCGAGCGACGGGACGTTCACCACGCCGCCGGTGTCTGACCTGCCGTTCCTGGAAGTGAACGGCCAAGTCGTCATGGAGGCCGAGCATGCCGACGCCACTATCCCCCGCAACGGGCACGACTGGACGCCGGGCACGACGATGGGCGGCTACTCCGGCACCGGCTACGTCGAGGTGCTGCCCAACACCGGCGGGCAGTGGAGTACCGGCTTCGAGACGACGAGTCCGGAGCTCTCCTTCGACGTGTTCTTCAGCACCCTCGGCACGTACTACGTGTGGGTGCGCGGCTCCGGGCCAAGCGGCAACGATGACTCGGTGCATGCCGGGCTGGACGGGGTGGGCCCAGGTTCTGCCGACCGCATCAGCGGCTTGGCGAGCGTGGCCTGGCTCTGGACGCAGAGCACCATGGACGGGCCGGTCGCCACGGTCAACGTGGCGACGAGCGGATTGCACACGGTCCATCTCTGGGCGCGGGAGGATGGCCTCAAGGTGGACAAACTGCTCCTGCGCACCGACGCCTCGACCGACCCGCCGGACAGCGCTGGGCCGCCGGAGAGCGAGCACAGTTTCCCGGACACCACCCCACCGGTCCTGTCGGACGTCACCCTGTCGAACGTGACGACGACCACGGCAACGGTCACCTGGGTCACGGATGAGTCGGCGACCTCCCAGGTCGAATACGGCCCGGACCTTGGCTTCGGGCAGACCACCACGCTCGATCCCGCCCTCGAGACCGGCCACACCGTCGTGCTGGTCAATCTGGTGCCAGGCACAACGGTCTACCTCAGGGTCCGCTCAAAGGACGCCTCAGGCAACGAGACCATCGGAGTCACGCTGACGCAAGCGATGCCGTTCCCGGATCCCTTGCAGCCCGCGTTGACGGTGCTGAGTCCGGCGCAGCAAGCCCTGCTCCTGCCTGGCCCGGCGGTCGTGGAGTTTTCAGTGCAGAACTTCTCCCTGGGCGACCAGGGGGAGCCGCACCTGCACCTCTACCTCGACGACGACCTGCTGCCGAGCATGTTCTTCAACGGCGCCACCCAGGAGGTCCTGCGCGACGGCGCCCACACCCATGCCGTCCACTGGCGGGACCCGGCGTCGGTCCAGCTGCTCGGCCTCTCCGGCGGGCTGCACCGCGTCCGGTTCGTCCTCGCCGATGCCGCGAACCAGGAGCTCGCCAATCCGGAAGCGGGTCACACGCTGCTCTTCACCGTCGGCGATCCGCCGCCAGGCGAGCTCGATCTTGAGCCGGTCGCGACGAACCTGAACTTCCCCGTCGCCATGGCCTTCGCGCCCGACGGCCGCCTCTTCTACAACGAGCTGGCCACCGGCATCATCCGCATCATCGGGCCGGGCTGGGTGCCCCAGGCCCAGCCGTTCTACGACCTGGACATCTATGCCGTGGCCTCCCAGGGGCTGTTCGGGATTGCGTTTGATCCGAACTTCGGCGTCAACGGCCACCTGTACGTGTTTCACACGGCCCCGACCAACCCGCCCGTCAACCGGATCGTCCGGCTGACCGAGGCAACGGTGGGCCAGGGCAGCGGCGAGACCGTGATCGTGGACAACCTGCCAGCCGGCTCGATCCATAACGGGGGGATTATCCGCTTCGGACCGGACGGCACGCTCTTCGTCACGCTGGGCGAGGCCAACGAATCTGCGCGCGCGCAGGACCCGGACGACCCGGCCGGTAAGGTCCTGCGCTACCACACCGACGGGACGATCCCGGTGGACAACCCCACGCCTGGCTCCCCGATTTACGCCCTGGGGATGCGGAACACGTTTGGCATGACGTTTCACCCCCACACCGATGACCTCTGGGTGACGGACAACGGCCCGGAGGCCGACGATGAGGTCGACCGCATCATCCCCGGGGGCAACTACGGCTGGCCGGTCGTCACCGGCATCCCCCACGACCCCCGCTTCGTGGACCCGCTGGTCACCATCACCCCGACGATCGGGCCGACCGGCATCATCGCCGTCGGCGAGAACTCGGCCTACCCGGAGGAGTACCACGGCAACCTCTTCTTTACCGACTACAACGGCGGCATGATCCGGCGCCTGCGGCTCTCGGGGGAGGACCTGCGCGGGCTGGGCAGCCTCACCGAGGCGTACACCGGCGGGCAGGGCCCGCTGCTCGATCTGGCCCAGGGCCCGGACGGCTTCATCTATGTGTCCAGCGACACCGGCATCTTCCGCGTGGTGCTGCGCAGCGGCCTGAGCGGCGTCGCGGCCACCGCCTTGACGCCGACGAGTGCCACGATCATCTGGACCACGGACAACCCGGCGAGTTCGCAGGTGGAGTACGGCCTGGATCCCGCCTACGGACAGAGCAGCCCGCTGGATCCCGCACTGGTCACGTCCCACAGCGTGGTCCTGACGGGGCTCAGTCCGGAGACGTTGTATCACTTCCGAGTCCACTCGGAGGAAGCCGGCGGCAGGGTGCTGGTCTCGGCCGACGCGACCTTGACGACGCCGGCGGACCTGCCGCCCGCCTTCCAGGAGAGCGGCGGTCAGGTGGTGATGGAGGCTGAGCACGCTGATGCCAACGTGACGCGCAGCGGCAAGACCTGGACGCCGGGGACGTCGCTGAGCGGCTACCAGGGGGAAGGGTACCTGACGAGCCTGCCGAACACCGGCACCCTCATCGGGACCAACTACACGACGACCAGCCCGGAGTTGGCCTTCAACGTCAACTTCACGACCGCCGGCACCTACTACGTCTGGGTGCGCGGCCGCGCAAGCAGCGGCAACGACGACTCCTGCCACGCCGGGCTCGACAGCGCCGGGCCGGCCTCGGCCGACAAGATGACGGGGTTCAACACCTCCTCGTGGGTCTGGAAGCGCGGCACCTCGGACGGCCCGGCGGCCACCCTGGTGGTGCCCACGACGGGCGTCCACACGGTCCACCTGTGGATGCGCGAGGATGGCTTGAACGTGGACCGCCTCCTCCTGCGCACCAGCAGCTCCCCGAAGGCTCCTTCCGGGGCCGGCCCCGCCGAGAGCCCGCGAACGCCCTGATCAGCAGCAAAAGGGGTCAGACCCCTGCTCGGGGCCAGACCTTGCGCTGATTTCGCGTGCGCCGTGGCGCCGGACATCGTAGAATAGTCAGCAGCCTCGGCACCCCGGCGCCGGGGTGCTGGCCCGTCACGCAACCCCTTGTCTAGCCATGCGTTCGAGCCAATCAGCCCATAACCCAAACGGCCTCTACCGGCCTGCGTACGAGCACGACGCGTGCGGCACCGGGTTCGTCGCGTCCATTGACGGGACCGCCAGCCATTGGATTGTGGAGGCTGGGGTCCAGTGCGTCTGCAACGTCACCCACCGCGGCGCGCTCTCGGCCGATGCCAAGACCGGCGACGGTGCGGGCATCCTCACGCAGCTCCCCCATGCGCTCTTCGCAAAGGTGCTCAAGCAGCTGAAGGCGCCGCCGACCGGCCCGGGTGACCTGGGCATCGGCGTGATCTTCCTGCCGCGCGAGGGTGAGGCGCGCGGGCGCGCGGCGCAGACGGTCGAAGAAGCCCTCCGGGTGAGCGGCCTGGCGCTGCTGGGCTGGCGCGAGGTGCCGGTGGATCCATCCGTGCTGGGCGAGCAGGCGGCGGCGACGATGCCGGTCATCCGGCATGTGCTCGTGGCGCGGCCCTCATCGGTGCCTGCCGAGGACTACGAGCGGTGGCTGTTCCTGACGCGCCGGCGCATCGAGAAGGCCTGGGAGCGCGCCGGGCTCGCCGACGCCTACATCCCGTCCTTCTCGTCCAAAACCATCGTCTACAAGGGGCTGCTCGTCGCACCCCAGTTGTCGCGGTTCTACCGCGACCTCTCCGACAAGGACTACACCTCGGCCATCGCGGTGTTCCACCAGCGCTATTCCACCAACACGTTCCCGAACTGGTTCTTGGCGCAACCGTTCCGCTTCCTCGGGCACAATGGGGAGATCAACACCCTCCAGGGCAACCGCAACTGGATGGCGGCGCGCGAGCCGGAGCTGGCCTCGGCGCACTGGGGGACGCACCTCGAGGAACTGCTGCCGATCATCCAACCCGGCGGGTCGGACTCCATGAGCCTCGACAACGCGCTGGAACTGCTGGTTATGTCGGGGCGCGATGTGCTCCACGCGATGATGATGCTCGTCCCCGATGCCTGGCAGGGCATGGCCGAGATGGACCCGGAGGTGCGCGCCTTCCACCAATACCACGCGCTCCTGGCTGAGCCGTGGGACGGGCCGGCCGCGCTCGCCTTCAGCGACGGCACCATTGTGGGGGCGGCACTCGACCGCAACGGCCTGCGCCCGGCGCGGTACTGGGTGACCACCGATCGCCTGGTCATCATGGCCTCGGAAGTCGGCGTCGTGGACATCCCGCCGGGCAAGATTGTGGAGAAGGGCCGTCTGGGGCCGGGCCATCTCTTCGCCGTGGACACACAGCGCAAACGCCTGCTGCATGACGCCGAGGTGAAGCGCGAATACGCGTCGGCCCACCCGCACAGCGAGTGGGTGGAGCAGGGCGTCGTGCCCATCGAGCGGATCCTGGACGGCGCCGCAGCGGACGATCCCACCACCCGCCTGGGTCTGCCGAAGGCAGACCGGCTTCACGCAACCGGCGAGGGTCAGACGGGCGTGAAGCCCGCCTCCGGCGTGCAGGCGGGTGGTTGGGACGAGGTCGTGGCCGCGCCCGGCACGCTCCTCCAGCACCAGATCGCCTTCGGCTACACGCAGGAAGAACTGCAGATGATCATCGAGCCGATGGCGAAGACCGGCAAGGAACCGGTCTTCTCCATGGGCGACGACGTGCCGCTCTCGGTCTTGTCGTCCAAACCGAAGCCGCTCTTCACGTACTTCAAGCAGCTCTTCGCCCAGGTGACGAACCCGCCGATCGACCCCATCCGCGAAGAGCTCGTCATGTCCCTCAACACCATCCTCGGTGCCAGGCCGAGCATCCTGGATGAGGGCCCGCTCGCGAAACGGGTCCTCCTGACAAAGAGTCCGGTGCTGCTGCCCCAGGAATTCTCCGCCATCCGGTCCCTGCGCCAGTCGGACCTGAAGGCGGCGACACTCTCACTGCGCTTCGAGGCCGCCCGGGGGCGCGAGGGGCTGCGCGCGGCGGTGCAGCGGCTCCGGGATGAGGCGGTGCAGGCGGTGGACGCGGGAGCGAGCATCCTGATTCTGAGCGACCGCGGTGTCGACGCGCAGCACGCGCGCATCCCGTCGCTGCTGGCGACGGGTGCGGTGCACCACCACCTCATCCGGTCCAGCCGCCGCATGCGCACTGCGCTCATCGTCGAAGCCGGCGACGCGCACGAAGTGCACCAGGTGGCGTGCCTGCTGGGCTACGGCGCCTCGGCCGTGTATCCCTACCTGGCCTATCAGACCATCAAGAGCCTCGAACAGGCCAAGCGGTTGGGTGAGGAGTCGTTTGATTCCGCCCTCGCGCACTTCCGCAAGGCGATTGACCAGGGCGTCCTCAAGATCATGTCCAAAATGGGGATTTCCACGGTCGGGAGTTACCGGGGTGCGCAGATCTTCGAGGCGCTGGGGCTCTCGAAGGAGTTGGTGGACGAGTGCTTCACGGGCACCCCCTCGCGCATCGGCGGCATCACCTACGAGCACGTGGGCGACGAGGTGCTGGCCTGGCACCGCGACGCGTATGGCGCCGAGGGGCCGCTGCACTTGGACGACGGCGGCTTCTACAAGTACCGCCGCGACGGCGAATATCACGCCTATAACCCGGAGATGATCCGCCATCTGCAACAGGCGATCAAGGCCGGCGACTACGAGATCTACAAGAAGTATGCGGGCGCGGTCAACGGCCGACCGCCCACGGCGTTGCGCGACCTGCTGGATGTGAAGCCGCTCGGCCCGGCGATTCCGGTCGACCAGGTGGAATCCGTGGAGTCGCTGACGAAACGCTTCAACACGGCCAGCATTTCCTATGGGGCGCTGTCCCTCGAGGCGCACGAGACAATCGCCATCGCGATGAACCGCATCGGCGGCAAGTCCGGCTCCGGCGAGGGCGGCGAGGACCCGGCGCGTTACCACCCCACCGATGCCAACATGAATCGCAACTCCGCCATTAAGCAAGTCGCCTCCGGACGCTTTGGGGTGACGCCGGAATACCTCATGTCGGCCTCGGAGCTCGAAATCAAGATGGCCCAGGGCTCGAAGCCTGGGGAAGGCGGGCAGTTGCCGGGCCACAAGGTCTCGGAAGAGATCGCCCGCGTGCGGCACACGATTCCCGGGATCTCGCTCATTTCGCCGCCGCCGCACCATGACATCTACTCGATCGAGGACCTGGCGCAGTTGATCTACGACCTCAAGATGATCAACCCGCAAGCCCGGGTGAACGTGAAACTCGTCGCCGAAGCCGGCGTGGGCACGATCGCGGCGGGCGTGGCGAAGGGGCATGCGGACACCGTGCTCATCTCGGGCCACGACGGCGGCACCGGCGCCAGCCCCCTGAGCTCCATCAAGAACGCCGGGCTGCCATGGGAACTCGGCCTGGCCGAGACCCAGCAGACCCTGCGGCTCAACCACCTGCGCGGCCGCATCGTCGTGCGCACCGATGGGGGGATGAAGACCGGGCTGGACCTGTTGCTCGCGGCCGCGTTCGGCGCGGAGGAATTCGGGTTCGGCACGGCGGCGGCGGTGGCGACGGGCTGCGTCATGACGCGCCAGTGCCACTTGAACACGTGCCCGGTCGGTGTCGCGACACAGGATCCGATACTGCGGGCGCGCTTCGCCGGCACGCCAGAGATGGTCGTCAACTTCTTCCGGTTCGTGGCACAGGAGCTCCGCGAGTTGATGGCGGCACGCGGCGTCCAGCGGCTGGAAGACCTCATCGGCCGCACGGACCTCCTGGTGCGCCGCGAGCGCAACGATCTGTCCGAGAAGGCCAAGACCGTGGTGCTCGACAGCCTGTTCGTCTCGGTCGAGGAGGGCACGCGGGTGCACACGCAGCCGCGCAATGACTGGGAGGGCGATGAACCGCTCGATAACCGGATCCTTAAGGACGTGTTGCCTGCCCTCGAAGGGCGCGGGAAGGTCAAGTTGAAGTCTCCCATCCGCAACACGCACCGTACGGTCGGGGCGCGCGTGGCCGGCGAAGTCGCGCGCCGCCACGGAGATAAAGGATTGCCCCTCGGGAGTATTGACATCACGTTTCAGGGTACGGCCGGGCAGAGCTTCGGCGCCTTTTGCATCACCGGCATGCGGCTGACCCTTGTCGGCGAGGCCAACGACTACGTCGGCAAGGGTATGGCCGGCGGCGAACTGATCATTCGGCCGCCGGAGGAGTCGGTCTTCGCGTGGGACAAGAACGTCATCATCGGCAACACCTGCCTCTATGGCGCGACCGGCGGCGTCCTGTACGCGGCGGGGCGGGCCGGGGAGCGCTTCGCCGTGCGCAACTCAGGCGGCATGGCCGTCGTGGAGGGGCTCGGCGACCACGGCTGCGAGTACATGACCGGCGGGATCGTGCTGGTCCTGGGCGAGACCGGCCGGAACTTCGGCGCCGGCATGACCGGCGGGCGCGCGTATGTGCTGGATCGTGCGCGCACCTTCGAGCGGCGCGTGAACCTTGAACTGGTTGAGCTGCAGCGGCTCGAGGGCTCGGAGGACGTCGATAACGTCCGCACGCTGCTCGAGCGCCACTTCGTAGCGACCCAAAGCAACGTGGCGCTCACCGTCTTGAGCAACTGGGAGGACCACCAGGAACTGTTCTGGATGGTCGTGCCGCGCGGTTCGGGCGCCAAGCTCGAGCTCGCCGTCAGCGCGAAGGAAGGCTAGAGGGGACGCTTCTCCCCGCGGCGACGGGGACGTTTCTCGCGCGCCAGAGGCTGACTCGGGCGCGCAGAAATGTCCCCGGGCACCAGGGAGCAATGTCCCCGCTTGTGAAATGACCATCACCACCGACCACATCCTCAACGCCCTCAAGGCCGTCCACGACCCGGACCTGAAGCGGGACATCGTCTCGCTGGGGTTCGTGAAGGACGTCCGCATCGACGGTGGGCAGGTGGGCTTCGTCATCGAACTGACCACACCGGCCTGCCCGGTCCGGGACCAGCTGAAGGATGAAGCGCGCCGGATCGTGGCCGCGCTGCCCGGCGTGAAGGGCGTGGACGTCCGCATGACCGCTCACGTGCGGCCGGCCTTCACGCTGCAGCCGGCCGGCAACCCGGCGCCCACGGTCAAGCACGTCATCCCCATCGCGTCGGGCAAGGGCGGGGTGGGCAAGTCGACCGTGAGCGCGAACCTCGCCGTCGCACTCGCGCGCACTGGGGCTAGGGTGGGTCTCATGGACGGCGACGTGTACGGGCCCAGTATTCCCAAGCTGCTCGGCCTACAGGCCGCACCCGAGTTGGATGAGCAGAACCGCATCACCCCGGTCGAGCGGCATGGCCTCAAGGTGATCTCGATGGGCTTCTTCATGAAGCCGAACGATGCCGTCATCTGGCGCGGCCCCATGCTCCACAAGACCGTGCAGCAGTTCCTCGGCGACGTCCACTGGGGTGAGTTGGATTATCTGCTTGTCGATCTCCCGCCAGGAACCGGCGACGTCCAGCTCTCACTGTGCCAGATGATTCCTATTACCGGCGCGGTCGTCGTCTCGACCCCGCAGGACGTGGCACTCCAGGTGGCGCAGCGCGCGATCTCCATGTTCAACAAACTCAAGGCCCCGGTTCTGGGCCTCATCGAGAATATGAGCGGCTATGCCTGTCCGAGCTGCGGCCACCACGACAACGTGTTCGGGTCGGGCGGCGCCGAAGAGGCGGCCACGCGGCTGGAGATTCCGTTCCTCGGCGCAATCCCCCTGGAGACGCGCGTGCGCGAATCCGGGGATGCGGGTGAGCCGATCGTGGCATCCGCGCCCGCCTCACCGGCTGGCCGTGCCTTCATCGCCGCGGCCGAGGCCCTGGCCGCGCAGATCAGCATCCGCGCGATGGCGCAGCAGGACGTCAAGGTAACCTTCTAAAAGGTGCCAGGCACTTTTTGGCCAAAAGGGGTCAGGCACCTTTTTGGGGAGTTTTCCACAGATGGTGGAGGCGAAGTCGGTCGTGCCGATTGAGATCGGGCGGGCGAACCAGCACGACGTGAAAATCCGCTGGCAGGACGGGCATGAGAGCATCTATGCGGCGCGCGCCCTGCGCCTGGCCTGCCCGTGCGCGGCGTGCGTCGATGAAGTCACCGGGCAGTTGCGGTTGGTCGAGCGCAGCGTGCCGCAGGACGTCATCCCAGTGAAGATCGAGCTGGTCGGCCACTACGCCATCACCATCCACTGGTCCGATGGGCACCACACGGGGATCTACCCATTCGAGATGCTGCGCAGGTGGAAGGGACAAGGGTAATGCCCTACGGGCTGGCGGCAGACATCGAGATGAGCGACACGGAGCGCTGCTGCGCGCTCCTCGAGGCGGTCTTGAAGGGTTTAGAGGCGTCGAACTGTTGGGCAGTGCACGACCAGCCCGACTGGGAGATCGAGATGGCCAAGCCATCGCGACGGGAGGTTAGTTTTACGGCACTACTGGAGCGGGTCGAAGGCGAGTTCAAGATGCTCGCCGAGGGATTGGATGATGCCAACAGGCGCATCCAGCGGGTGGACGAAAAGATCGATCGGGTCGCGAAGGACTTGTCTGACAGGATGGATGTGGGCTTCGCGACCGTGATGCAGGAGTTGCGCAATCATCGGCATCCTGCCGAACGCTGAGGGCGATGGAAATGACGCCGAAGCAGATCTTTGAGGAGATGGACGCATTGCCGCCGCTGTGGCGCCCGAAGTTCATTGAGCGGCTGGTCGGCATAGAGGTTGACTGGCCCGTGACCTTTGCGGACGCATGGGAAACTGATGGGAAGGCCGTGCGCGTGGCATTCCATTTTGAGCCGATGAGCGTGCGAGGCATCATGGGCACCGTCTCACTTGAGACCTATCCTCAACTGGAGCGCCTGCGTGCGGGGGAGCGTCTGCGTGTGCGGGGCCGAATCCGCAAGATTGATCGAATGTTCCTCGAGATGGACATCTCCGACTTGCTCTTCTGCGTCGAGGCCGAGCCCGCTGTCGCCTAGTCAGGTCAATTGGCCATGACGCGCATCAACCTCGACTGCACCGCCAGCACGCCGATCCTCCCTCAAGTGCGCGAGGCGATAGTAGCGGCGCTCGACGAGGGCAACCCCTCCTCCATTCACGCCGCCGGGCGGCAGGCGAAGCAGCGCCTTGAGCGCGCGCGCCAGCAGGTGGCGGCGCTGATCAACGCGGCGCCGGAGGAACTCCACTTCACCTCCTGCGGCACCGAGGCGAACAACTGGGCGCTGAAGGGGCTGCTCGCCGGCAACAAGCGCAAGGGCAACCACCTCATCCTCTCAGCGATCGAACATCCGTCGGTGTCGCTGGCGGCGCGGCGGCTGGGGCTGGAAGGTGCCGAGGTCACGACGCTGCCGGTCGACCGCGAGGGATTCGTGCGGCCGGCGGATCTCAAGGCGGCGCTCACGCCGGAGACCGTGCTTGTCTCCATCATGCTGGCGAACGGTGAAGTGGGAACCGTGGAGCCGATTCAGGAGTTGGTAGCCGTCGCGCACGAGCACGAGGCGCTGTTTCATACCGATGCCATCGCGGCGGCGGGGCATGTCCCGGTGGACGTGAAGGCGCTGGGGGTGGACGCGCTGAGCCTCGCGGCGAACCAGTTCTATGGTCCGCCGGGTGCGGCCGCGCTCTTCGTGCGTGAGGGGCTGCGGATCCTGCCGCTCCTCGAAGGCGGCGGGCAGGAAGGCGGCAACCGCTCCGGCACCGAGGCCTTGCCGGCGATCGTGGCGATGGGCGTGGCGGCCGAGATCGCGACTCGCGAGTTGCCTGAGCGCGCGAAGCGTCTGACGGCAGTGCGCGATCGGCTGCGGACGGCGCTGACCGCGCAACTCGAGGGTATCCGGATCAACGGGTCCTGGGCCTCGCGGCTACCACACAACCTGCATGTGTGCCTTGACGGCGTGTCCAGCGAGTCGCTCGTGCTGGGACTGGACGCCGAAGGCGTGGCCGCCGGCCTGGGCTCGGCGTGCAACTCGAAGTCTATGCGGCCCTCGCACGTCCTCAAGGCCATGGGGCTCACGGATGAGGAAGCCAAGGGCGCGCTCGTCCTCA
Source organism: Planctomycetales bacterium (assembly GCA_005239935.1). GTDB lineage: Bacteria > Omnitrophota > Gorgyraeia > Aquiviventales > Aquiviventaceae > SBAZ01. The sequence goes on along the minus strand of SBAZ01000135.1, from coordinate 2,760 downwards.
CCATCGCCGAGGGCACGACGCCGGACGACGTGGACCGCGCGGTGGAGATCATCGAACGCGTCGCGAAACGCCTGCGCAGCGTGACCGCGCTCACCAGCCGCGCATGAAGTACGTCATCGTTCTGCCAGACGGGGTCGCGGACACGCCCATCAAGGCATTGGGCAACAAGACGCCGCTTGAGGTCGCGAAGCACCCGCACATGGACCGCGTCGCGGCTGGCGGCGTGACCGGCTGGGCGCGGACCATCCCGGCCGGCTTGCCGCCTGGCTCCGACGTGGGGTGCATGAGCGTCTTCGGCTATGACCCCCACAAGTACTACACCGGACGCGCGCCGATCGAGGCCGCGGCCCAGGGCATCGCGCTGGGCGACGGGGACGTGGCGTTCCGCTGCAACACGGTCGCGGTCGAGCGCGGCGTGATGACCGACTACTCGGCCGGCCACATTGAGAGCGAAGACTCGAAGCAGTTGATCCAGACCGCCAACGAGCGGCTGGGGAAGAACGGGCTGCGATTCTACAGCGGGGTCAGTTACCGTCACCTGGCCGTCGTCCACGGCGCGGAGTACGCGAAGACCAAGTGCGTTCCGCCGCATGACATTTCCGGCAAGCCGGTCGCCGAATTCCTCCCCAGCGGGCCGGGCGCCGAGCTGGTGCGGCGGGTCATGGACGAGTCGGTCGCGCTCCTGAAGGATCACCCGGTGAACGCGCGAAGGCGGCAAGCCGGCAAGACGGCCGCGAGCATGCTGTGGTTCTGGGGCCAGGGCACCGCTGCCAAGTTTCCCTCCTTCCGCCAGGAGTACGGGCTGCGCGGCGGGTGCATCAGCGCGGTGGACATCGTGCGGGGCTTGGGAACGCTGGTCGGGTTTGATATCATTCAAGTTCCGGGCATCACCGGCTACTTCGACACGGACTACCGCGCCAAGGCCGAGTACGCACTCAAGGCGCTGGACGACCATGACCTGGTGCTCGTCCATGTGGAGCCGACCGATGAGGCCGGGCACATGGGCGACGCCCAGAAGAAGATCCAAGCCATCCAGGACACCGATGAGAAGGTCGTGGGGCCGCTGCTCGAGGGCCTGAAGCGGCGCGGGGAGCCGTTCGCGCTGCTCATCGTCTGCGACCACCCGACGAGCACTGTGCTCAAGACCCACATCGCCGAGCCGGTGCCGTTCGCCATCTACGCGAGCGGCAAGTCCGGAGCGGGTGTCAAGGCCTACACGGAGTCCGCGGTCAGGGCCTCCGCGCGGAAGTTCGACCCAGGGTTCCAACTCATGTCATTCTTCTTACAGCAGGGGCGAGCCTAGGAGGCTTCATGCGTATTACGGTTCGGACAGGGCGGCTGCACCACGTTCCCGGCGGGGTCCAGGTGTTCCCGCTGCTCGAGGGCGAGGAGCGCCCGGAGCGGCTGCTGCCGGACACGGCGGCCGCCGACCGCGGCCTGGCGGCCCTGGCGCGGAGCGCCGGGCTGCGTGGCAGCGCCAACGAAACCGCGTATCTGCCCTATCAGAACCGCTGGATTCTCTTCGTCGGCGTGGGCAGGGCCAAGGAGCTGTCGCTGGAGAAGGTTCGGCAGCTGGCGGGCACGGCGGCGCGCACCGTGCGGGCGAAGGGCCAGCGGACCGTGATCTTGCCGGTGCTGCGCGACCGGGTGCTGGGCCGTGCCGAGCACGTGGCCCAGGCCCTGGTCGAAGGGGCGCTGTTAGGGCTCTACCGCTACGACCGGCTCAAGCAAGTGCCCAAGAGCGAGCGGCGCAAGCGCCTGGACGCGGTGACGCTCGTGGTCGAGCGGGCCAGCGACGCGGGCGCGGTGAAACGGGGTGCGGTCAGGGCAGAGGCTATCACCGAGGCCGTCACGCTTGCCCGCAACCTCATCACCGGCCCCTCGAACATCATCACCCCCACGGCGCTGGCGAACACGGCCCGGCAGCTGGCCAAGCAGTACCGCCTCAAGTGCACGGTCATCCCGTTGCCGCGCTTGAAGCGCCTGGGCTTCGGAGGCATCGTCGGCGTCGCCCAGGGCAGTGCCCACCCGGCGCAGTTCATCGTCCTGGAGTACAAGCCGGCGCGCGCCAAGGTCACCTTCGCTTTCTGCGGCAAGGGCATCACCTTCGACTCGGGCGGCATCAGCATCAAGCCCTCGGCGAAGATGGAGCAAATGAAGTACGACATGTCCGGCGCGGCAGCGGTCCTGGGTACGTTGAAGGCGGCTGCGGCGCTGAAACTCCCGTACCGCGTGGTGGGCATCATCGCGGCGACGGAGAACCTGCCCTCCGGCACCGCGCAGAAGCCCGGCGACGTGCTGCGCACGCTCTCGGGCAAAACCGTCGAAGTCATCAACACTGATGCCGAAGGCCGCCTCGTGCTCTCCGACTGTCTGCACTACGCCAAGCGGTACCAGCCAGACTGCTGCGTGGATGTGGCGACGCTCACCGGAGCGTGCATCGTCGCCCTGGGCGCCGAGGCGATCGGGCTCATGACGAAAAGCGAGCGGCTGGCCGCGAAAATCAGCCAGGCCGGCAAGGAAACCTATGAGCGGGTCTGGCGGCTGCCGCTGTGGGATGAGTACGCGCCGATGCTCAAGTCGGAGATCGCGGACCTCAAGAACGTGACGGACACAGGCCAGGCCGGGACTATCACGGCCGGGAAATTCCTGGAAGAGTTCGCCGAGGGTCTGCCCTGGGCGCACCTGGACATTGCCGGCACCGCTTGGACCGATCGGGACAAGCCCTATGTCCCGAAGGGCGCCGTGGGGATCGGCGTT
>SBAZ01000032.1 GCA_005239935.1 Planctomycetales bacterium | reverse complement strand
GTGCGGTTCCGGATCGGCGCCGAAGGGAAGGTGGCGGACAACCTGAAAGCCGGCTTCCGCATCGCGACCGGAGAGACCGGGAACCCTCGCTCCACGAACCAGACGCTGGACGACACCTTCACGAAGAAGTCCATCTTTCTGGACCAGGCCTATCTGGAGTATCGGCAGGAGTTCCCAGTCGGAGCCAGTCGGGTGCTGGGCGGGATGTTCGACAACCCCTTCTGGGTGCCGAGCCCGATGCTCTTCGACGTCGATCTCTCCTTCGCCGGGGTCGCGACGAAGTACCACTCGGATGAGACGATGCGCTCCGGACCGTTCAACCTCTTCGCCACTGCCGGCGCCTTCCCGGTGGACTCCGACGGCATCGGCGGTCGCTCTCCAGCCATGTTCTCGATTCAGACCGGGGCCACGGCCAAACTGGTTCCCGATGCGACCCCGGAGGACGAGTTCCTGGCCAACCTGCAGGTCACCGCGGCGATCGCGTACCACGACATGATCAATACCGAGGCGAGTAACGCCATCAACACCCCGACCGGCAGCAATGCGAACACTACGACGATCACCGATTTCAACATGGTCAACCCGAACCTCCAGATCGCGTCCGTGGTTGGCGGGGTGCCCATGACGCTGTACACCGACTTCGTCACCAACCCGGCGGCGAAGGAGGCGGACAACGGCAAGGGGCTCAACATCGGCGTGAAGCTGGGCAAGGCCTTGGTCCCGTTCGACCTCAAGCAGGGCTGGGAGGCCGGCTACTTCTTCCAACGGCTCGAACAGGATGCGGTGTTCGATGGCTTCACGGACGGGGACATCAACGGCGGCGGCACGAATCACATCGGCCACGTGTACTACGTGACACTGGCGGTCCTGAAGAACTCCACGCTTGGCGTGAAGTGGTTGGACGGCCGCAAGGCACCGCTGACGAACGAGGCCAAGAGCCAAACGGACACCCTGCAGATGGATTGGGTGACCAAGTTCTGAGCGTACACGGCGGTCCCGTGCCGCCCGGCCGCGCGCCGCGCACGCGGATCATGCGCGTAGGACTGGTGGATGTCGGCACGACGTCCGTGCACGTGGTGATCGCCGTGTGCACGCGGGGACGGCCGCGCGTGGTCCATCATGAGCAGACCTTCGCGGCGCTCGGACACGGGGGGTTGCGGGGTCACCGACTCGCGCCCCGGGCCACCCAACGAGTCATGACCGTCCTGCGCCGCGCGGCCCGCCGCCTCGCCGCGGGGGGAGTGAGCCGCGTGGAGGCGGTGGCGACGAGCGCCGTCCGCGAGGCGACCAATGGCCGAGCGTTCGTCCGCCGCGCGCGCCGCGAGACGGGCCTGCCGCTGCGAGTGTTGAGCGGGCAGGACGAAGCCTCGCTCATCTATGCTGGCATGCGGGACGCCGGTCGGTGCCGCGGGAAGATGCTCGTCCTGAGCGTGGGCGGAGGGAGTGCCCAGGTCGCGGCCGGGCAGGGGCCGCACCCGGCGTGGGCCGTGAGCCGACCGCTCGGTGCGGCGCGACTGCGCGAGCGCTTCCTGCGCCATGACCCAGCGCATCGTCGTGAGGTAACGTTCCTCCGTGCGCACGTCGCGCGTCAGTGGAGACCCCTGGCGCCGAGACTGCGGCGCTGGGGTGCTCAGGAACTGCTCGTTGGGGGGGCGGCGATGGGAGGGGTGATCGCTGCGGCCCGGACATGGGCGGCTCGGCATGCACGAGGATCCTCGGCGGGACGGTCTGGGCAGTTGTCTGCTGCCACGCTGGAGGCGTTTGTCGCCTGGTTGGCGATTTCGCGTGCGGCGCAGCGGCGACGCCTGGCCCCGACACGGGCTCGACGAGAAGCCCTGTGGCTTCCCACGGGTCTCGTCGTGCAGACGATCTTAGCACTCGGCGGGGGACGGAGGGTTCGCGTCATTCCGGGCTCGTTACGTGAGGGCCTCTTGACCCACATGGGTCAGGAGACTTGACAATTCCCGCCACTTCTTCTACAACAAGGCACGGTTTCCCTTCCAGCGCCGCGCGACAATCCTGTGCGCGGCAGCGGTCCGCAACGTTCCTCGCAGTGAACTGAGGAGGCATGATGCGCGATCCTAGTCCCGGCCCGGGGTGGTGGCGGCGGATCCTCCCGATCGTCTGCAGTCAGGTGGTTGGCCTTGAAGGGGACTGGGCCGCGAAGCGGGCCTGTCCCCGTCGTCACGGGCCGTGGCGGCGGTTGCTTCCCCTGGTGTGCAGCGCGGTGTGCCTGTGGCTGTTGGGCGCCAGCCCAGCGTGGGCGCAGGGCGTGGACACCGGTGACACGGGGTGGGTGCTGACGAGCAGTGCGCTCGTCTTTTTTATGACCCCGGGCCTGGCCTTCTTCTATGGGGGCCTGGTGCGTCGCAAGAACATGCTCTCGGTCCTCATGCAGTGTTTCATGATCCTCGGGATCGTCAGCTTGCAGTGGATCCTCTTTGGCTACAGCCTCGCGTTCGGGCCGGACATCGGCGGCTTCATCGGTAACCTCCAGTGGGTCGGGCTGAAGGGCGTCGGGCTCGAGCCCTACGCGGACTACTCCGCCACGATCCCGCACCAGGCCTTCATGGTGTTCCAGCTCATGTTCGCCGTGATCACGCCCGCGCTCATCCTGGGCGCCTTCGCCGAGCGTATGCGTTTTTCCGCCTTCTGTATCTTCTCGCTCCTCTGGGCCACGCTGGTCTATGACCCGGTGTGCCACTGGGTCTGGGCCGTGGGCGGTTGGCTGCGCGGCGACGGGGCACTCGACTTCGCCGGTGGTACTGTCGTGCACATCAACGCCGGGCTCGGGGCCTTGGCCGCGGCCCTGGTACTCGGCAAGCGCAAGGGCTACCCAGACAACATGTCGCCGCCGCACAACTTGCCGTTCGGCGTGCTGGGGGCCGGCATGCTCTGGTTCGGGTGGTTTGGCTTCAACGCGGGCAGCGCCCTCGGCGCGGGGAGTCTCGCAACGAACGCGTTCGTGGTGACGCACACGGCGACCGCCGCCGCCGGGTTGACATGGGCCGTGATGGACTGGATGCTCAACTCAAAACCGACCGTACTCGGCATGATCACGGGGCTCGTGGCGGGCCTCGTGGCGATCACGCCGGCCTCGGGCTTCGTGACCCCGATGGGTGCGGTGTGGATTGGCGTGGGCGCTGGAGTCATCTGCTATCTTGCCGTGGCCTACGTCAAGGTGCGGTTCGGCTATGATGACTCCCTGGATGCCTTCGGGGTCCACGGCGTCGGCGGCATCTGGGGCGCGTTGGCCACTGGGCTGTGGGCCACGACGAGCGTCAACAGCGCCGGGTCGAATGGCCTCTTCTACGGCAACCCGGAGCAGCTCCTCATCCAGCTGAAGGCCGTGGCCGCGACCGCCGTGTACTCGTTCGTCGTGTCCTACGTGCTCCTCAAGTTGGTGGATGTGCTCGTCGGGCTGCGCGTGACCGAGGACGAAGAGCGTATCGGGCTCGACCTCACGCAGCACCGTGAGACCGCCTACACGCTGCTGGAATAAGGAGGCCGCTGATGAAGTATGTCGTGGCGATCATCCAGCCCGACCGGCTCGACGAGGTCATGCGCGAGCTCGACGAGCGGGAGATCCACCTCGTGACCGTGAGCAGTGTCCTGGGCCGCGGGCGTCAGAAGGCGGTCGCCGAGGTGTATCGCAGCCACAAGGAGGCTGGGTTGCTGCGCAAGATCAAGCTCGAAATCGCGGTGAACGACCAGTACGTGCAGCCCACCATCGAAGCCATCACCAAGGGGGCGCGTACCGGCCGCATCGGGGACGGGAAAGTGTTTGTCCTGAACCTTCAGGACGTGGTGCGTATCCGCACCGGCGAGACCGGCTCCGTGGCGATCGGCTGAACCGCGGCCGGACGCCGCCGGCCGGAGGCCGGCGAGGACGACGGGGACAGGCCCGCTGCGCGGCCCAGTCCCCTTCAAGGCCAAGCGCTTGAGATGAGCCTCTTCGTCATCGCGGCCGGCGCGTGCGTCGCGTTCGCCGTCGGCTACGTCTGGTACGGACGCCGCGTCGCGCAGACTCTTGAGCTCTCCCCGCAGCGCCCCACCCCGGCCTGCACGCTGCGGGACGATGTCGACTACGTCCCGGCCAAGGCTCCCCTCCTGCTGGGCCAGCATTTCTCGGCCATCGCCGCGGCCGGGCCGATCGTCGGTCCGGTGCTGGCCGGCCTGTGGTTCGGGTGGCTGCCCGCCCTCCTGTGGATCGTCCTGGGTGCCATCTTCATCGGGGCCGTCCACGATTTCTCCAGTCTCGTCGGCTCGGTCCGGCATCAGGCCCGTTCCATCGTCGAAATCGTCCGGGAACACCTGGGGTCCCGCGCGCACGCGCTCTTCATGGCGTTCGTGTGGCTCTCGCTCGTCTATGTGATCATCGCTTTCACGGACCTCACGAGCGCCTCGTTCGTCGAGCCGGCCTATGGCGGCGGCGTCGCCACCTCGTCCGGCATCTACCTCGCGGCGGCGGTGGTGATGGGGGTGTCACTCTACCGGTTCCGCCTGCCGCTGTGGCTGGCCACCGCGGTCTTCCTGCCGCTCCTCGGCCTCATCATCTGGTTCGGCCAGTCGGTCCCGCTCGTGCTGCCGGCCCTGGGCGGGGTCCGCCCCCAGCAGGTCTGGAACGGCATCATTCTCACCTACTGCTTCGTCGCCTCCGTGATCCCCCTGTGGCTGCTGCTGCAGCCGCGCGGCTATCTGGGCGGGTTCTTCCTCTACCTGGCCCTGGCGGCCGGGGTGATCGGCTTGCTCCTGGGAGGCGAGACGATCCGCTACCCCGCCTTCCTGGGCTGGACCAGCCGGCACGGGGCCCCGCTGGTGCCGCTCCTCTTTGTCACAGTTGCCTGCGGGGCGTGCTCGGGCTTTCACGGCATCGTGAGCTCCGGGACGACGTCCAAGCAGATCGCGCGCGAGACCGACTGCCGCGTCGTGGGCTACGGCGGCATGCTGCTCGAAGGGCTGGTCGCGGTCATCGCGCTCTCGACCGTGATGATTCTCACCCCGGAGGAAGCCGCGGGCCATCAGACGCCCGATCGTATTTACGCCAACGGCCTGAGCCAGTTCGTGGGGCACTTCGGCATCAACCCGGAGTTCGCACGCCTCTTCGCCCTGCTGGCCTTCACCACCTTCATCTACGACACGCTGGACGTGGCCACACGGCTCGGCCGCTACGTCCTCCAGGAGCTTGCCGGATGGCGCGGCCGCTGGGGCAGCCTGGCGGCCACGCTCTGCACCGTGGCGCTGCCCGCCGTGTGCGTGAGTCTCACAGTGACCGACGCGGCCGGCCAGGTCGTGCCGGCCTGGAAGGTGTTCTGGACGATCTTTGGCACGTCCAACCAACTCTTGGCCGCGCTCACCCTGACCGCCCTCACTGTGTGGCTGCGCCGCACCGGCCGACCCTGGCTCGTCAGCGGGCTCCCGGCGGCGTTCATGCTGACGGTCACGCTGTGGTCGCTGCTGCTCCTCGTCCAGCCCTGGACGGCGGCGTGGCTGCACGGCCAGTGGACCCTGAACTGGATCGGGCTCATCGCGGCCGTGCTGCTGGTGCTGGCCGTGCTGGTCCTCGTCGAGGCGCTGCGGGCCATGGCCGGCGGCGCCCGGCGCGTGACTTGAAAGTCGTCCCGCCCGTGCTAGAATCGTCGTAGTGCCCTGAGCACCCGTTCACGGGGCCGCACACCTACCTGGAGGCCCGATCCCATGAGTCGTCTGCTCCGTCCCAGCGTTGCCAGCGCAGCCATGCTGGCACTCGTGGGAGCGTGGACAGCCGCCGCCTGGGCGCAGGACGTGGAGGAAGTCGAGGAATCGGAATACTCGTATGGCACCGTCCTGCAGGCCTCGGCGGACCACCTGGTCGTGCAGGAGTATGATTTCGAAACCGGCGCCACCAGCGAAGTCGCCTATCGGATTGATCCCCGCGTCATGCTGCACGATGTGAACACGGTCACCGACATCCGGTCGGGGGACGGGGTGGACATTGATTACGTCGTGCAAAGCGGACAGCGCATCGCCAAGGTCATCAGCGTGGAACGCGTCGAGCAGCCGCTGGACGTCGAGAGTCTCGCCCTCCCGGACGAGGCCTCGACGGCGCTCCCCTGATGGCCCTGACGCCGTCCACGATGCTGCCGCTGGGGACGCCGGCGCCCGAGTTCGCGCTGCCCGACGTGGCGAGCGGCACGCTGGTGACCCCGGCGGCCTTCGCGGACAAGACGGGACTCCTCGTCATGTTCATCTGTCAGCACTGCCCCTACGTGCAGCATGTGAAAGAGGAGCTGGCACGGCTGGGCAAGGACTACGCGGGAAAATCCGTTGGGATCGTCGCGATCAGCGCGAACGACGCTGCGCGGTACCCGGATGACGCCCCAACACAGCTGAAACGCATGGCCCAGACCCTGGGGTTCACGTTCCCGTTCTGCTACGACGAGACGCAGGAGGTCGCGGAAGCCTACACCGCAGCCTGTACGCCGGACTTCTTCCTCTTTGGCAAGGACCGCACCCTGGTCTACCGCGGGCAGCTGGATGACAGCCGGCCCGGCAACGGCAAACCGGTGACCGGCAAGGACCTGCGGGCGGCGCTCGACGCCGTGCTGGCGGGCAAGCCAGTCAACCCGGCCCAGCGCGCCAGCCTCGGCTGCAACATCAAGTGGAAGCCGGGCCGCGAGCCCGCCTACGCGAAGTAGTTCCTGGCTCCAGTGCCTCCGCACCGCCCATTCCCATGATGCGTGACCTGGTCGACACACACTGTCACTTGGAGTGGCCGACGCTCTCGCGGCAGCTCGAGGCTGTGCTGGAGCGCGCGCAGGGCTGCGGCGTGCGGCAGTGCGTGACGGTCGGCACCTCGGTGGAGTCGAGTGGGGCCGCGGTGACCCTGGCCCAACGCCACCCCATGCTCCACGCGGCCGTCGGCATTCATCCCTCGGATGCCGCCGCCGCCACGCCGGATGCGTTGCAGGGCATCGAGCGGCTCAGCCATGACCCGGCGGTCGTCGCCATCGGGGAGATCGGCCTCGACTACTACCGCATGGCGGCTCCGGCCGCTCGGCAACGGGACGTCTTTGGGGCGTGCCTGGACCTGGCCCACCGCCGCGGGTTGCCGGTCATCCTGCACTGCCGGGACGCCTACGACGAGACGCTCGAGGTGCTGCGCGCAGAGGCCTGGCAGGCCCTGCGCGGCGTCGTGCACTGCGCCTCGGGCCCCCCGGCCTTCATCGAGGGCATGGTGGCGCTCGGCTGGTGGATCTCGTTCGCCGGCAACGTGACGTTTCCGAACGCGAAGGCGCTGCAAGCCTTGGTGACGCTGGTGCCGGATGACCGGCTCGTGGTGGAGACCGACGCGCCGTTCCTCGCCCCGCAGCCGGTGCGCGGGCGGGCAAATGAGCCCTCGTACGTCCTGCACACCGTCGAGGCGCTCGCGCAGCTGCGCGGTCGATCCCTGGATGAGCTGGCCGCGCTGACGAGCGCGAATGCTCGGCGGCTCTTCGGCCTGCCGGCTGCGCCCGACCCTGGCCGAGACCGCGCGGCGCAGGCCGGAGTGCCCGGCACCCCGGCGGTGTGACCCGGCCGCCGGGCCGAAGGCGGCCGGCGGTCCATCGACAGGAGGTTGTCTGATGCATGCGCGCAGATGGTGGGGTGTCGCGGTGTCTGGGTGGCTGGCGGTAGGATGGGGGACCCTCCCGCTGGCCGCGGCGACGACGGTCGGTGAAACGGCCCCGGAGTTCTCGCTCCCGAATGCCGAGGGGCGCGCACAGGTCCTCTCTGCGCAGCGGGGCAAGTATGTGGTGCTGGAGTGGGTCAATCCGGAGTGCCCATTTGTGCGGAAGCACTACGGCAGCGGCAACATGCAGGCCCTGCAGCGCCGGTTTACCGCGGACGGGGTGGTGTGGTGGTCGATCAACTCGTCCGCGCCGGGCAAGCAGGGCCATTTGACGCCCAAGACAGCGGGCGCATTCCTCGCGCACCAGCAGGCCGCGCCCACGGCGCTCTTGCTGGATCCGGACGGCCGTGTGGGCCAGCTCTATGGCGCGAAAACAACGCCCCACATGTTCATCATCAATCCGGAGGGGCGCCTGATCTATGCCGGCGCGATTGATGACCGGGCCTCGGCGGATCCGGCGGACATCGAGGGCGCCACGAATTACGTCGCGCAAGCCCTGGAGGAGGCGCGGGCCGGGCGGCCGGTGTCTGCGTCGAGGACCAAGCCGTATGGCTGCTCGGTGAAGTACTGAGGGCGGGGACATTTCCGCTCGCCAGTGCCGAGCCATAGCGAGCGGGAAACGTCCCCTTCAAGGTCAAAGGCTGGAGTCCGGGGTCAGGCCCCCGGCGGGGCCCAGACCCCTTCAAGGCCGACAACGTTGTTGACGACGGTGGTTTGACAGGCTCGGAGCCACCTGCTAGAGTCGGAGCGTCGTCCCGAACCCTCTCATGTCGGCGGAGCCCTCGTCCCGGCTGCAGGCTGCGCACCCCGTGCCCGACCCTCTGGAGTTGAAACGCTGGATCCGCGAGATCCCGGACTTTCCCGCGAAGGGCATCCTGTTCCGGGACATTACCCCGTTGCTCCAGAACGGGCCCGTGTTCCGCGGGGCCATCGCCGCCCTGGCCCAGCGCCACCAGGGCGCCAGGCCGGATGCGGTGGTGGGGATTGAATCACGGGGGCTGATTGTCGGGACTGCGCTCGCCTACGAGCTCGGGGTCGGCATCGTGCCGGTGCGCAAGGCTGGTAAGCTGCCGCACAAGACGTTCAGCGCGACCTACACGCTCGAATATGGCCAGGACATGCTCGAAATCCACCAGGACGCCCTGCCGCGCGGCGCGCGAGTCGTCCTGGCGGATGACTTGCTGGCGACCGGCGGCACCATGGCCGCCACGATCAATCTCGTCGAGCAGTGCGGCGCGCGCGTGGAAGAGATTCTCTTCCTCATCGAGCTGACGGCGCTGAAAGGCCGTCGCCGCCTGGCCCCGCACCCGGTGCGGGTGCTCGTCCAGTACTGACGCGCGAGCATGCGGCGTGGAGACTGGGCCGTGGTAGTGGCGCTGGCCCTTGGCGCGTGGCCGGCCTCCGCGGAGGACCCCCTGCGTGATGATGAGCTTGTGGTGCGGCAGGAGGGGGCGCACCGGCTGCTGCTGCCCAAGGACTGGCCGGTTGAGCACCGCGAGGATGGGGTCATCCAGCCGGTGCCGGTCGAGCAGTACCTGACCCTGAAATTCGGCCGCGTCGCTGATGCACTGGACGACGTGGAGCAGCGGCTGACCCGGCTTGAGGAGGCGCTGGCGCGGCTCGACGCCGTGGATCAGGCGCTGGCGCAGCGGCTGCATGCTTTAGAGGCAGACGTCGGGGTCAGGCCCCCGGCGGGGCCCAGTCCCCTTCATGGTCAAGGCCTTGAGTCCGGGGACAGGCCCCCTCCGGGGCCCAGTCCCCTTCAAGGTCGAGTGCCTGAGAAAGGGGGTGAGTAAATGGCGACCCGACGCAAGAGCGTCAAGCGCCCCAAGGCGCGCCGGCGCACGACCCGGCGGCGCTCGATGCGCAGCATGCGCTCCAGCTGCTGCTCGTGTTGATCCGACGCTAAGCCCGCCCGGGAGTTTGCCTGATGGCCCGCACGGTGCTGTTCATGTGCGTCGCCAACTCCTGCCGCTCGCAGATGGCCGAAGCCCTCGCGCGCAGCCTCGGCGGGGCCGCGTGGGAGGTCTGGAGCGCGGGCTCCCACCCCAGCGGCCGCGTCCACCCGGTGGCGGTCCAGGCGATGCAGGAATTGGGCTTGGACCTCTCCACGCACCACTCCAAGGGCGTCGAGGCGGTGCCGGGCCGCCGCTGGGACTACGTGGTCACGATGGGCTGTGGCGACGCCTGTCCCGCCGTGCCGGCGGCCCAGCGTCTCGACTGGGACATCCCTGACCCGGTCGGTCTGCCGACTGAGGAGGTGCGCCGCATTCGCGACGACCTCGCCGCGCGCATCCGCGCGCTCCTCGCCAGCCCGCCATGATCCCACCACCTGTCGGCAGCGACGCCGGTCAGCCAGTCGCGAGGGCACACGCTGAAGCCTGCTGGGATGCCGGCGTCGCCTGGGCCGGCGATCCCTCAACACATCGTGTCCGCGCCGGCCCGGCCACGCTACGGGTGTGGGCCAGACAGGTGGTGGGATGACCCGGCCGGTTGCTCCAGCGGTCG
>SBAZ01000081.1 GCA_005239935.1 Planctomycetales bacterium | reverse complement strand
GCGCAGGGCCTTGCGCTGGAGGCGACGGTCGAGGTGGAGCCGGAATTCCCGCTCGCGGACTACAAGGCGATCCCGCTCGCGCGTCCCTCGGCAGAGGTCGGGGCGGAGGAGGTCGCCAGGGCGCTGACGCAGCTGCAGGAGTCCATGGCCCAGCTGGTGCCTGTTCCGCCTCCGGCCGGCCAGACAGCGTCCGCTCCCCAGACCGCGGGGGCTTCCGCGCAGGGAGCGGAGGCGAAGCAGCGGCAGGTGCCTGCGCTGGATGACGAGCTGGCCAAGGACCTCGGGTTCGAGACGCTCGCGAAGCTCCGTCAGCACGTCGAGGCGAAACTGCGCGAGCAGAAGCGCGCGCAGCAACAGCGCGCACTGGAGCAGGGTCTGGTCGAGGTACTCGTGTCGCGGCATGCCTTCACCGTGCCGGCCGGGCTCGTCGCCCATCAGCACGAGCGGCTCACGCGCGACTTCAGGGTGCGGCTGCTGCTCTCCGGAGTGTCGGAGGAGCAGGTGGATGCCGAGGCCGGCAAGTTTACTGAGCAGTTGCGTGGCAACGCCGAGCGGCTGGTGAAACTGGGTTTCATCCTCGACCGCATCGCCGATGCCGAGCAGCTCCGCGTGACGGACCAGGAAGTCGTGCGGCGCCTCTGGGACCTGTCACAGCGGTGGCGCAAGGACCCGGCCGCGGTGCGGAAGATCCTCGATGACCAGGGCCTCTGGCCCTCCGTGATTTCGACCATCCGACAGGAAAAGACCATGACTCGCGTCATGGCGGCGGCGACGATCACCGACGCGCCGGCCACGCCGCCCCCGGCCCGCCCTGAGCAAGGGCCGGGGCGGGCGGACGCCACGACGACTCACGCAGACTCAGGGCGATAACCAGGAGGGATCCATGTCGCACGGCCAGATGCTGGTGCCCATTGTGGTCGAGTCATCGCCCCGCGGCGAGCGCGCGTACGACATTTATTCACGGCTGCTGAAGGACCGAATCATTTTTGTCGGCACCCCCGTTGACGACCAAGTCTCCAGCCTCATCATCGCGCAGCTCCTCTTTCTGCAATCGGAGGACCCGGGCCGCGAGATCAACATGTACATCAACTCGCCGGGCGGGTCGGTGACGGCCGGCCTGGCGATCTACGACACCATGCAGTACGTGAAGCCGGACGTCTCGACCGTCTGCGTCGGGCAGGCGGCGAGCATGGCGGCCCTCCTCCTTGCGGCCGGCGCCAAGGGCAAGCGGTTCGCGTTGCCCGGCGCGCGGATTCTGATCCACCAGCCCTGGGGCGGGGCGCAGGGGCAGGCGAGCGACATCTCGATTCAGGCGCGCGAGATCCTGCGCCTGCGCGAGAAGCTGAACCACCTGCTGGCCCACCACACCAGCCAGTCGCTCGAGAAAATCGAGAAGGACACGGACCGGGACTACTTCATGTCGGCGGACGAAGCCAAGACCTACGGCATCATCGACGAGGTCATCACGAACCCGAAGCAGCAGAAGAAATAGAGGATCCCCCCGCCGCCGAGACCACGAGCATGGCACGGGCGGGTGAACACGAGGAGTCAGCATGTCCACCGCGGTCAGCACCATGACGGGCGCGCCGAAGGCCGCTGCGCGCGCCACGACGAAGGTCAAGGTCCTCATCGCCGACAAGCTCTCGGAGGACGGCATCAGACTCCTGAAGGAGGATCCAGGCCTCGAGGTGGACATCAAGACCGGCCTGGGCCCGAAGGACCTGGCGGCGATTATCGGCCCCTATGAGGGCCTCGTCGTGCGCAGCTCGACGAAGGTCACCGCAGAGGTGATCGCCGCAGCCGAGCGCCTCCGTGTCATCGGGCGCGCCGGCGTCGGGCTGGACAACGTGGACGCCGACGCGGCCACGAAGCGCGGCATCATCGTGATGAACGTGCCGGCGGGCAATACGATCTCGACCGCCGAGCACACCTTCACGCTCCTCCTGGCGCTGGCCCGGCACATCCCGCAGTCGAACGCGTCGCTGCGCCAGGGCCAGTGGGAGCGCGGCAAGTTCGTGGGCACCGAACTCTTCGGCAAGACGCTCGGCATCGTCGGGCTCGGGAAAATCGGCACTGAGGTGGCCACGCGCGCCCAAGCCTTCGGCATGACCGTGATTGCCTCTGACCCCTTCTTGACGTCCGAGCGCGCGCAGCAGCTCGAGATTCAGTTGACAGACCTCAAGACGCTCTACGCCACCGCGGATTTCATCACTGTGCACACGCCGCTGACCGCGGAGACGAAGCACCTCATTGGCAGGGAGGAGCTCGCCGCCATGAAGCCGGGCGTGCGGCTCATCAACTGCGCACGCGGCGGCATCATCGACGAGCAGGCCCTGCACGACGCCATCGTCAGCGGCCACGTCGCGGGGGCCGCGATTGATGTGTACGAGGAGGAGCCGCCAACGTCTCCGAATCCCCTCGTCGGCCTGCCCCAGGTGGTGGCCACCCCGCACCTAGGCGCCTCGACGGAAGAGGCGCAGTACAACGTCGCCATCGAGGTCGTGAAGCAGGTGGCCGATGCGCTCTTGGGACGGGGCATCCGCAACGCCGTGAATATGCCCTCGCTCGACGCGCAGACGCTGCGCGTGTTGCAGCCCTACATCACGCTCGGCGAGAAACTGGGCGTGGTCGCGGCCCAGCTCTCCGGCGGCAAGATCGCCGAGGTGCGCGTCACCTACGTGGGCGAGCTGACCTCGCACGACACCTCGTCCGTGACGCTTGCCATCCTCAAGGGCATCCTCCAACCGGTCGTGGGGGAGCGCGTGAACTATGTCAACGCCTCGCTGATCGCGGCGGAGCGGGGAGTGAAGGTCGTGGAGGCCAAGGCCTCGCGCCTCGACGAGTTCGCCAATCTCCTCGCCCTCGAAGTGCGCGGGGACGGGCAGGCCACGGCGGTGAGCGGTACCCTCTCGGCCCGCCGGGAGCCGCGCGTGGTCAAGATTGACCGGTACTTCGTCGAGGTCGCCCCGGAGGGCTACCTCCTCGTCATCCGCAACCAGGACAAGCCCGGCCTCATCGGGGCCCTCGGCACGCTCCTGGGCGAAGCCAAGATCAACATCGCCGGCATGAGCAACGGCCGCGACGAGCCGGGCGGGCAGGCCGTCACCGTCGTCACCATTGACAACCCAGTCCCGCCGGCCGTACTCGACAAGGTCAAGAAGCTCCGGCACGTCCTCGACGCCAAACTGATCACGCTCTAAGCAGGCACCTCACTCACGGGGACACGTCTGGGTCCTAACCTGTCATGAACCTGGTCGTCGTCGGCATCCAATGGGGGGACGAAGGCAAGGGCAAGATCATTGATGTCCTGGCCGACCGGGTGGACATCCTGGTCCGCTACCAGGGGGGCAACAACGCCGGGCACACCGTTGTCGCCAATGGCCGGGAGTTCGTCTTCCACCTGATTCCCTCCGGCTTGCTGCACCGGGGCAAAATCGGTCTCATCGGCAACGGTGTCGTGGTGGATCCCGAAGCGCTGCTCAAGGAGATGGCTCAGCTCCGCGCGCGGGGCGTCAACGTGCGCCGGGCCGTGAAGATCAGCGACCAGGCCCACGTCATCATGCCGTACCACAAGCGGCTCGATCTGGCCGAGGAAGGCTCCCGCCCCGGGCGCATCGGCACCACGGGACGCGGCATCGGCCCGTGCTACGTGGACAAGGCGGCGCGCTCCGGCATCCGCATCGCGGAGCTGTGCCACCCGGAGCGCTTTGCGGAGAAACTGAGGCGGAACGTGAAAGACAAGAACCGCCTCCTGCAGGTGCTCTACCGCGAACAGCCGTTCGACTATCAGGACCTGCTCACCCGCTACCGCGCCTATGGCAAGCAGCTCGCCCCGCATGTCGTCAACAGCGCGCGCTTCCTCTTCGAGGCCATGGCGAAGGGCCGACGCATTCTCTTCGAGGGCGCGCAGGGCACGATGCTCGATGTGGATTTCGGCACGTACCCGTACGTGACCTCGTCCAACGCGAGCGCGGGCGGCGTCTGCACCGGGGCCGGCGTGCCGCCGACTGCGGTGGACCGCATCCTCGGCGTCGTGAAGGCCTACACCACGCGCGTCGGCGAAGGCCCCTTGCCGACGGAATTCCCGCCCGCCCTCATGGCGCGCATCCGCCGGAAGGGACAGGAGTTCGGCGCCACGACCGGGCGGCCTCGGCGCTGCGGCTGGTTCGACGCGGTGGTCGCGCGGCAGGCGGTGCGGCTCAACGGCTGCCACGCGGTGGCCGTCACCAAGCTCGACGTCCTGGATGACATGCCTGAGATCAAAATCTGCGTCGCGTACCGGTGGAAGGGCACGCGCCTCACCGAGGTGCCCGCGGACACCGGCCTCCTCCTGGAGTGCCAGCCGGTCTATGAGACCGTGCCGGGCTGGCGCTCGGACACCGGCGAGGTCGGACGCTTCGAGGACCTGCCGGCCGCGGCCCGGCGGTACCTGCGGCGCCTCGCCCACCTGATGGGAGTGCCGATCTGCCTCGTCTCCACCGGCTTGCAGCGGGAGCAGGCCTTCACGACGGACCACTGGGACCTGTTCCGCGAGGGCCGGGAGCGCCGCCGCCGGCCCCGCGCTGCGCCCCGCCTGCCTGCCGGCAGGCGCGGCGCGTCGGCGTGATTCTTGACGCTACTGTAGGCGTGTGTTAGGGTAACGAAGATTCTAAACCTGTGCGCCACGGCGGCGCGCAGACCACATCGGGGCGTCCGCTGCGCCCGTGGAGCGGGCCGGGCCGGGACGAAGGAGGCAGATCCATGGACCGTTGGTTGCGCTGGCTGGTGATCGGCCTCGCACTCGTGAGCACCGGCTGCGCCGTCACCTTTGCGAAGCGCTCGCCCTGGGACATTCAGCAGCTGGCGGAGCTGAGCGACCAGCTGGAGCAGTTCAAGACGCTCGCGCGGCTCAAGGCCGAGGAGGCTGATGAGCTGCGCCGAGCCAAGGCGCTGCTCGAGCAGCGGCTCGGCACCGCCGAGGCGAGCGTGGGCTACGATGAGCGGGGCCTGGTGACCCGGCTGCTGGACCAGGTGTTGTTCGACTCGGGCAAGGCGCAGGTGCGCCGCAGCGCCCACCGGGTGCTGGACCGCGTGGCGCAGGTCCTCCAGGAGGTCCCGGATCAGCCCGTCGGTGTCGAGGGGCACACGGACGACCAGCCCATTAAGTATTCGGGGTGGACCGACAACAAGGCCTTGTCGCTGGCGCGCGCGCAGGCAGTGGCGGACTACCTCACCCAGCACCACGCCATCGACGCGGCTCGGCTCACGGTGATCGGCTACGGGGCAGAGCATCCGGTCACGGGGAATGACACCACGCAGGGACGCGCGCAGAACCGGCGCGTCGAGATCATCATCCTGCCGCAAGCCTCCGGACGGGCCTACCAGCAGGAGGCCGACCGCGTCCTGCATTCGGGCCCGTACGTGAAGTGAGGCGCCGAGAATGCCCATGACCCGTTCTCGTCTTGCGCTGGTCGGCGGCGTCGTCGTGGTGGTAGTGGTGCTCGGCGTCGCCCTGGCCCGGGTCGGCACGCAGCTCGACGAGGTGCGGATCGACCAGGCCGATCTCGAGTCTGAGGTCGAGGAGCTGGAGATCGAGCTGGACGGCGCACTCGAGGAGCGCGACGCCCTGCAGACCAAGGTGGACGAGCAGCTCAAGGCAATCGAACAGTTGAAGGCGGAACTCGAGCGCACTCGGGCGCAGGCTCCGCCGGCGTCGCCCTGAGCGCGGCGGCTGCCCGACGACTGACCGGTTCGCGCGAGGGGATGGACGGACACGACTGGCCATCCCCTCTGCCTGTTTCATGACGCACGACACGCCCCGTCACATTGCCATCATCATGGACGGCAACGGCCGCTGGGCCTCGGCCCGCGGCCTGCCGCGGCTGGTCGGCCACCGCGCCGGGGCCGACGCGGTGCGGCGCATCGTGGAGGCGGCGTGCGAGCTGGGGGTCAAGGTCCTGACGCTCTACGCCTTCTCCTGGGAGAACTGGGACCGGCCGGCTGGGGAGATTCGTGATCTCATGGACCTCCTCGAGGAGTTCCTGGTGCGCGAAACGCCGACCCTCCACAAACAGGCCATCCGGCTGCGGGCGATCGGCCGCCTGGAGACACTTCCTGAGAGCACACGCGCGTGCCTGGCGCGGGTGGGGGCCGAGACGGCGGCCTACACGCACATGACGCTCGTGCTGGCCCTGAGCTACGGCGGGCGCCAGGAGCTGGTGGATGCCGCTCGCCGGCTCGCCGAGGAGGTCCGGCAGGGCCGGCTGCGCCCTGAGGCGATCGACGAGACCCGGCTCGCCCAGGCGCTCTACGCGCCGGACCTGCCGGATCCGGATCTGCTGATCCGGACCTCCGGCGAACAGCGCCTCTCGAACTTCCTCCTGTGGCAGAGCTCCTATACCGAGCTCTATATCACGCCGACCTACTGGCCCGAGTTTACCAAGGCCAGTCTGGAGGACGCGCTTGCCGCGTACCGGCAGCGCGAACGCCGCTTCGGTCGCGCGTCCGCCCTTGCCCGGGCGTCCCGGGGATGACACAGACCATGACGTCCTCGAAGACGCCGGCCGTGAGAAACCGGCGCGGCACCCCGGCGCCCGGCGAGACTGCCGAGGAGGCTCTCCAGCGCCGCCCAGCGCTGGCGCGGCGGCTCGTCAGCTCGGCCGCGGTCATCAGTCTCGTCGTCGCCACGCTCTTCTGGCTGCCGCTGTGGTGGTTTACCCTCGTCGTACTTGGTTTCACGCTGACGGCGCTGCAAGAGTTCTTCACGATCGTGCGCCACCGTGGCATTGTGGTCCACCAATCGCTCGGGCTGGCCCTGGGTGCCAGCCTGGGCATCCTGGTGGCCTGGCGGTCGTTCGTCGAGTCGGGGCTGATCGCGGCGGGCGCGCTGACCCAGGTGAGCCCGCTCTTCGACTGGCTCTGGGACGTGTTCTGGCCGGTGACCATCATGCTGCTCTTCGCGCGCCAACTGCGGCGCGAGAACACCTCCGAGGCGCTCAGCGGCGTCGCCACAACACTCCTGGGCCTGGTCTATGTCGGCGTGCTCTTCAGCTACTGTTTCTATGTCCGCGCGCTCGACGCGACCCGCGGCGCGTGGCTGCTCTTCTATGTGATCCTCGTGACGAAGATGGGCGATGCCGGCGCCTATGCCGTCGGCAATCTGATCGGCCGCACGCCGCTCATGCCCCGCATCAGTCCCCGCAAGACCGTGGAAGGTGCGGTGGCCGCGGTGCTCGTGAGTGGCGCGACCGGCGCGGCGGCCGTGAGCGCGATCGGAGACACCACGATGACCTGGTGGGGCCTGGCGGTGGGCGTGGCGCTCGGCGTGGTCGGGCAGCTCGGCGACCTGGCCGAGTCGTTGCTCAAGCGCGACTGCCAAGTGAAGGATGCCAGCGACATGCTGCCGGGGCTGGGCGGCGTCTTGGACGTCCTCGACAGTTTGCTGTTCACCGTGCCGGTCTTCTACGCGATCCTGATCTATGGCTAGCCCCTCGGCCCCGTGTCGCGTGGCGGTGCTCGGGTCGACCGGCTCCATCGGGCGGCAGACACTCGACGTCATCGCTGCCCACCCGCAGCGGCTGCGCCTGGTGGGCATCGCGGGCCGGTCTCGTGTGGAGGCGCTCGCGGAGCAGGCCCGGCGGTTCCGGCCTGAACTCGTTGCGGTCTGGGATGCAGAGCGGGCGCACGCCTTCAGCCAGCTGACCGGCTATCCGGCGCCTCGCGTGGGCCTCGACGGGCTCATCGACCTGGCGACGCACCCCTCGGTCGACGTCGTCGTCGTCGCCACATCGGGGCGGGACGCCCTGGTGCCGGTTGTGCGCGCCATCCAGACGGGCAAGCGGGTCGCGTTGGCGAACAAGGAGCTCCTCGTCATGGCGGGGGAGATCCTCATGCGGCTCGTGCAGGAGCACGGCACCCACCTCATGCCCATCGACAGCGAGCATGCCGGACTCTTTCAGTGCCTGCAGGGGGTCCCCCGCGAGCACGTCGCTCGGTTGACCGTCACAGGCAGCGGCGGACCGCTGTGGGGACTCTCCGCCGAGCAGGTGGCGCGGGTCTCGCGGGAGCAGGTGTTGGCGCATCCCAAGTGGCAGATGGGCCCGAAGATCACCGTGGATTCTGCGACGCTGATGAACAAGGGCCTCGAGCTCATTGAAGCGCGGTGGCTCTTCGGGCTGCCGCTCGAGCGGCTGCGGATTCTCATCCATCCGGAGGCCGCCGTCCACGCGCTCATCGAGCTGATTGACGGCACGTGGCTGGCGCAGATGAGCGTCTGCGACATGCGCCTCCCCATCCAGTACGCGCTGAGCTTCCCGGAGCGCTGGGAAGCCTCGGTGGGCCGGCTCGACGCGGCCCGCCTCGGCGGCCTCCACTTCTTTGAGCCGCCGCGCGACCGATTCCCGTGCCTGCAGATCGCCCTCGAGGCCGCGGCGCGCGGAGGGACGGCTTGTACCGCGCTCAACGG